>NZ_CP047639.1:2095101-2409121 GCF_011046025.1 Proteus sp. ZN5
TAAGTTTCAGACATTTCATCGAAATATTGAGCGCTAACTCCCAATTCTCGTAAAATGACGTTTCTGAAAAGTGAAATTTTTGTTAACACTATTATCAGGTCAGACCTCTTTGGTGTTAGGAAATCATTTTGTCAGGAGCCGTTATGAAGTCATCAACGAACAGTGCTATGAAAGATCGCATCGCTATTGTCAGCGGGCTACGCTTACCTTTTGCTAAACAAGCGACTGCGTATCGAGGAATACCTGCGGTTGAATTAGGGCGTTCAGTGGTTCAAGAATTAGTGACTCGCAATGAAATTCCTCCCGAAATTATTGATCAACTTGTTTTCGGCCAAGTGGTTCAAATGCCAGAAGCACCTAACATTGCCAGAGAAATTGTGCTCGGCGCAGGGTTAAGTGTAAAAACTGATGCTTATAGTGTAACAAGAGCATGTGCAACAAGTTTTCAGGCGATTGCTAATGTTGCTGAAAGCATGATGGCCGGACATGTTTCTGTCGGTATTGCTGGTGGTGCAGACTCTTCTTCAGTTTTGCCTATCGGCGTTAGTAAAAAGCTTGCAGATGTTTTATTAAGCCTTAATAAGGCCAAATCATTAGGCCAGAAATTAAGTTATTTAAGCCAATTACGATTTCGTGATCTCCTTCCTGTGGCACCCGCAGTTGCTGAATACTCAACGGGGTTGCGTATGGGAGATACCGCGGAGCAAATGGCAAAGACTTATCATATTTCCAGAGTTGCTCAAGATGAATTAGCACATCGTTCTCATCAATTAGCAACGAAAGCATGGGAAATGGGAAAACTAGATAATGAAGTAATGACCGCGTTTTTCCCGCCCTACAAAGAAGGCTTTCATCAAGATAACAATATTCGTAAAAACTCTGTTCTTGATTCTTATGCCAAACTCAAACCTGCCTTTGATCGTCGCCACGGTAGTGTCACTGCCGCAAACAGTACGCCATTAACCGATGGCGCAGCGGCAGTATTAATGATGAAAGAATCTGTAGCTAAAAGTCTCGGTTATCAGCCTTTAGGTTATTTGCGTAGTTATGCTTTTACAGCGACAGATGTTTGGAAAGATATGCTATTGGGGCCATCGTATGCCACACCACTTGCGCTTTCTCGCGCTGGTCTTGCATTGAGTGATTTAACGCTAATTGATATGCATGAAGCTTTTGCTGCACAAACATTAAGCAATTTGACACTATTTGCCAGTGAGCGTTTTGCTAAAGAGCAACTGGGATTATCCAAGGCGATTGGAGAAGTGGATATGGATAAATTTAATGTGCTAGGTGGTTCTATTGCTTATGGGCATCCATTTGCAGCGACTGGCGCAAGAATGGTCACACAGACACTGCATGAGCTTAAACGTCGAGGAGGAGGGTTTGGGTTAACTACTGCTTGTGCGGCTGGTGGATTAGGTGCAGCGATGATTTTGGAGGTGGAATAATGGAACAACAACAAACAACACTAGAAAAATCATCTGTTTTTCAATTCTCAGTTCGTAATGACAAAGTGGGTGTTATCACCATTGATGTTATTGGTGAAAAAGTAAACACACTAAAAGCAGAGTTTGTGCAGCAATTTCAAGATGTTTTAAGGCAAGCTCAGCAACACTCCGGTGTAAAAGGATTAATCATCACTTCAGGTAAAACAGACAGTTTTATTGCGGGTGCAGATATCTCCATGATTGCGGGGTGTAAAACCAAAGAAGAAGCGAGTGCATTAGCTAAAGCAGGACAGGATCTTTTTACGCAACTTGAAAACTATCCATTGCCTGTTGTGGCGGCTATCAATGGTGCATGCCTTGGCGGAGGACTTGAATTAGCCTTAGCCTGTCATGGACGAATTTGTTCTGATAATAATAAAACACGTTTAGGGCTTCCTGAAGTGCAACTTGGATTACTACCGGGCTCTGGCGGAACTCAACGTTTACCTCGTCTTATTGGTGTGACATCTGCGTTAGACATGATCTTAACGGGTAGACAAATTAATGCGAAACGAGCCTTAAAATTAGGCCTTGTAAACGATGTTGTCTCACAAGATATTCTATTAGAAGTTGCAGCTAAATGGATTTTATCGGGTAAAAAAGAGCAGAAAAAACATTCGATAATGGATCGCTTTTGGGCAAATACGACTTTAGGTAGAAATATACTGTTTGGGCAAGCCAAAAAACGCACATTAGCCAAGACGAAAGGTCACTATCCAGCAGCAGAGCGTATTCTTCATGTCATTGAACGAGGCCTTGAGAAAGATATTCAAACAGGTTTTAAAGAAGAGGCTAATGCGTTTGGTGAACTAGCGATGACACCTGTTTCATCTGCATTAAGGCATCTCTTTTTTGCTTCTACGGCACTTAAAAATGAAACAGGATCATCGGAAAAACCAGATAATTTGCACCATATCGGTATTTTAGGTGGTGGATTAATGGGCGGTGGTATTGCCTTTGTGACCGCGACAAAAGGTAATTTACCAGTAAGAATTAAAGATATCAGTGATAAGGGAATTGCTCAGGCGCTTAATTATAGTTGGAAAGCGCTTTCAGCCAAAGTGAGTAAAAAAAGGTTATCTGCACGCGAACGTCAGCGTCAAATGGGGCTACTCTCTGGTTCATTGGATTACAGCGGTTTTCATCAATCAAATATTATTGTTGAAGCGGTTTTTGAAGATCTGGCTTTAAAACAGAAGATGGTTGCAGATATCGAAGAAGTAGGAAAAGGTAAAGTTATTTTTGCTTCAAATACCTCTTCACTTCCTATTCATAAAATTGCAGAAACAGCAAAACACCCAGAAAAAGTGATCGGGCTTCACTATTTTAGTCCAGTAGAAAAAATGCCTTTGGTTGAAGTTATTCCGCATGAAAATACCGATGAAAAAACCATTGCTACAACTGTAGCCTTTGCGAAAAAGCAGGGCAAGGTTGCAATAGTTGTTGGTGATAAACCGGGATTCTATGTTAACCGTATTCTTGCTCCTTATATCAGTGAAGCATTGACATGTTTAGTACAAGGAGAGCCTATTGAGAATATCGATAAAGCCCTTGTTCAGTTTGGTTTTCCCGTAGGGCCTATTCAGTTATTGGATGAAGTGGGGATTGATATTGGTACTAAAATAACGCCAATATTAGTGAATGCATTTGGTGAAAGGTTTGCTTCTCCTCCGGCTGTCGATGCCATTATTGCTGATGATAGAAAAGGTCGTAAAAATGGACGAGGTTTTTATCTTTATGCAAAACACGCATTACCTTTCTCATTAGGTAAAAATAAAAAACAGCCTGATCCTGCTATATATCGGTTATTACAAATTAAACCTAAAAGCCAATTATCTTCCTCTGAAATTACGGAGCGTTGTTTATTATTAATGTTAAATGAGGCCGTTCGTTGTTTAGATGAAAGTATTATAAAGCAACCACGAGATGGTGATATTGGTGCTGTATTTGGTATCGGTTTTCCTCCTTTTTTTGGTGGTCCATTCCGTTATATGGACAGTATGGGAACAACAAAAGTAGCAGAAAAGCTCAATCAACTTGCCGATAAATACGGAGAAAAATATCGCCCTTGTGAGCGTTTAGTTGAAATGGCTAAACGAAATGAACGTTTTTACGATTAAGGTCATCACTTTACCATTGCTTTTTCCTTTTGTGACACTTGTTTTGATTGAGGCGCTTAGGCGCCTTTTTTCTTGTACTTTTTGCGTCAGATTAATAATTGGTGAATTTTTAATGGAAAAAGAGGTCGAAAGTGTTAATGATAGCCAGATATGGCAAAATAGTTATTTGAAAATAAATTTAAAAACGAAATTTTTTAAAATAAAATTCTGAAAATGATGTTGATTTGTAAACCAACGGCATGATCTTAAAAAGATTAATAATGTTATTACAATTAAGGTATTGAAGATTTTTATATGGGAATATTTTGATTTGAAATGAATTGAATTAAGTATCTTAAAACTGTAAATACCAGTAATTACAAAAATAAAATAGGTTTGATAATTTACTATGCAAATTTTTATTATGCGCCACGGAGAAGCAGCTCTTGATGCTGCCAGCGATGCACTAAGACCACTGACTGAACGTGGAAAAAGTGAATCAATAAAAATGGCTGAATGGATGTCAAAGCAAGGACATATAATTGATTATGTTTTAGTCAGCCCTTATTTACGCGTTCAACAGACATTGGATGCAGTAAAAGTAGATTTAGCGCTACCTAATAAAATAGAAACAGATGATGGACTTATCCCTGGAGGTAATCCTTCACATGTTGCACATTACTTACGTGCCTTGGGTGATACAGGATATAAAAATGTTCTTGTTATTTCACACTTACCTTTAGTTGGTTATGTTGTCGCTGAACTCTGTCCTGCTGTATGTGCTCCTATGTTTTCAACATCAACTATTGCCTGTGTTGATTTTGATTTATCAAAAGGTGCAGGGGAGTTGTTATGGCAAGTGTCACCTTCAACATTGAAATAAAATTTAAATCAACTAACTAAGTAAATAATTAACACCTTATTTCACCCGATAGGTGATTTAAGGGTTAATGCAATAGAATTTTTGAGGTTTAGCGGCGAGCAATATCGTCGTTTTCCACGAGTACTAATAATGCGGCATCACCTCCCCATTCTTTAGAGGCTTGATGAAAAGCAATAACATCAGGGTGTTGTGCTAACCAAAGAGGTGTTTGCTGCTTTAAAATATGTTTGCCATGTCCATGCATAATACAGGCACAATAAACATGCTCTCGTCTACATGCCGCAATCAATGCGCCAATCTCTTGCTTTGCAATTAACTGTGTTAATCCGTGCAAATCTAGAAAAAACTCAGGTACATAATCACCACGACGTAGCTTTTTTAATTCATAAGCATTAGCGCCTTCTCTTAAATAGCGCATTGGGCCTTCTGTGGCTAAGTTAGGCTGAAATTCATCTGAAAAATAATAAGAGGCATCAACTTGCTCTTGTTGCAGACGTTCAGGTGCGTAGTGTGTCATTTTTTTACGTTTTGGCGAATGAAGTATTTTATCTTGAGGTAATTTCTTAGTGCCTTTTATCATCTCCTGAAACAACTCAATTTCAGAAGGCGGTAATGAAAATTTTTTATTCATTTTTTACGATTCTTCATAGTGTTACTGTTTTTATAAGGCAATAGTACATGAAATAGCGTCAGAGATAAAAAAGTATAGGCCATAAATTTAGCATAAAAAAAGGCAGGGAATTTACCCTGCCGAAATAGTCACATAGTTAGCAAATATAGGTTGGTTAACAAGTTGCTCTACTCATAATATCTGTGGAACATAAAACGTTACTATATCTTCAGGTTGCGATAAAAAACGATAAAAAATATTTAAATAGTCTTTAAAATGAGTCATTTGCTTTCAAGTGACTGGATATTGAATGAAAAACATCTATAGGCGCATTTTGGTACACAGTTAATTCTTTCATGCTCTAAGTATGGTTCAATTTCATTTTCTTGCTAATAAAAGTTAAATTAAAAGTATAAAATACCAATATTTATTTATGAACAGATCGTAAATTTTGTTTTTGACTATATGATTGAAGTTTAAAACCATAACAAGAGTGTGGTTATAGTAAAGTTAATAATAACGTAGTGATATTTTTTTATGGTTTCCCGCTGATTTATCGCCATCTTCATGGCAAACTACAGACTTTCTATTTCTTCAGAGGACAACAGTTTTGGATATAACACTAAAAGAGGAAGCGGTTGCTGATCTAAGCACGATCCTAGATATGTTACGTTGGGCTATGAGTCAGTTTAATTCATCTGATATTTACTATGGTCATGGCACAGATAACGCGTGGGATGAAGCATTGCAGCTGGTATTACCGACTATTGCACTTCCTTTAGATATTCCAGACGCACTGTTATCAACCAAGTTAACAACTTCTGAAAAGATGGAAATTATTACGCTGATCGAAAGCCGTATTGAACAGAAAATCCCAGTTCCTTATTTAACGCATAGCGCTTGGTTCTGTGGCCACGAATTTTATGTTGATGAACGAGTTCTTATCCCTCGCTCTCCTATTGGTGAATTAATCAATAACCATTTTGATGGTTTAATTCAGCAAGAGCCAGCACGCATTCTCGACTTATGCACTGGAAGTGGCTGTATTGCTATTGCTTGTGCTCATGAATTTGAAGATGCTGAAGTTGATGCGGTTGATATTTCTGAAGATGCATTAGAAGTCGCTGAATTTAATATTGAAAACCACGGTTTAGTACATCGTGTTTATCCAATGCAATCGGATTTATTTAACGCCATTGTACCAACGCCTTACGATATTATTGTGACAAATCCGCCGTATGTTGATGTAGAAGATATGGGCGATTTACCTGATGAATACCAAGTTGAACCTGAGCTAGCATTAGCTTCTGGCATCGATGGTCTTGATATTACAAGACAAATTTTGCTAAAAGCGCCTGAATATCTGAGTGAAAAAGGTATTTTAGTGTGTGAAGTGGGTAATAGTATGGTTCATTTAATTGAGCAATTCCCTGAGGTTCCATTTACATGGCTTGAGTTTGAAAATGGTGGGCTTGGTGTCTTTATGCTGACTCGTGAACAGCTCGTCGAATATTCAGCGTATTTTTCTACTGATAAACGTTGATGTAACAGCAATGAGACGGTAGATTGTTATTTATTGCAAATAACATATTGATAACATCACACAGTAAAAGATAGGAATAAAGGGATGGCAGGAAACAGTATCGGACAATTATTCAGAGTCACAACTTTCGGTGAGTCTCATGGTATTGCATTAGGTTGCATTGTTGATGGTGTACCTCCTGGATTGCCTTTAACAGAAGCTGACTTACAAGTTGATTTAGATAGACGTAGACCCGGAACATCGCGTTATACCACTCAACGCCGCGAACCTGATCAAGTACGCATTTTATCAGGTGTATTTAATGGTGTTACAACAGGAACAAGCATTGGCTTATTGATTGAAAACACCGATCAACGCTCCCAAGATTACAGTGAAATCAAAGATGTTTTTCGCCCTGGTCATGCTGATTATACCTACGAGCAAAAATATGGTTTGCGTGATTATCGTGGTGGTGGGCGCTCTTCTGCACGAGAAACTGCAATGCGTGTTGCTGCTGGTGCCATCGCAAAAAAATACCTAAAAGAGAAAATGGGTATCGAAATAAAAGGCTATCTTTCTCAACTAGGTCCAATTACTTGTGATCTTGTTGATTGGTCTATCGTTGAAACCAACCCGTTTTTCTGCCCAGATCCTTCTCGTTTAGAAGCTCTTGATGAATACATGCGTGCGCTTAAAAAAGAAGGCAATTCGATCGGTGCAAAAGTGACCGTAGTTGCAGAAGGTGTACCAGCCGGATTTGGCGAACCAGTTTTTGACAGGCTCGATGCAGATTTAGCACACGCATTAATGAGTATTAATGCTGTTAAAGGAATTGAAATTGGTGATGGTTTTGGTGTTGTAACCTTAAAAGGCACTGAAAATAGAGATGAAATCACTAAAAACGGTTTTACTAGTAATCATGCAGGTGGCATTTTAGGTGGAATTAGCAGTGGTCAGCCAATCGTTGCTCATATCGCTTTAAAACCAACATCTAGCATTACTATTGCAGGCAAAACAATTAATCGTGATGGTGAAGAAGTCGATATGATAACCAAAGGTCGTCATGATCCTTGTGTGGGAATTCGCGCTATCCCTATTGCAGAAGCAATGATGGCAATTGTACTGCTCGATCATGCATTGCGCCAACGTGGTCAATGTGGTGATGTTGTACCTCCGCTAATGCAATGGTAATCATTCTACGTCAATAACGTGGTCGATAAACTGTTGTAAGTTTGATGTTAGCTTTAAAGGTGTGAGCGCCTAATTTTATTATGCTCAGATCGTGTTGCTGTGGTTTTTTTAAATAAATGAGATAAACACAGCAACGCGTCCTTCATTCCTAATAATTCGGATAGATAAATGGATTGGCTCTTTTCAGATGGCATCTACCTTCTTCTTTTCTTTGTTGCTTTAATTGCAGGTTTTATTGATTCAATAGCTGGTGGCGGTGGGTTAATCACCATTCCAGCTTTGTTATCAGCAGGCATTCCTCCCGTTCAAGCTCTCGCAACAAATAAATTGCAATCAGTAGGTGGCTCGTTTTCGGCTACGCTCTATTTTATACGTCGAAAGGTTATTGATTTAAAAGCACAGCGATTTGCAATTTTAATGACTTTTATTGGTGCGGTTTCTGGCGCCATGTTAGTGCAGTTTATTAATCCCGAAATTCTTAAACAAGCGCTTCCTATTCTTACCATTGCCATTGGTCTCTATTTCCTTTTTACTCCATCAATAGGTGCTCAAGACAGTAAACAACGCATTGGTTACTATACTTTTGGGGCAATATTAGGCGGCGGTGTCGGTTTTTATGATGGTATTTTTGGACCGGGTACAGGTTCTTTTTTCGCTTTAGGTTATGTCATGTTACTTGGATATAATCTTTCAAAAGCGACCGCTCATGCTAAATTGCTCAACTTCACCTCTAATTTTGGCTCTTTACTGTTTTTTATTATTGGTGGGCAGGTTATTTGGACTATTGGTTTAGTTATGCTTTGTGGGCAATTTATTGGTGCTCGCTTAGGTGCAGGTTTAGTATTAACAAAAGGGCAAAAATTAATAAGACCTATGCTGGTCATTATCTCCTTTTTGATGAGCATCAAACTCATTCATGACAATCATGGCGATACTATTGCACTTTGGTTTTCTGCACTTTTTAATTAGGAATAGATGGTTTTTAAATGTCAGCACATCATTATCAACAGTTAATTGATATCTTTAATCAATGCTTTAGCGAAAGCTTTCAAACCCGTTTAGTTAAAGGAGATGATGAGCCGATTTATTTGCCTGCAAATGAAGAGACACCTTATCACCAAATCATTTTTGCTCATGGCTTTTATGCCAGTGCCTTACATGAAATATCACATTGGTGTATCGCTGGAGAGGCTCGTCGCCAACAAGTTGATTATGGTTACTGGTATTGTCCTGATGGACGAGATGAAACCACTCAAGGGCAGTTTGAAGTTGTAGAAATCAAACCTCAAGCATTAGATTGGTTATTTTGCCAAGCTGCTGGTTATCCTTTCAATGTTAGTTGTGACAATTTAGAAGGTAACTTTGAGCCTGATCGTTATGAGTTCAGAAATAAAGTTAGAGAACAAGTACTCGCTTATTTACGAGATAAAAACGCGCCACCTCGTGCACAGCTATTTATTAATGCGTTACATTTGTTTTACAATACTCCAGAGCTAACCGAAGAGATGTTTCCTTATCAGGAAAATCCTTTAGTTAATTAAGGATTGCGAGAATAATTATCGCCTATCCACTGTGAAGGTTTTACCCAATAGGGTGGAGTCTGAAGTAGTAAGGTTGCTAGAGCACATGTATTTATGCTCTGTTAATACAGGGTAAATATAAAAGATAGCAACATTATATATTGAGGATAAATAATGCTTTCTGAGTATGAAGCGTACTTATTAGATAAAATTGATAGCCGTGTTGAACATGCCACTGATGATGAATTATTTGCAGGTGGATATTTACAAGGCCATATTACACTGGCTATTGCTGAACTTGAGCAAGAAAATAACACACAGTTAGAAGCGTTAAGAGCGCGTGTAGAAGAGAGCATTCAAAAGGCGATAAAAGCAGGTGAGCTTTCACCTCCAGATCAAGCGTTAGTTTTATCTACATGGCATGATTTAGTTAACTCAATTAATTAATTCGGCATATCTACTAAGAGAACAACCGGCATAAATCGGTTGTTTTTTCTTTCTTAATATCTTATTAAAATCACAGTCGTTAAGCCATATTTAAGATATTTACTGTTGAATTAGATTGGTTTTTATACAAAAATTGATCCCTACTATTTATCAATTGTTTTTATTTGATTTTTCAAAGTCGATGTATCTCTCATTGATTAAGCATAATAGTGCTATCTTTTGTAACTCCTTGCCATTTCTGTAAAATTACTTTTAAATGTTTTTTAGGAATGTTTCTCGGGATGCAAATGATTTGCATAGAATATTTATGATAAGGATAACGATACGATGAAAAATTTCTTTAAAATAGGCCTACTGACTAGCGCAGTTTTATTTTTATCTGCTTGTGATCAATTTGATTTAGATAATAAAAAAAATAAGTTTTATTACAGTAATCCAAGCGAAAAAGTCATTAGTTTTAGTGTCGATGATAAAGAATATCAGGTTGAACCGGGTAAAAATGGTTATATAACGCTGTCACCTGGTGAGCATAGTTTAAAAGATAGTGCCGGTAATGATGCTCGATTTATGGTTTATGACCAGAATAATGGTGGCATACTAAATCCTGATAATTTTATGTATTACACCCTTTCAGAAGTTTACGCAGTAAAGGGAAAAACAGATCAATTTAAACCTGTCGATTACCCCGTTATTATTAATGGCTATGAATTTGAACTTCCAGTGCGTAGCACTAATGCCACATTAATCGATGGTAATATCTTTCAGTGTACTTATGCCTTAGGCGAGCCATTTCCTAATGAAATCCGCACTCGCAATAAAAATAATAATGGTGGCATAAAAAATAAATGTTTTGATAAACCTGAGTTTATTAAATATATTTCAGCGGAATACAATAAAGATTTAGAGCCGTTTACTCAAGAAGATGAATATAACGATTCTGTTAATCTTGATTTAGACTATATATTACCGCCTGCAGAATTTACTGATCCTGATATTCAAGCTGAAGCAGAAGAGCTTGTTTCATTATTAAATCAAGTTCAAGAAAGTGAAGATCCGAAGATCCATAACATACTAAAAGATAAACTTCATAAGGCGACACTTGCTATTGTTCACGCTTATAGTAACCGTGTGGTAAAGGATTCAGTAGAAGACAATATGTACTATAATCGTTTTATTGAAGAGACTCAGAAGTTCCAATCTTACGGTATATTACCTAAAGATTAACGACTTAAAAAATAAGAAGCTATTTTAGTATTAACATAAGCCATCCAACAGGATGGCTTTTTAATAAATTAAGCATAAAAGTATAAAAATACCTGAGCTGGAAAAAGAGATGACAACAACACAAAACAAAATAAAAAATAACGATATTACGATCCGTCAAACACAAATCGATGATGCCACTAAATTGCCTGCTATTGAGCAATCAGCAGGACAACTCTTTAGTACTTTAGAAGACTTACGTTGGATAAGTGAAAGTGGCGTACAAAGTGTTGAAAAACATTTAGCGTTTATTGATCAGCAAGGGCATTGGGTAGCAGTTAATGGTGATAATGAGCCAGTTGGTTTTATCATGACGACTGCTTTACCAGAAAGCTTATTTATCTATGAACTCTCAGTGAGCCAAGATTGGCAAAATAGGGGGATTGGTAAGTTACTTATTCAAAAAGTAAAAGATAAAGCAAAAGTACATAAGTTTGATTCTGTTACGTTGACGACATTTCGCCATGTTCCTTGGAATGCACCGTATTATCAACGTTTAGGTTTTTCTATTTTACCAGAAAGCGAGATCCCTCATTCTTTGCAAGAAATCTTAGACGATGAAGTTGAAAGGGGGGGGTTTGTAAAAGAAACGCGCTGTGCAATGAAGTTTGAGGTTTAGCTTCTCTTTGGACATGGTGATCTTGGGTATAATAGCGAGGTAATCAAAAAGTAAAAAATAAGCAACCGAGGTTGGTTGCTTATACATTTATTCCACTTCAATTGGCTTCCCACGCAGTAATGGTCTTACCCAAAAACGATTAGGATGTAAGGCATTTAATACATTATCTTCAACCGGAAAGGGTTCGTCAAAAATTTGGCTTGCAAGAATTTCGGCTGATAAAGGCGCTGAACATAATCCACGAGAGCCTAATGCACTGATAATATAAAGTTGAGGATAAGCAGGGGCTAAAGCTGGCGTTTGTTTTCTACGTTTAAATCTATCTAAATGCGTATATGCCACTCGTAGTGTTTCAAAATCAGGTACTTCGCCTAATAACGGTAGGTGGTCACGTATAGTGCAACGAATACCTATTCGAGCTTCATTTCGGCTAAAATCAACATCTTTAACCCAAGGTGCTTTTGCTAAACACTGTGTAAGATGAGTTTGGTTATTTTCTTGCTCTTGCGTTGAGACTACTAAATCTAATCTATCGCGGCGAAAGCTTGCTCCTACACAATGCAAATTATCTTGGTGATCAACAGGTGTAAAATAGCCATCATAACAAAGCACAGTTTTTAGTTTTGATAATGTTTTTGTTGTTGGAATATGGCTAACTTGCCCTCTGACTGCGCTAATAGGTAATTTTGCACTTTGGCTAAAATCGGTAATTCGATGCCCATTTGCTAAAATAACGCAATCATGTTGTGATTGAAGTTGTGTCGTACCTTCGCCATCGTGATGAACAATCTCCAAGTGCCAAAATGCTTCTTGTGCGCTTATTTGAGTAACTTGGTGATTAAATCGCAACGTTAACCCTAATTTTTCAGCGTATTTTAATGTATTGATTGTGAGCTCAGTCGGTGAAAGCCAGCCCGCTTGTGGGTAAAACAAAGCATCATAATTAACGTCTAATCCGCTGAGTTTATTGACTTCGTCTTCATCGAGGTAACACGCTATTTGAGCAAAGGGTATGGAATTATCGATAATTCTCTGTGCTTTTTTACGAACTTTTTCGTTATAAATAATTTGTGCAACGCCAGACCATTGATGTGAAAAAGGAATGCCTGCTTTACTTAGGTTGTCATAAGTGCGATGAGCAAATAAAAATGCGGTTGTAAAAAATTGTTCTAGTTCATCGGATTTGCCATTGAGTAAAGGATATAAGACACCTTGTCGATTACCAGAGGCATTAGTTGCGGGTTGTTTATCTTCACAATACAAGGTGACATTGGCACCTCTTCTTAGGCAGGAAAGCGCGGTAAATGTGCTGGCAATGCCACCGCCTATAATTGCAATGTTCTGTGCTTTGGTTGCACTTGGTCTGGCATAGTAAGGGAGAAATTCAGGAGATGGAGGATGTGGAAAAATACCTGTCAGCATCTCTCTTTTTTGGCCAAATCCTTTGATTTTATTTATCTCAAAACCAACGCTTTGCAAACCTCGTTTGACAATCCCTGCGGCGGTAAACGTTGCAAATGTGCCGTTTTCTCGCATTGAATCAGCCATCGATTGAAAGAGAGTTTCGCTCCACATTTGAGGGTTTTTAGAAGGCGCAAAACCATCTAAGAACCAGGCATCCACTTTATTATGTAGTGCTTGGCGAGTTTGGGGTAACAGGATATTGATATCACCAAACCATAAATCCAGTGTAATTGCTCCATCAGCAAGAATAATGCGATGACAACCCGCAATGGCTAATGGCCATTGAGAACAAAGCGCTTGTGAATATTTTTCCAGTTCAGGCCAATGGCAATGTGCAGATTGTAAGTCACTTTTTGTAAGAGGGAATTTCTCGAAACTAACATAATGAAGACGTTTTAAACGAGAGTCAGGGGATGTTTGCCTAAATTGCTCGAAAGCTTGCCACAATGTTAAAAAATTAAGCCCAGTACCAAATCCTGTTTCTGCGATAACACATTCAGAGCGTACATGTGTACCAAAACGTGATGGAAAATGATTTCCATGTAAGAACACATGTCGAGTTTCTTCTAGACCGTCTTGGTTTGAAAAGTAAATATCGCCAAATTGTTCTGAGATAGGCGTACCAAGTTCATTCCAACTTAAAGACGCAGTGTTTATCGGGCTATTATTCACGGAACTGCCTGTATTTCTCGAAAAAATTAACTAATATCTTAGCGCCGTTAGGTTGCTTGTACCAGCCTTAAAGGAGAAAGTGTTTTATCAGCTTATCTGTATTTTTGTAAAAAAGATCCTGATCGGACTTGTTCGGCGTACAACTGTACGCTAAAGTGCTACTCAGAAATCCCGCAGCTACAACTATTATTGTAAAGAGGTATGAATGAAGCGCGCAGTGATCACGGGTCTGGGTATTGTTTCGAGCATTGGTAATAACCAGAAAGAAGTGCTGGATTCTTTAAAAGAAGGTCGTTCCGGGATAACTTTCTCAGAAGAATTTAAAGAGATGGGGCTTCGTAGCCACATTTGGGGCAACGTTAAGCTTGATACTGAAGGTCTTATTGACCGTAAAATCCGCCGTTTTATGAGCGACGCATCGGTTTATGCCTATCTATCTATGCAAGAGGCGATAGCTGATTCAGGTCTGACTGAAGACCAAGTTTCTAATATTCGTTCTGGCTTAGTCGTTGGTTCTGGTGGTGGTTCTCCACGTAACCAAGTCCAAGGTTCTGATGGCATGAGAGCAAAAGGTCTACGTGGCGTAGGTCCTTATATGGTAACTCGTGCAATGGCATCAGGTGTTTCAGCTTGTTTAGCAACACCTTTCAAAATTAAGGGCGTTAACTACTCAATCAGTTCTGCTTGTTCAACATCAGCACACTGTATTGGTCACGCCGTTGAGCTTATCCAGTTAGGCAAACAAGATGTTGTATTTGCTGGTGGTGGTGAAGAGTTAAGTTGGGAAATGACCTGCGAATTTGACGCAATGGGTGCGCTCTCAACTAAATATAACGAAACTCCAACCAAAGCTTCTCGTACTTACGATAAAAACCGAGATGGTTTTGTTATCGCAGGTGGTGGCGGTATTGTGGTTGTTGAAGAGTTAGAACACGCATTAGCGCGTGGTGCTCATATCTATGGTGAAGTCGTAGGTTATGGCGCAACATCTGATGGTGCAGATATGGTTGCTCCTTCAGGTGAAGGCGCGGTGCGTTGTATGCAAATGGCAATGCAAGGTATTGATAAAGTTGATTATATTAATACGCATGGTACTTCAACACCAGTTGGCGATCTAAAAGAGCTTGAAGCTATCACTGAAGTGTTTGGTTCGCATACACCAGCTATCTCAGCAACAAAAGCAATGACTGGTCACTCATTAGGTGCGGCTGGTGTGCATGAAGCAATTTATAGCTTACTGATGTTAGAGCATGGATTTATTGCACCGAGCATCAATATTGAAGAATTAGACGATAAAGCAATGGGTATGAACATCATTACTCAACCAACAGAACAGAAGCTGGAGACGGTAATGTCAAATAGCTTTGGTTTTGGTGGTACAAATGCTTCATTAGTCATGAGTAAATATAAAAAATAGTTAGATATACTTATATCTTCTTATTAAAAAAAGCAGGCTTCATTTTAATGGAGTCTGCTTTTTTGTTTGAAATTTATTATGCAAAATAATTTATTATTCTAATAAAGATATCTTTCGAATAAAAATCATTAAAAAAAGATTATATAAATAACATTTAAAAATACCTTTCCTAATAGTTACTCATTTTATTATTCTAATAAAATAGACTAAACATTGTTAATACACTGTTTACATTAAGAAAATTAAATTAGGTTCATTTTATTTCAATCGTTTAATTTAATTTTACCAAAAATCATTAAATGTTTTGTTTTATATGGAGTTAGGAGAATAGAAAAATTGAATAAGACAAAAAGAGCACAAAAAAATTGATCTGGATTATTTTATTACAAATAAGTAGGAGCTATTTAATATAAAAGTTGGTAATGTTTGCCACGGATACTTGTATTACTTTATATTTTATACTTTGATTTCTTGTGTCAGTTTTATTTATTAAACCTAACATTATGAATGTGACCGGCTAAGAATTTAGCCGGCATTTTTTATTGTTGTCTTTTTGACATTGACTCACATCTCCTGACGACAATCTGCTTTTTTCTCAGCGGGCTGACGTCGGAAATTCAGTGGCGTTCTGAGTTGTTGCACTAAGAGCACGCCAAGTAAAACAATACCACCACCCACTAAGTGATAACTATGCATTTCTTCACCAAGAAGCGCGATAGCAATCATTGCAGTAAATAATGGCATTAGGTTCATAAAAATCGAGGTCGTATTTGCACCTAATTTCATCACACCTAAAATCCACAAATAAGGTGCAAGGATAGAAGCACCGATACCTGCGAAGATAACTAATCCAATATTATCTTTTGTTAACGCAACACTTTCGGCAAGAAAGAAGTTTGGCAATAATAGCAGAACACCAAACCCAATTTGCACATAAAGTGATTGCCAGTTAGGTAGCGCAATTGACCAGCGTTTTGTTAATACACCATAGAGGGCGTATGACGCCGAAGCAATAAACATCATCAGTTCACCATAACCCAAACCTTGGGAAAGCAACTGAGAAGGTTCGCCACGGCTAATTAGCCAAACTAATCCACTAATTGAAAGCACTGTGCCTAAAACAATACCTATTGTCGGTACAACACGTAAAACAAAAATGCTAATGATAACGGTTAATAATGGGATGAGAGAATTCAAAATCCCCATAAATGTTGCACTAACATAATGCGCTGCATAATAAGCTAAACTTTGGTACATCACCATCCCCAATGCACCAAGAATAAATAATTTCCACCAATATTGTTTGACGGTTTTACGATGATGCCAAACAGGCATAATCAAAAAAGGTGTCATAATTAAAAAGGCGAGGAACCAACGATAAAAAGAGATTGCAGCGGGATCAATAACAGACGCGGCTGCTTTATTAACGACTGCATTAATGGACCAGATTAGCACCGCTAAAAGCGGAAAAATTGCGTTTTTCATTATTCTCACATCTATTTTTAAACCAGGTCGCTATTGTAAGCCTGTCTGATTAGATATATATAATGAAAACCAGACAAGTGATAGGCCAATAAAGACAACATGACAAGAGAACAACATAAAGATGACAATTGAACAACAAAAAATGCAATGGTTATTGTCTGATCCAGATACGGTTCGATTTCGTGATGAGCAACTATTAGCTGAAACAGAGTTTGTTTATCACCAACATGATTTTGGTCAGCTACTTTATGTAATTTCTGGTGTTATGGATTTAGAAGCTGGGGGACAGCGATTTTTGGCGCCACCAGAGTTTAGTGTATGGATACCCAAAAATGTAGGGCATGCCAGTTACAATAAAAAAACACTCTCTTTTAAGGTACTAGATATCGCGCCGAATTGGTGTGAAGGGCTATTAGATAAACCTTGTTTGATTCAATTGAGTGCTATTTTTTCAACCATATTTTCTGACTTTTTCCATCGTGGTGTGTGTAAACCACAAACAGAAGAAGATTTTCGCTTAGCCCAAGTACTGATTGATCAACTTAAATCTTCACCAATACATCATACTTATTTACCTTCCTCTAAAGATAAATTACTTGCCCCTATACTTTCTGTATTAGAGCAAAACCCGGCAGATAACACCTCGTTAGAAGAATGGGCTAAAAAACGTTATACCTCAGAAAGAACACTTTCTCGTCGTTGCCAACAGGAATTAGGTATGTCTTTTAGCGAATGGCGTAAACGCCTACGCTTTTTGCATGCAATTTCTTTATTAGAGCAAGGGAAAAGCGTGAATGAAATTGCATTTGATGTGGGATATAGCTCTTCGTCTTCATTTATTGCGATGTTTCAACAATTTGCTGGCACAACACCAGAACGTTTTCGTCGATTACCCAATTGTTAAGACTTCTTTTCATATATTTACTTAAAATCTAGGCGGATTTTACTGTCAATAATAGGCTTTGCTGTGAATAAGTGGCAAAATAGACCGCTTAATTTTATTTTTCGATTGATTGCTTACACACATAAATACCAAATCAGTGAGATAACACCGTGAAAATTCTGGTTGATGAAAATATGCCTTATGCGGAACAACTTTTCCGCCAATTAGGTGAGGTAAAAGCTGTTTCTGGTCGCCCATTACCTACTGATGAACTTAATGATTCTGATGCCTTAATGGTGAGATCAATTACTAAAGTCAATGAATCCTTATTATCAGGCAAGCCAGTGAAATTTGTTGGAACTGCAACTGCGGGTTTCGATCATGTCGATATTGCATGGTTAGAACAGCAACAAATTGGTTTTTCATCAGCCCCAGGTTGTAATGCTATCGCGGTTGTTGAATATGTATTTTCTGCATTGATGATGCTAGCAGAGCAAGATAACTTTCAATTAACCGATAAAGTTGTCGGTATTGTTGGTGTGGGAAATGTGGGGGGGCGATTAGCAACACGCCTTCGTGCATTAGGTGTCAATGTTTTACTTTGTGATCCACCAAGAGCGGATAATGGTGATGATGAAGAATTTCACCCATTGGAAACATTGTTAGAAAAAGCAGATATTCTAACTTTCCATACACCTCTCAATAAATCAGGCCCATATAAAAGTTATCATTTAATTAATGAGAACAATCTCGAAAAATTACCTGAAGGACGTATTTTAATTAATGCGAGCCGTGGCGAGGTTGTTGATAATCAAGCATTATTATCTGTACTTAAGAACGGCAAATCCTTACGCGTTGTATTAGATGTTTGGGAGCCAGAGCCAGATCTTTCTATTGAATTATTAAATAAAGTTGATATCGCAACACCACATATTGCAGGTTATACCTTAGAAGGTAAGGCGCGCGGTACAACTCAGGTTTTCGAAGCTTATTGTGATTTTATTGGTCAGCCCCAAACAGTTGAATTATCAACGTTGTTGCCTGCGCCTACTATTTCCACCATTTCTGTGCAAGGCGAGTTAACACAAACACTTTTAAAACAACTTATTCATCTTATTTATGATGTGCGTCGTGATGATGCTCCATTACGAAAAGTGGCAGGAATAAAAGGGGAGTTTGATAAATTACGCAAATTTTACGCTGTGCGCCGTGAGTGGTCTTCACTACACGTCATTTGTGACAATCAAACCACCGTTGACACATTAAATGCAATTGGCTTTAGTGCTACATATAAAAGCGCCACACACAAATAAAGCAAAATATTATTTTAAAAATTTTATGGTATTGGAGGATATCTTATGGGAGAAGGTTGGAATATTGCAGTTGTTGGTGCAACAGGCGCTGTTGGTGAAGCGATTTTAGAACTGCTACAAGAGCGTGAATTTCCCATTGGTGAATTAACTGCAATCGCAAGTGAAGATAGCATTGGGAAATCAGTGCGTGTAAACGGCAAAAGTGTTGCGGTTCAAGGTATTCACAATATCGAGTGGGCTGATATTCAATTAGCTTTCTTTGCAGCACCAACAGAAATCAGCGCGCAATATGCACAACAAGCAGCTGATGCTGGCTGTATTGTCATTGATTGTAGTGGCATTTTTGCAATGGATTGGGATGTGCCATTAGTTGTTCCGGGCGTGAACAGTGCAATGCTTGCGGAATACCGTACTCGTAATATTGTTTCAATTGCAGATAGCATGGTGAGCCAATTATTACGTGCCATTAATCCATTAACAGAATCTGCGGGTTTAACGCGCCTTAGCGTGACAAACTTAATGTCGGTTTCTCGTTTTGGAAAACAAGCCGTAGATGAACTGGCAGGGCAAAGTGCTCGTTTACTTAATGGTATTCCTCCTGAATTAGGTCGTTTTAATAAACAGTTAGCATTTAACATTTTACCTTTAATGGTTGATGACGAAGGCTCTATACAAGAAGAGCGTCGCATGGTTGACCAAATTCGTAAAATTTTACAAGACGAAGGCTTGCCAATCTCCGTTACTACACTGCAAGCGCCAGTTTTCTATGGTAATGCACAGTCGGTACAATTAGAAACCTCACGGCCAATGGGTAGTGATGAAGCGCGTGAAACCTTACAAGAAAATGAAGATCTTAATATCAGTGATGAAAATGATTTTCCAACTCAAGTTACCAATGCATCTGGTAATGTGAGCTTAAATTTAGGTTGCTTCCGTAATGATTATGGTATGCCAGAAGCTTTACAATTCTGGGCAGTCGCAGATAACGTGCGCTTTGGTGGGGCATTAATGGCTGTCGAAGTGGCTGAGCAGTTAATGCAGGAGCAGTTTTACTAATGAATGCGCAAGTGAGTGCTGAAGTAACAGAACAACCCTTGACTGAGTCAGCGGTTATTTCTGAAAGCACAACAATCAAAATTGCTCTAGGCGTTGAATATGATGGTAGCCGTTATTATGGCTGGCAACGCCAAAATGAAGTGCGTAGTGTACAAGAACGGTTAGAAAAAGCACTTTCACAAGTGGCTAATGAACCTATATCTGTGTTTTGTGCAGGAAGAACTGACGCTGGAGTACATGCAACGGGGCAAGTTGTTCATTTTGAAACAACGGCACACCGTAAAGATCCCGCTTGGACAATGGGCGTTAACACTCATTTACCTGCGGATATTGCAATACGTTGGGTAAAAACAGTTTCTGATGATTTTCATGCTCGCTTTAGTGCAACGGCAAGACGTTATCGCTATGTGATTTTTAATCATCGTTATCGTCCTGCTATTTTGTCATCTGGAGTGACACATTTTCATTATCCTTTAGACGCTGAACGTATGCACCAAGCAGCGCAATCTTTACTGGGTGAAAATGATTTTACCTCTTTTAGGGCTGTCCAATGTCAATCGCGAACGCCGTGGCGTAACGTTATGCATGTTAATGTTTCTCGATATGGTGACTATGTTGTTGTGGATATCAAAGCAAATGCTTTTGTTCATCATATGGTGAGAAATATTGTTGGCAGCCTTTTAGAAATAGGGTGTGGCAATCAGGACATTACTTGGATGGCTGAGTTATTAGCCTTAAAAGACAGAACCAAAGCCGCAGCAACAGCCAAAGCGAATGGATTGTATTTGGTCTCTGTTGATTATCCTGATCATTTTGAATTACCAAAACCTGCAATGGGCCCACTATTTTTAGCGGATAACCCTATTGAGATATCTCAATCATAAAAACACCCAGTTTTCTGAGGATTTATGGAAATATTAACGCAATTTGTTGATTTAATTAAGTTTCTAATTGATTTTATTTTGCACATTGATGCGCATTTAGCAGAGCTTGTTGCACAATATGGTACATGGGTCTATGCCATTTTGTTTCTGATTGTTTTTTGTGAAACGGGGCTTGTGGTAACGCCTTTCTTACCTGGAGACTCCTTATTATTTGTTGCAGGTGCTTTAGCTTCATTAGAAACCAATGATGTGAATGTTCATATTATTGTTTTACTGTTACTTTGTGCCGCTATTTTAGGTGATGCCGTTAACTATTCTATTGGGCGACTTTTTGGTGAAAAACTATTTAGTAAGCCTAATTCACGTATTTTTCGTCGTGAATATTTAGATAAAACCCATGCTTTTTATGAAAAGCATGGTGGTAAAGCGATAATTTTGGCAAGATTCGTGCCGATTATCCGAACTTTTGCGCCATTCGTTGCAGGAATGGGTAAAATGTCATATCGTCATTTTGCCTTTTATAATGTTGCTGGGGCAATTGCATGGGTACTGCTATTTACTTATGCAGGATACTTTTTTGGTGACTTAGATATAGTTCAAAAGAACTTAAAATTGCTAATTGTTGCCATTATTGTTATTTCTATTTTACCGGGCGTTATTGAGATCCTACGCCACCGCAGAGCGAGTGCAAAAGCAAAGAAAGAAAGTGATAACAAAGAGGTTTGAGCAGTTATCATAAGTTTTTGCCGTAGAATAGCCATAATAAAGAGATGCGCTGAAATTCAGTAAGCGGTATCATCATAAACTTTGCTAACCACACAGCCAGTGCATTGTGGTTGATACGCTAACAATAATTTTACTGGCGAAGGTCAGATTCAGACGAAAAGGTCCATTAATGAGCTGGATTGAAAAAATTCTAAATAAAAGCACTATCACAAGTTCACGTAAAGCCAATATCCCTGAAGGGGTTTGGACTAAATGTGACAGCTGTGGGCAGGTACTCTATCGCGCAGAATTAGAGCGTAATTTAGAGGTTTGCCCTAAATGTGATCACCATATGCGCATTTCAGCGCGCCGTCGCCTTGAGACTTTTCTCGATACAGGAAGCACAACAGAATTAGGTAGCGAATTAGAGCCTAAAGATATTCTGAAATTCCGCGACTCTAAAAAATACAAAGATAGAATCAGCGCTGCTCAAAAACAAACGCAAGAAAAAGATGCATTAATCGTGATGAAAGGAACGCTGAAAAAGATGCCTGTTGTTGCTGCATCCTTTGAATTTGCGTTTATGGGCGGTTCAATGGCTTCTGTTGTAGGTGCGCGTTTTGTTCGTGCTGTTGAACAAGCATTAGAAGATAACTGCCCATTAGTTTGCTTCTCTGCGAGTGGTGGTGCGCGTATGCAAGAAGCATTGATGTCATTAATGCAAATGGCAAAAACCAGTGCGGCATTAGCAAAAATGCAAGAGCGTGGTTTGCCTTATATCTCAGTAATGACTGACCCTACAATGGGGGGTGTTTCTGCAAGTTTAGCGATGTTAGGTGATATCAACGTTGCTGAACCTAAAGCACTGATTGGTTTTGCAGGCCCTCGCGTTATTGAACAAACAGTACGAGAAAAATTACCTGCTGGTTTCCAACGCAGTGAATTCTTGTTAGAAAAAGGCGCGATCGATATGATTGTTCGTCGTCCTGAAATGCGTGATGAGCTGGCTGAATTACTGGCTAAGCTGACTCAGTATGATTTAGTTGAAGATGAAAATGAAGATGAAATCATCGGTGAAGAAATGATTGCTGATGAAATCGAATCTATAGACAACGAGCCAGAAATTAACATCGAAACGAATAAAAAAGAAGATGTCTAATATCATAACTGCTCCTAAAGCCACATCGTCTTTGTCGATGTGGCTTTCTTATCTTGAACACTTGCACTCCAGCGCCATTGATATGGGGTTAGAACGAGTAGGCAAGGTAGGAAAAATATTAAACGTGTTACGTCCCGCACCTAAGGTAATTACTGTCTCAGGTACAAATGGGAAAGGCACAACCTGTCATATGCTAGAGTCAATCTTGATGGCATCAGGATTGAAAGTTGGCGTTTATAGTTCCCCTCATCTTGTTCGTTATACAGAACGTGTTCGTATTCAAGGCAAAGAGCTTTCTGAAGATGCTTTTTGTGAAGTTTTTGCAGAAATTGAACAAGCTAGAGGCGATATCTCGCTGACCTTTTTTGAATATGGCACTATCGCTGCGCTGAAGTTATTTCAACAAGCACAACTTGATGTTGTTATTCTTGAAGTAGGATTAGGCGGTCGATTAGATGCGACGAATATCGTTGATGCGGATATTGCTGCTATCACAAGTATTGCACTCGATCATACAGATTGGTTAGGTGCAGATAGAGAGCATATTGGCCACGAGAAAGCCGGTATTTTCCGCGCTAATCACTATGCCGTTGTGGGTGAGCCGGATATGCCTCATTCCATTGCTGAAGTTGCCAATGAAAAACAGGCTAAGCTTTTCCGTCGGGAAACGGATTGGTCTTTTGTTATTGAAGGTGATCACTGGCATTGGCGTTGTGCTGATTGTGAATTTGATGCGTTGCCAATCCCTAATATTCCGCTAGCCAATGCGGCAACAGCGATGGGAGTCATTCGTTGCTTGCTCAAATCTAATGATAAGGTCAGCCAAGCAATAACACAGCAAAGCATTGTTGAAGGTATGTCTCGTGCACAATTACCGGGTCGTTTTCAGGTGATTTCTCAACATCCTTTGGTTATCTTTGATGTGGCTCATAATCCTCATGCAGCAGGATATTTAGCGGAAAAATTATCACAATTACCACAAAAATCTGATACTCAGGTGCGTATTGTTGTTGGTATGCTGGGTGATAAAGATATTGCAGGAACATTAGCGTGCTTAACACCATTGGCTGATAGTTGGTATGTTGCTCCACTTAATGAGTTTCGTGGTGCTTCTGCGGATATATTAGCTCAACATCTTGAGAAACCAATGGTATTTGATAGTGTTGAACATGCATGGCAACAAGCAATGTCTGATGCTGCTCCTAACGATATTGTTGTGGTTTGTGGCTCATTTCATACTGTCGCGCATGTGATGGAACTTTTGGAAAAGGAGAGTGTGGGTGGCAAGTAAATTTCAAAATCGCTTAGTCGGTGCCGTTGTATTGGTGGCAGTCGGGGTTATTTTTTTACCTGCACTGCTTGACGGCGATAAGAAATATAACGAAGACCAGTTCGCCTCGATTCCTTTAGTACCAAAACCCGGTGATGAGCAAGAAATAGAATCTATCGCTCCGATAGAGCAAACCTCAGTGCCTTCTACTCCGTCAGAAGGTGCGTCTGAAGGTATGCTTTCTGAAGCTGTGACGGGCGTTGAACAACCTGCTGTTACAACGCCAGAACCACCTGCTGTTGTTACACCACCGGTACAACCACAACAGCCACCACAACAACCACCACAACAACCAACGCCTACACCAGAGCCTCCAACTGTGGTTACGCCACCTGTACAACCACCAGCACCACCGGTGCAAGAAACTAAGCCACCGAAAGGCGAAGCTTGGGTTGTTCAATTAGGTGCGTTGAAAAATGCGGCTAAGGTAGAAGAAATTATTGCGAAAATGCATTTCTCAGGTTATCCGGTATACACCATACCTGCACGCCCAGTAGCAGGGCAAGTAACTCGAATTTATATCGGCCCTAGTGCATCTAAGTCAGAATTACAGGCGATTTTGCCTCATTTAAAAGAGCTTACGGGCTTACAAGGTGAGGTAAAGGCATATAAGCCTTAATTTTTTCTAAACGAGTCATCAGATGAGTGATGTAACAAAGCGTTAACTTATTGCGGCGATTATGATTTTTCATATCGCCGTAAATTATTTTGAAATTAGCGAAAATTAGCATTACGCAAACGTTTTCGTTTTCTGTTAGAATGCTTCCGTATTAATGCGGAGCATCATTATTGGATAAAGAATTTATGGTCTGGATAGATTACGCCATCATTGCCATTATTGGTTTTTCCGCATTAGTCAGCCTGATCCGTGGCTTTGTTCGTGAAGCATTGTCACTTATCACCTGGGGTTGTGGTTTCTTTGTTGCTAGTCAGTTTTATCCTTATCTTGCCGTCTATTTTACCCGGTTTGAAGATGAGCTGGTTCGTAACGGGATTGCAATAGTCACGTTATTTATTGCGACACTGATTGTCGGCGCTGTTGTGAATTATGTGATTAGCTCTCTTGTTCAACGCACAGGGTTATCAGGTACAGATCGTGTATTGGGGGTCTGTTTCGGGGCTTTAAGAGGCGTGCTGATAGTGTCAGCATTACTTTTTGTTTTAGGCGCATTTACGCCTATGGCAGATAGCGCTGATTGGCAACGTTCTGAGCTTATTCCTCAATTCAACCATATTATTAGGTGGTTCTTTGACTACCTGCAAAATGCGTCAAGTTTCGTGTCGGAGAGAATATAACCTCTCCGTCTGGCTGATGAGGATCTATTCATGTGCGGTATTGTCGGTATCGCTGGAGCTAATCCAGTAAACCAATCAATTTATGATGCGTTAACGGTGTTACAACACCGAGGTCAAGATGCAGCAGGCATTGCAACAATAGACGGTAACAACGGTTTCCGTCTTCGCAAAGCTAACGGACTGGTTAAAGATGTGTTCGAAACCCGTCATATGTTGCGTTTAAAAGGTACTATCGGGATAGGGCATGTCCGTTATCCTACAGCGGGTAGTTCTAGTGCATCAGAAGCGCAGCCTTTTTATGTGAATTCACCATTTGGTATCACGTTGGCGCATAATGGTAATTTAACCAATGCGCATTTATTACGTCGCCAATTATTTGAAACAGCGCGTCGCCATATCAATACCACCTCTGATTCTGAAATACTGCTTAATGTATTGGCATATGAATTAGATCGTTTTGACCATTTCCCTCTTGAACCAGATAATATTTTTGCAGCCGTTGCGGCAATGCATAAAAAACTCCGCGGTGCTTATGCTTGTGTTGCTTTGATCATCGGTCATGGCTTACTGGCTTTTCGTGATCCCTTTGGTATTCGCCCTTTAGTATTAGGTAAACGTACCTTAGAAGATGGTCGCCATGAATATATGGTCGCATCTGAAAGTGTTGCGCTTGATACTTTAGGTTTTGAATTCTTGCGTGATGTGGCACCGGGTGAAGCGGTTTATATCACAGAGCAAGGGCAGCTCTTTACTCGCCAATGTGCTGAAAATCCTCAATTAATGCCTTGTTTATTTGAGTATGTTTACTTTGCTCGCCCTGATTCCTTTATCGATAAAATTTCGGTTTATAATGCGCGTTTACGCATGGGACAGAAATTAGGCACTAAAATTGCGAAAGAGTGGGATGATTTACACATTGATGTTGTGATCCCAATTCCTGAAACATCTTGTGATATCGCTTTAGAAATTGCGCATATTCTCAATAAACCTTATCGCCAAGGCTTTGTAAAAAATCGCTATGTTGGCCGTACTTTTATTATGCCGGGTCAGCAAGAGCGCCGTAAGTCGGTTAGACGTAAACTGAATGCAAATCGCGCAGAGTTTCGTGATAAAAATGTTCTATTGATTGATGACTCTATTGTACGTGGTACAACGTCAGAACAAATCGTCGAGCTTGCAAGAGAAGCAGGTGCGAAGAAAGTCTATTTTGCATCAGCTGCGCCAGAAGTTCGCTTCCCTAATGTGTATGGTATTGATATGCCAAATGCCAATGAACTTATTGCTCATGGGCGTGAAGTGGATGAAATTCGTAAATTAATTGGTGCTGATGGGCTTATTTTCCAAGATCTCACTGATTTAATCGCCGCAGTACAAGAAGAGAATCCTGATATTAATCAGTTTGAATGTTCTGTGTTTGACGGTGTTTATATTACAAAAGATATTGACCAAGATTACTTGGATTATTTAGAAAATCTACGTCGTGATGATGAACATAAAATTCGTGATCAGAATGAAATAGAAAATTTGGAAATCTATAACGAAGGCTAATTTTTCGGTAAGATACCTCTCTTATAAAGCGTCGATGCCAGCGTGTTCTGCATCGACGCTTGTTTTTTGAGGGTTAATCATCATAATGATTAACAAAGATATATATTCTGAGGATCATAATGAAAAAGCTGATAGTTGGGCTAACAGGAGCCAGTGGTGCAATTTACGGTATACGGTTATTAGAGATACTGAAATCAGTGCCATCAGTTGAAACACATTTAGTGATTAGCCAAGCTGCACGCCGTACTATTTCATTAGAAACCGATTATTCGCTAAAAGATATCCATGCTTTAGCGGATGTCATTTATGATGATCGCGATATTGGCGCATCTATCTCTTCAGGATCGTTTCGTGTCAATGGAATGGTTATATTGCCTTGTTCAATTAAAAGTCTGTCAGGCATTGTTCATAGCTATACAGATACCTTAGTGACTCGCGCTGCGGATGTGGTATTAAAAGAGGGACGTAAGTTGGTGTTATGTGTGCGTGAAACACCACTACATTTAGGCCATTTGCGATTAATGACACAAGCGTCAGAGTTAGGTGCAGTGATTATGCCGCCCGTGCCAGCATTCTACTTTCAGCCTAAAACCATCGATGATATTGTCAATCAAACAGTTAATCGTGTACTCGATCAGTTTGAGATTGATTTACCTGATGATTTGTTTCAACGGTGGGAAGGCGATAAACCTGCTCGCTAAGTATACTCGTCATACTTCAAGTTGTAGCGTTGTTGACGACGTTCATTCGTACTAGTCACATACTATTGTATGCTCCTAGCGACTTATTTACTTGTCGCCTAGCTACACCTTGAATTATTTAGAGTATCTATTTGGTAGAATATTTATTCCGAATAAAAAGAGATTATTTTCCTGTGGTAATAATATCTTTTAATGCCTCTTCTAAATGAGGGTAGCGAAATTCAAAGCCGGCACTGAGTAGTTTTTCAGGAATAGCTTGCTGCCCACCTAACACTAATGTGGCGCTTTCTCCCATCACTAAACGTAATATGCTTTCGGGAACCGTCATTAAGGCTGGGCGATTAAAGGCTTTTCCTAATAGACGAGTAAACTCTTTGTTTTGTACAGGCTCAGGCGCTGTTAAGTTAAAAGCACCTTTAGCATCTTGGTTCTTAAGCAAGAAAACAATCGCATTGACCATATCATCAATATGGATCCACGGCATATATTGTTTCCCACTTCCCAATTTGCCGCCTAATCCTAACTTAAAAGGTTTGCTCATTTTAGGCAGCGCGCCACCGAGTGTTGAAAGTACAATCCCTGTACGTAACAAGCAAACCCGTGTTAATGGTGTTTGTGCTTCAAGTGCAATGCGTTCCCATTTAGCACAAAGCTCATGTGTAAACTCTGGATTTGCTGGTGTTTTTTCAGTAACTCGAGTATCACCTTGATCACCATAAAATCCCACCGCTGAGCCAGAAATAAAGACAGCTGGGGGCGGATCACTGGCTTTAATTAAATCAACCAATTTCTGAGTTAAATGACAACGGCTATTAACGAGTTTCTGCTTTTGAGAAGGTGTCCAACGATTATCAGCAATAGGCTCTCCAGCAAGATTAATTACGGCATCAAACTCATTAAGATTTTGTTTATCGTTGAGTTGAGTCCAACAGGTGATTTCATTACAAAAATGAGAATAGACTTTTTGAGGTGAACGAGAAAGCACCGTAATATCATTATTTGCGAGCGCAAGCTCACAAACTAATGCTTTGCCAATTAATCCTGTACCACCAGTGATAAGAATTTTCATCACAATCCTCCTGATCTGCTTGCTTGATAAAGAATAAATATCATCCTGATATATGAATTGCTTATATTAACCAAAGAGTTTTTTCGTTGCTGGGCGCTGGTTAATATTGTTTAACCATTTTTGAATTGCTGGGTAATTTGCCAAATCAATATTGTGGTGATCGTGCAGACGAGCCCATGTATATGTGGCGATATCTGCGATACTGTACTCTTCTCCACCAAGGTAAGCTGATTGCGCTAACCTTTTCTCTAATACGCTATATAGTCGCTGTGTTTCTTCAGTATAACGTTTAATCGCATAAGGAACTTTTTCTGTGGCATAACGAGTGAAGTGATGATTTTGCCCCAACATTGGGCCAAATCCACCCACTTGCCAAAACAGCCATTGTAGTTGTGTTGTTTTTTCTCGTAAATTTTTGCTAATCAATTTGCCACTTTTTTCAGCTAGATAGATAAGAATAGCACCTGATTCAAAAATAGAGATAGGTTCACCCCCATCAATAGGTGAGTTATCTACAATAGCGGGAATTTTATTATTGGGTGAAATTGCTAAAAATTCAGGCTTAAATTGATCGCCTTTACTAATATCAATGCGATGTAACTGATAAGGTATGCCTGTTTCTTCAAGAAAAAGCGTTATTTTTTGGCCATTTGGGGTATCTGCATAATATAAGTCAATCATTAAAAGCTCCAAAATAAAGTAGGCACTAAATACACAAGATAATCACAGTCTGCCTTCTAACATCATAAAAAGCAAAAAAGCGCAAGATGGATAAAACAAGTCACGTATGATTATTGTAGTGGTGAAAAATAGTGATTTTGGTATATTCAGGATAAAAATTACGATCGTTTAGTATCGGTTAAAAAAGGTTTGTTGAGGATGGAACAAGAAAAGACGGCATTGGTTGAATGGGTTGATATTGTTGATGATAAAAATGAAGTCGTTGCACAAGCAACACGTCAACAAATGCGAGCTGAAAACCTAAGACATAGAGCAACTTATATCGTTGTTCATGATGGAATGGGAAAAATCTTGGCGCAGCGTAGAACTGAAACAAAAGATTTTTATCCGGGTTGGTTGGATGCTACTGCGGGTGGTGTAGTTCAACAAGGTGAGAATTTACTTGAAAGTGCACGTCGTGAAGCAGAAGAAGAGTTAGGTATTGCTGGAGTTCCTTTTGCTGAGCATGGCCAATTTTATTATGATGATGAAAGTTGTCGCGTATGGGGAAGTCTGTTTAGTTGTGTTTCTCATGGGCCTTTCGCACTGCAAGCAGAAGAAATTGAGGAAGTGTGTTGGTTAACTCCCTCTGAAATTACTGAACGTTGTGATGAGTTCACACCGGATTCATTAAAAGCCCTTTCTCTTTGGTTAACGCGTAACAACAGTACACGCCTAGAAAGCAGAGAAACAGTAGATTAAGGGGTACTTTGCCCTAGTTCAAATCGATAAGCATAGTTGATAACGGTATCTTCGAATATAGCGTTATCATCTTCGTCTCTCAAGCGTTGTAAAAGTGCTATCAGATGTTTTCCTGCCTCTTTTCCCATTTTGTGATAATCAAAACGAATTGATGTGAGAGAAGGAGATATCTGATCGCTATTTTCAGAGCCTTCTAAACAAGCAATAGCCAGATCTTGTGGGATCTTGATTAATCGACGTTGACACTCAAAAATCATACCTAGCGCAATACTTTCATGACTACAAATAACTGCATCGAGTTCAGGTTGGCGCAATAAAATCTCTGTTAGCGCTTGCCGGCCGTATGCCATAGATGCAGGATCCGGTGTAGTGACACTTTGCTCAGCGTTTAAATAATTTTTAAGTAATGCTCGTGACCAACCCGTTATTTGCTGGTGGTGCAGGCGTTGCCCTTGTAACGCACCAATATAGCCAATACAACGCTTTCCTTGAGTGACTAAATGGTTTGTTAAATCATACGCAGCTTGCTCATAAGAACAATCAATACTAATTGCTGCCTGTTCATCCGATTGGCTAGCGACACTGACAACAGGCACATTGGCATTACTGATATGTAAAAAATGAGTTGGGCTAAGCTGTGAACCAAAGGCAACCAATGCAGCAGGATTACTTTGTAATAGCATATTAATTACATCACTAGCTTTGTGAGGCTGATGCTCATAGCAACCAACTAAAATTTGATACTGATGGCGATTGAGTATTTGTTGCAAAGACTGCATAAAATCCGCACTGACTCTATCTGTAAAAGAAGGCAACAGTACCGCAATAATATGGCTTTGTGCTGAAGCTAAAGCGCCTGCTGAGGCATTAGGAATATAGCCAAGCTCTTCTACTGCTTGATTAACTTTTTCTCGTAACTTATCAGAAACTAATTCAGGGGTTCGCAATGCACGAGAAACGGTCATTGAACCGACTCCTGCATGTTTAGCGACATCTTGTAATGTGACGCGACCTGTATTTCGGCGCTTACGTGTTTTGATCATTTGTGATTATGCTTGCTTAGCCTATTTTATTAACCGCAGATCCTACCTGAAATCTTCCTATTATGCTGAAACAATACAGTGTCAATTGTTGGCATTTTCTGCAATTAACATTTCATTAAAATGATAGCGCTATCACAATTACGAATGTTCTATCTAGATAGCGCTACCATTAATGATTACTATCCTTAATAACGAAGCTCAAAGAGAGTCTTATTGAGGTTACAAATATGCTTAAAACGTTATTAACACCGGATGTGGTGCAAGTGGTTCCAAACGTTAGCGATTGGCGAGAAGCCGTTAAAGTGGCGTGTCAGCCATTAATTGATAAAGGTTGTATTGAACCTCGTTATATCGATGCAATTTATAAATCACACGAAAAAATCGGGCCATATTATGTATTAGGTCCAGGCATTGCGATGCCTCATGCACGTCCTGAGGATGGTGTTAATCAACTTTCTCTTGCATTAACCATTGTTGAGCAAGGTGTTGAGTTTGGTGCTGATGAAAACGATCCTGTGAAATTACTGATTGTTTTGGCTGCAACAGATAACGATAGCCATATTAATGCCATTATGAAATTAGCCGAACTTTTTGATAACGACACTGATATTCAAAAGCTATTTAATGCGAAAAGCAAAGCGGATGTATTAGCCGTTATCAACAATTATTAATGACGATTTAAATTACCAAGGGGAATATCATGAAAATTACTGTTGTATGTGGAAATGGTTTAGGTAGTAGCTTAATGATGGAAATGAGCATCAAAAGCATCCTAAAAGATCTTGCTGTAAATGCAGAAGTGGATCACGTTGATCTGGGTTCAGCAAAAGGTACACCAAGTGATATCTATGTAGGTACACGCGATATTGCTGAGCAACTTAATTCACAAGCGGTAAATGGAAAGGTTGTTTCACTCGATAACATGATTGATAAAGTGGCGATGAAAGAGAAGCTTTCTGTCGCATTACGTGAATTAGGCGCGTTATAAGGAGCCTATCATGGACTTTTTCCGCTTTCTAATGAGTGATGTGCTTTCAGAACCGGCTATTTTAGTGGGTTTGATTGCATTGATTGGTTTAATTGCCCAGAAAAAACCAGTTACAGAATGTATTAAAGGCACCGTGAAAACCATTATGGGTTTTGTGATTTTAGGTGCTGGTGCAGGTCTTGTAATTAATTCACTGGGTGATTTCTCAACGATTTTCCAACATGCATTCGGTATTCAAGGTGTTGTGCCTAATAACGAGGCGATTGTCTCTATTGCACAAAAAAGCTTTGGTAAAGAGATGGCATTAATTATGTTTTTTGCCATGTTGATTAATATCTTAATTGCACGTTTAACGCCGTGGAAATTTATTTTCTTAACTGGTCACCATACATTATTTATGTCAATGATGGTGGCCGTTATTTTGGCAACTGCGGGCTTAGAAGGCACAGTATTAGTTGCGGTAGGTTCATTAGTTGTTGGGATTTCAATGGTATTTTTCCCAGCCATTGCACATCCTTATATGAAAAAAATTACTGGCTCTGATGATGTTGCATTAGGACACTTCTCAACTATTTCTTATGTTGTTGCCGGCTTTATCGGTAGTAAATTTGGTAATAAAGAGCATTCAACAGAAGAGATGAATGTTCCTAAAAGCTTACTATTTTTACGTGATACACCCGTCGCCATTGCTTTCACTATGGGTATTATCTTTATCATTACCTGTTTATTCGCGGGAGATGCTTTTGTTCGCGAAGTCAGTGGTGGTAAAAACTGGTTTATGTTCTCGTTAATGCAATCTATCACTTTTGCAGCTGGCGTTTATATTATTCTGCAAGGTGTGCGTATGGTTATTGCTGAAATTGTCCCTGCATTTAAAGGTATTTCAGATAAGTTAGTTCCTAATGCAAAACCAGCGTTAGATTGCCCAGTTGTATTCCCTTATGCACCAAATGCAGTTTTAGTGGGCTTTTTAAGTAGCTTTGCTGCGGGTGTTATCGGCATGTTTATTCTGTATGCCTTAGATTGGACAGTGATAATTCCGGGTGTTGTTCCTCACTTCTTTGTGGGTGCAACAGCAGGGGTATTTGGTAATGCAACAGGTGGACGTCGTGGTGCGATTTTAGGCGCATTCGTTCAAGGTTTATTAATCACGTTCTTACCTGTGTTCCTATTACCAGTACTTGGTGATATCGGTATTGCTAACACTACATTTAGTGATGCAGACTTTGGTGTTATCGGTATTCTGTTAGGTATTATTGTTCGTTGATAATATTCATTTATTGAATTTTAATAGATGCTCGACTTTCTAATTAGTCGGGCATTTTTTTGGTAAAAATAATGGACTTAAATTTCTTTTATATATTCAGTATATTATGATTAGAGTGTTCCCCGTATGCACGGGAATAGACTGGTGTTTCCTACAGGGATCACACCTATAATTTTCTTTCCCTTTTCTATTCATTTTCGTCATTGAGCTGATACATATATCATTTTGAATTAATATGTTTATTTTATGAATAGTAATGCTATTATCCTGAGTGAATATTCACTGTGTGTATATTTTCGTACCTAATTAATTATAAAAATAGGTTTAACATCACAATCACTAAGGAAAAAGAAGATGTCTTTTGGTATTCGATATCTTACGTTGTTACCACTTTTTGTTATCACTGCTTGCCAACAACCAGTTAATCACAATCCACCAGCGACTCAAACAGCTCAGGTTCAACCTGCAATTGTGAATAACTCATGGATTGAAATCTCACGTAGTGCGCTCGATTTTAATGTGAAAAAAGTCCAATCACTTTTAGGTGATAAATCCTCGCTTTGTGCTGTTTTAAAAGGTGATGCATATGGTCATGATTTATCATTAGTCGCACCTGTTATGATTGAAAATAATGTGCAATGTATTGGTGTAACGAATAACCAAGAGCTAAAAGAAGTTCGTGATCTAGGATTTCAAGGTCGTTTAATGCGTGTACGTAATGCCACAGAGCAAGAAATGGCTCAGGCGACAAGCTATAACGTGGAAGAATTAATTGGTAACTTAGATATGGCTAAGAAATTAGATGCCATTGCTAAACAACAAAATAAAGTGATCTCTATTCATCTTGCCTTAAACTCAGGTGGAATGTCTCGTAATGGTTTAGAGGTCAATAACAAAGCAGGGCTTGAAGAGGCGAAGCAAATTGCTCAATTAGCTAACCTTAAAGTGGTTGGCATTATGTCTCATTACCCTGAAGAAGATGCGGATAAAGTAAGAGAAGATCTCGCTCGTTTTAAACAGCAATCACAAAAGGTATTGGATGTTACTGGGTTAAATCGTAAAGACGTTACTCTGCATATGGCAAATACTTTTGCCACAATTACCGTACCTGAATCATGGCTAGATATGGTGCGTGTAGGCGGGATTTTTTATGGTGATACCATCGCAAGTACAGATTACAAACGTGTTATGACTTTTAAATCCAACATTGCCTCAATCAATTATTATCTTAAAGGAAATACTGTTGGTTATGATCGCACTTACACACTAAAACGTGATTCAGTATTAGCTAATATTCCTGTCGGTTATGCAGATGGTTATCGTCGAGTCTTTAGTAATGCAGGGCATGCTTTAATTGGTGGCCAACGTGTGCCTGTTTTAGGTAAAACATCAATGAATACGGTGATTGTTGATATTACTGATCTTAAAAATATCAAATCAGGGGATGAAGTCGTGTTCTTTGGTAAGCAAGGTAATGCAGAGATCACTGCTGAAGAGGTTGAAGATATTAGTGGTGCACTGTTTACAGAGATGTCGATTTTGTGGGGTGCGACCAATCAGCGTGTACTCGTGGATTAAAGTAGGGTGCTTGTGATCACCAATCTCAACAACTTTTGAGAGAAATTGTGGGGGAATTTCCCCCACAAAACTATTTATCGCAAGATAAAATAGCTTGAACTACGGTGTCGCCACTACTGATATTAAAAGAACATAATCTTTCATGTTTCAGTAAAGCAAAACACAAAACTGTAATACATACAGTAATCAGCCCTAATAGGGCAAGCTTAGTCATTTCTCTTGACACTCCTTTATAAAGGAGACAGAATCAAGTTGTCGTGTTTTGAGACTGCCTCGGATTTTAGTAAATTAAAATTCGGGGCTTTCGTCTTTTTGGCTCTCGCAAATGCTTGAACCAAAATGATCCAAGCACCCACCTGCATACTAACAGAAACCCACCTCATTCCTATCTTTTTCTGAATAATAAAAATATAAATAAGTAAGTAAAATCAATGTGTTAATTGTTTTCGTATTGAGTGTTTATATGTGTGATTTTATTTGACGCTTCTTTATAAAACAGACAGAACCAAGTTGTCTGGTTTTGAGACTGCCTCGAAATTTAGCAAAATCCGCCGTAAACCCCCGCCTAATGCGGACGGGGATATAAGGCGAAAAGCCCGTAGGGCTTTAAAAATCAGTTAGGCGTTGACTGACTCTTAACATAAGCTCTGAGTGTTTCAATCGTTGTTCCTCCGGCGCTACAAACAAAGTACGATCTTGACCACAGCAACCCCGTTTTACTCTGCATCCGAAGTTGCGTATTCTGCTGACGCTGTGCCTCTGCCGAAGGAAACCTTCCAATAATTTATGTTGACCGCTCAATTGAATAAATCCTCTGTAATGTTATCATTTAATGACTATAGCTATGAGCGCTGATTATGTTAAGAGCTACGAAAGTACGCATTTATCCGACACCGGAACAGGCAGAATATCTGAATGCCCAGTTCGGTGCCGTGCGTTTTGCGTACAATAAAGCTCTGCACATCAAAAAGCATATTTACAAGCATTACAGTGTGAGCTTAAGCCCACGAAAAGAGCTGAAACCGTTGTTGTCCGTGGCGAAAAAATCGCGGAAATATTCATGGTTAAAGGACTATGATTCTATTGCGTTACAACAGGCGGTGATTAATCTTGATGTCGCCTTTCCCAACTTTTATAACCCAAAACTGAAAGCCCGTTTTCCGGCATTCAAAAGCAAGTATGGTAAGCAATCGAGTTATCACTGTGTTGGGGTAAAAGTTCTGGGTAATGCCGTTAAGATCCCCAAGCTGTCTCCTATAGAAGCCTGTATTCACAGGGAAATTACCGGCAAAATAAAAAGTATCACGTTGTCTAGAACGGCATCGGGTAAATACTACGCTTCCATACTCTGTGATGATGAAACCGAAACGCCAGCAAAACCCGCATTGGTCACATCCGTTACCGGTCTGGATATGGGGCTGTCTCATTACGTGATAGAGTCGAATGGCGATAAGGTTGCTAATCCGCGCCATCTCATCAACGCCAGCCGTAACCTACGACGGAAACAGAAAGCGTTATCACGTAAGAAAAAAGGCAGTGCGAATCGTCGAAAAGCTCGCCTACAGCTTGCTGGCGTACACGAACGGGTAGCCAATGCTCGCGCTGATTTCCAGCACAAACTCTCACGTACAATTGTTGACGAAAACCAAGCGGTAATTGTAGAGACGCTGAAAGCGGCAAATATGATGAAGAACCTCCATCTGGCTCGTGCGATAGGCGATGCGGGATGGCGTGGATTTATCTCAAAGCTGGAATATAAAGCGGCAGAAAGAGGTGTTCATGTAGTGAAACTGGATCAATGGTTCGCCAGTTCGAAAACCTGTCACTGCTGCGGTCACAAAATGCCGGAAATGCCGCTAAACAAGCGTATATGGCAATGCCCTGAATGCGGAGTTGACCATGACCGTGATATCAATGCGGCTATCAATATCCGGCAGAAGGGCATACTGGAATTACAGGCGGCGGGTCTCGTCGTCTCTGCCCATGGAGGCCAGCGTAAATCCGTCACACAGATGGTTGCGGCCTGAGAAGTGGGAAGCCTCGCCGTTTACGGCGGGGAGCAGTCACTCAAATAAAAAATCTGTAGAATAAAAAACGCCAAATGAAATTAATCATCTGGCGTTTTTTTATTTGAAGCGAACTTCAATAATTATGCGTTTTCTTGTTGGCTTGCTTGAATCGCTGTCAACGCAACGGTGTAGACGATATCGTCTACTAATGCACCACGAGAAAGGTCATTCACTGGTTTACGCATACCTTGTAACATTGGTCCAATTGAAACCAAGTCAGCTGAACGTTGTACCGCTTTATAAGTGGTATTACCGGTGTTCAGATCAGGGAAGATAAACACAGTCGCTTTACCTGCAACTGGTGAGTTTGGCGCTTTAGATTTAGCAACATCAGCCATAACAGCTGCGTCGTATTGTAAAGGACCATCAATCATCAGATCAGGGCGTTTTTCTTGTGCTAAACGTGTCGCTTCACGAACTTTCTCTACATCGCTACCTGCACCAGAGTTACCAGTAGAATAAGAGATCATCGCAACGCGAGGGTCAATACCGAATGCAATTGCAGAGTCTGCAGATTGGATTGCGATTTCAGCCAGTTGTTCTGCTGTTGGATCTGGGTTAATTGCACAGTCACCATAAACATAAACTTGTTCTGGTAACAGCATAAAGAACACAGAAGACACTAATGAGCTACCTGGTGCAGTTTTGATTAACTGTAGTGGTGGGCGAATAGTGTTAGCTGTTGTATGAACAGCACCAGAAACTAGGCCGTCTACTTCACCTTTTTCCAGCATTAATGTGCCGAGAACAACGTTATCTTCTAACTGTTCACGAGCAACAACTTCTGTCATACCTTTATTTTTGCGCAGTTCAACTAAGCGAGGTACATAGATTTCACGTACTTCTTTAGGATTGACTAACTCAATGCCTGTGCCTAATTCAACACCTTGTGCGGTTGCTACACGACGAATTTCTTCAGGATCGCCTAACAGTACGCAAGTTGCGATACCACGCTCAGCACAAATTGCTGCTGCTTTAACAGTACGTGGCTCATCACCTTCTGGTAAAACGATACGTTTTTTCGCTTTACGTGCTAATTCTGTTAATTGATAACGGAATGCTGGTGGTGATAAACGGTTAGGGCGTTCAGAGTTAGCAGTCAGTGAATCAATCCATTGTGTATTGATATGTTGAGCAACGTAGTTCTGAATTTTTTCAATGCGCTCATGGTCATCAGCAGGTACTTCTAAGCTAAAGCTTTGCAGATTTAAAGAGGTCTGCCAAGTGTTCGCATTAACCATAAAGATTGGTAAGCCAGTTTCGAATGCACGTTCACAAAGTTGTTTGATAGGAGCATCGATTTGGTAACCACCTGTTAGTAGGATTGCACCAATTTCAACGCCATTCATTGCTGCAAGGCATGCTGAAACTAATACATCTGGGCGATCCGCTGAAGTCACTAAAAGTGAACCTGGACGGAAATGCTCTAACATGTGTGGAATACTACGAGCACAGAAAGTTACAGACTTAATACGACGGGTTTCAATATCGCCTTTATTGACGATAGTCGCATTTAAGTGTTTTGCCATATCTGTTGCACGAGTGGCGATTAAATCGAAGTTCCAAGGAATGCAACCCAGTAAAGGCAGTGGGCTATTTTTTTCAATGGTTTTTAAATCGACATTAGAGATAATCGCTTTACTTGAATCATCAAAGATTTCAGATAAGTCAGGGCGAGTACGGCCTTGATCATCAACAGGTGCATTTAGTTTGTTAACAATAACGCCTGTGATGTTTTGGTTTTTTACACCGCCAAATTCAGCACGCGCAAATTCGATACGCTCTTTTAGCTGTTCAACAGTGTTGTTACCTAATGCAGTCACGAAAACAATTTCAGCACCTAATGTTTTTGCAATTTCATAGTTTAATGATTGTGCAAAAGGATGCTTACGCATAGGTACCAGACCTTCGATGAGAATAACTTCTGCATCAGCGGTGTTTTCATGGTATCTAGCAACAATTTCTTCCATTAGAACATCTTTTTGGTTTGAGCTGAGTAGAGACTCAACATAATCCATGTTTAAAGGTTCTGATGATTGAATAGTGGAGTGAGAGCGGATAATCGCAGTTGTCTGATCTAAAGCGCCTTTTACACGAGGTTGTGCAATTGGCTTGAACACGCTAAGGCGAACGCCTTTTTGTTCCATAGAACGGATAACACCCAAGCTGACGCTGGTTAAACCTACGCGTGTATCAGTTGGGACTAGCATAATTGTACGGGACACGGAAACCTCTTTAAATATCGGTTGCTCGTTATGTAAAACAGTACTGCCAGCATGACACTGGCAGTACATCAAAGAACTTAAGCGGTCAGGCGACTTGCGTCCTGAGCGATAACTAACTCTTCGTTAGTTGGGATAACAACAGCAAGACGGCTGTTATCGGTAGTGATAGTGCCTGATTTACCGAAACGTGCATCTAAGTTACGTTGATGATCCACTTCAAAACCTAACAGAGCTAGTTTTTTCAGAGATAATTCACGTACCATTGCTGCGTTTTCACCGATACCACCAGTGAAGATAATAGCATCTAAACGACCTTCCATCAGTGCACAGTAAGAACCGATGTATTTCGCTAAACGATGGCAGTAAACGTCCATTGCACGTTTAGCATCTGCTTTAGTGTCGTAGTTATCTTCAACATAACGGCAGTCACTAGTGACTTCTGTTAAACCTAACAGACCAGATTCTTTAGTTAGCAGTTTGTTGATGTCTTCAACGCTCATACCTAAAGTGTCGTGTAAATGGAACACGATAGCAGGATCGATATCACCACTACGAGTACCCATTACTAAACCTTCTAATGGAGTCAGCCCCATAGAAGTATCAACACATTTACCGTTAACAACAGCTGAAACAGAACCACCATTACCTAAGTGGCAAGTGATTACGTTCAGTTCATCAACAGGTTTGTTTAACATTTTAGCGGCTTCACGAGAAACGTAGAAATGGCTAGTTCCGTGAGCACCGTAACGACGGATGCTGTGATCTTTATATAAGCTGTATGGCAGAGCATACAAATAAGCTTCTTCTGGCATTGTTTGGTGGAATGCAGTGTCAAATACCGCAACCATTTTTTCAATTAAATGAGGGAATGCTTTACGCGCTTCTTCAATACCAATAAGGTGAGCTGGGTTATGTAATGGAGCAAATGGGATAGCAGCTTCAATACCTTTGATAACTTCGTCAGTGATCACGACAGATTTAGTGAATTTCTCACCACCGTGAACAATACGGTGACCAATTGAAGCAATTTGTGCAGACAGTTCTGGTTTTTCAGCCAGAATAGTATTTACGATAAAGTTTAATGCTTCGCTATGAGCAGCACCTGCGCCTAACGCAGCTTCGTGTTTTTGTCCATCCATTTTCCACTTCAGGCGGGCTTCAGGAAGGTTGAAGCATTCAGCTAAACCTGACAGGAATTCTTCACCATTTTCTGGGTTGATAATTGCAAATTTAAGAGAAGAACTACCGCAGTTCAGTACCAGCACCAGCTTACTTGACATGGAATTACCTATTTATCTTGTTGTCGTAGTGTCTTTTATATTATAAAGACGGTGGTTAATAAAACGTCAATCATAAAAGCCTATCGCATTCCTATGATGACATTAATGACGCGCATCATGCTTAAAGTAAAAAACTTGATGCTAATTATAGTTGCCAATCATTAATTGGACGATTTTTATTCACCCATTAGCTTTTCGCGTTAAAATCGACGAAAAGGGTTGAAAATCACGCCGGCAAACAAAATATAGCGCTTTATTGCCACAAACCTTTAGAATGGGCACAGGATACAGAGTAAAGGCAACAAAGACAAAATATACTTAATTCTACTAAAAGATTTTTATTCTTTATAGATATTTTTTAAAAGTTACAGAAGAAATTGATTGAGGTCATTATGAGCGAACCGACAGTGACTCCCCCCGGCTTTTTTAAGAAGCTTCGTTTGGGTAACGAGTATTTAAAAACCTGGCCGGTTGAAAAGCAGTTAGCGCCTGTTTTCCCTGAAAACCGTATTGTCAAAGCCACACGCTTTGGTATTCGCTATATGCCACCTATCGCCATTTTTACAATGACATGGCAAATCGCATTAGGTGGTAATTTGGGGCCTGCAATTACGACCGCGCTTTTTGCTTGTAGCTTGCCAATGCAAGGATTATGGTGGTTGGGTAAACGTGCAGCAACACCACTTCCAGCTACGTTATTACGCTGGTTTTATGAAATTCGTGAGAAATTTGAAGAAGCTGGCATCGCTTTAGCCCCTGTTGAGCAAACACCTACTTACCTTTCTTTAGCCCATTTATTGAAACGTGCTTTTAAGCAACTCGATCGCTCTTTTCTTGATGATGTGTAGAACATTTGTTCTACCTTCTTCGTTTGTCATGATTGTCATCTGAATTACCCCGTTGAGATCAAAAAACGCGTAGTTAGTACTACTCAATACTTTTGATTAATGACATGATCCTTGCAATAATTTCTTTGGAGAATTAATGATGGAAATGACACACGCACAACGCTTGATCCTCTCTAATCAATATAAAATGATGACTATGATGGATCCTGATAACGCTGAACGTTATCGTCGCTATCAGACAATTATTGAACGTGGGTATGGATTACAATTACGTGAACTTGACCGTGACTTCGATGAAATGTCAGAAGAGACCTGCCGTACCATTATTAACGTCATGGAAATGTACCATGCATTGCAAGTTTCTCGTGATAACTTAAAAGAACAAGAGATGCCTGATGCTCGCCGTGTCGCATTTATAGGTTTTGATGCGGCGACAGAATCCCGCTATCTTAGCTATGTGCGTTTTATGGTGAATACAGAAGGGCGTTACACGCATTTCGATAGTGGTAGTCATGGTTTTAATTCTCAAACACCAATGTGGGAGAAATACCAAAGAATGCTTAACGTTTGGTTAGCGTGCCCTCGCCAATATCACCTTAGCACCGTTGAAATTCAACAAATACTTAATGCGTAATCATTAGCGCACCACTGTAAGATAAAGGTAGGCATAAAATATGGCAATCACATGTAAAGGTTTTCTGTTTGATCTTGATGGAACATTAGTTGATTCATTACCGGTTGTTGAACATTGTTGGGCGCTATTTGGTGAGCGCGTAGGTGTATCAACACAAGAGATTAATGAATACATCCATGGAAAACCTGCCATTGAGTCGATTCGCCATTTTATGCCTAATGCAACCGAACAAGAGATAACAGAGACTTTTCGTTGGTTAGAAAAATTAGAATCAACACAAACCGAAGGGTTAGCACCGCTTCCGGGTGCCATTGAACTGATTAACCGCCTTAATGACTTAAATATTCCTTGGGCGATTGTTACATCAGGTACTGTTCCTATTGCCTCAACGCGCCAATCTGTCACAGGTATCCCTGAACCTAAGCATTGGGTCACAGCGGAATGTATCAGTAAAGGCAAACCTAATCCTGAGCCTTATCTTTTAGGCGCCAAAAAATTGGGTTTATTACCACAAGATTGTGTGGTTTTTGAAGATGCAGCCGCGGGTATTTATTCTGGTTTAGATGCAGGATGCCAAGTTGTTGCTGTTCATGCACCTCTTTCTCTTCCTCGCCGTAATGAGATTCATTTAATTATTGATTCTTTAAATGATATTCAAATCGAGAAGCAAGCTAAAAAAGTGACAATAACGCACAAAAGATAGTCTTTTCTTTGATCATATTAGAAGACTTATTGTTGTAAAAATGGTCTACTTATCAATGTAGTGAATTGATGTCTTAACCTGTTTTCACTTATTGCTGATCGAGGCCATTTTGAATAGCGAATTATTATGGGTTTTAAGCCTGCTATTGATAGCTATTGTCCTTTTTACGACCAACAAAATCCGCATGGATGTGGTCGCTTTACTTGTCATCATTGCATTCGTTCTTAGCGGTACTCTCTCATTAAATGAAGCCACGGTAGGATTTAGCGATCCTAACGTATTACTTATTGCTGCTCTTTTTGTTATTGGAGAAGGGTTAGTGAGAACAGGTGTGGCTTATCAAATGGGAGACTGGCTAGTTCGTGTCGCGGGTAGCAGTGAAGTTAAAATGCTTGTGCTATTAATGATATGTGTTGCAAGTCTAGGTGCTTTCATGAGTTCAACGGGAGTGGTTGCCATCTTTATCCCAGTTGTGCTTAGTGTTGCTGCTCGAATGAAAACATCCCCTGGGCGTTTAATGATGCCGTTAGGTTTTGCTGGACTTATTAGTGGGTTAATGACCTTAGTGGCAACACCTCCTAATATGGTTGTTAACAGTGAGCTAGTTAGAGAAGGGTTACCAAGTTTTCAATTTTTCTCCATTACACCTATTGGTATCGCGGTATTATTCGCTGGTATTTTATATATGCTGGTGGTACGGCGTTGGTTAGGAAACAATGATAATGGCAAGCAAAAAGAAGCTTATCGTCGTACTTTCCGTGATCTTATTCGTGATTATCAATTAGCAGGACGTGCTCGTCGTTTAGCCATTCGTAAAGGTTCTCCGCTTATCGGTCATTCACTTGATGAATTGCATTTACGTTCTCGTTATGGTGCAAACGTTGTCGGTATTGAACGCTGGAGGCGGTTTCGGCGTGTTATGGTTAGCGCAACCGGTGGCACTGAATTAAGAGAGCGTGATGTTTTATTAGTTGATATGTCAGCCAGTGATGTCGATTTACGTGAGTTTTGCCGTGAACAGATGCTAGAGCCAATGGTGCTACGAGGTGAATATTTTTCTGAACAATCTCGTGATGTAGGGCTTGCTGAAGTATCCATGAATCCTGATTCAGAATTATTAGGCAAATCATTAAGGGAAATTAAATTTCGTACTCGCTATGGCTTAAACGTCGTTGCTATTCGCCGTGAAGGAAGCGCCTTGCCGGGTAAAATCGTCGATGAGCCATTACGCCTTGGTGATGTGTTATTGGTGATTGGTGATTGGAAACTTATTCGCATTTTATCAACTAAACCACGTAATTTTATCGTATTAAATTTGGCTGCTGAAATTGAAACGGTTGCTCCTGCTTCATCTCAAGCACCTCATGCCTTATTTTCGTTAGCATTAATGGTGGCATTAATGGTGACGAATGAAGTCCCTAATTTTATTGCAGCACTTATTGCTTGTTTATTAATGGGTAAGTTCCGCTGTATTGATATGGAAAGTGCTTATCGTTCCATTCATTGGCCAAGTATTATTTTAATTGTCGGTATGATGCCTTTTGCTGCCGCATTGCAAAAAACAGGCGGTATTGAGCTTATTGTAAATGGCTTAATGGATGTTGCAGGTAGTGCCGGTCCTCAAGTGATGTTGGTGTGTTTATTTATACTTTGTGCATCAATTGGGTTGTTTATCTCGAATACTGCAACCGCAGTATTAATGGCGCCAATTGCTATTGCCGCTGCAAACCAAATGAATGTTTCACCATTACCATTTGCAATGGTGATCGGTGTGGCTGCTTCAGCCGCATTTATGACGCCAGTTTCATCACCAGTCAATACACTCATTCTTGAGCCCGGCGGTTATAAGTTTGCAGACTTTATTAAGATTGGGGTGCCATTTACCATTATTGTGATGTTTATTAGCGTGTTCTTGATCCCGCTATTATTCCCATTCTAATTATCAATATTTTTGTTTTGCAAAAACGCTGTTTGTTAATTAATAAACAGCGTTTTTTATTATGGGCTTTAGCCAGTTTAAGTCGCGTCAGCGTCTTAAATATAAAACCACCCGCTATGCGGGTGGGTATTAAAGGTTATACCAAGAAAAACACCTTTCCGTTACGATATAGATGTTCAAGCTAATATTCGTAACTTAAATAAGGAAAGGTGTTTATGGGCATTAAAGCACAAAGCTCAGCACATACAAAGTGGCTGTGTAAATACCATATCGTCTTTTCGCCGAAATATAGACGGAAAGTGATTTTTAATAAAATTCGTTCAAGTATAGGTGAAATCCTTCGAGACCTTTGTAAATATAAAGGTGTGGAAATAATCGAAGGGCATCTTATGCCAGATCATGTTCATATGTTAGTGAGTATTCCACCGAAGATATGCGTATCAAGTTTCATGGGATATTTGAAAGGTAAAAGTTCGTTGATGATCTTTGATAGACATGCCAATCTCAAATATAAATTTGGCAACAGAAAGTTTTGGGCGGAAGGGTTCTATGTCACAACAGTTGGACTCAATGAAGCCACAATTCAAAAGTATATCAGAGAGCAAGAAAAGTCGGATTTAATCTCGGATAAATTGAGCAGTAAAGAATATGAAAACCCCTTCAAGGGGTAAGCCAAAGTAGCAAAGACACTTAGCTTGAACGAAGAGAAAGCAGCGTCATTTAGGCGCAGTCGGTAACAAGCCCTTATAGGGCAAGAGCAAACCACCCGTTTTACGGGTGGTTATGATTTATTGGTCAGAGGTTTCTTATGTGTAATATATAATCTATTTATAGATGTTTTTTTTCTGAAAATTAATTCAAATTAGAGGTGTATTCTTTGTCTATACATTTATTTATAGATAAAGAGATAATTATGGGTATTACATTTCAAGTCCTTAATAATAGCGGAAAAGTTGTTGGTATAGGTTCTAATGAAAAAAGTAAATCAATTTTTTCAAGATTAGCATCTAGTATTAGTAGTATTAAAAATAATATTGTCAGCTTTTTTAGTAAAATTGAATCAAATGTTACGATAGGTGAACCGATAAAATTAAATCAAATACAGAAAGATTTATTAAATAAAAATGAAGAGAAAAGAGGTGTTCGGCATATTTATAATAAGTCTACAGCTGAAAATTTGAAGGAAAGTATTAATGATAGTATTGCAAAATATCCACAAGAAATAGAATATACATCTTTTGAAAAAAAGAATAATCCACCGACTCAAAAAATAAAATTAGATAAGAATTTATGGATTTCATCAAAGATACATACAGATGAACCTCAACTAGAAAATGAAAGGTCTATTAGTCATATTCAGTACGAAAGTTCACCTTACTTCCAGTCTATTAATAATAAAAATACTTTTAACAATTAAAATTAATTAAAAATCAGCTTACGATAATATATTATCATAAGCTGATTTTTTTACTCACTAATTTCATCAAGCGATAAACTAAACCCTGGTACAAATACCTTCATAAAATAGTCCATCTCTGGGCTATGTCTTTCGGCTAACGTTTTTTCTAAGCGATTTTTGGCTAAATTAAATTCACTATTACCAGCGGCAAGCTCTTCAAGGCATTTTAAATAAGCACATAAACTATCAGCTTGTTTGACAATAAAGGTTTCTTCCTCACTATGTAATTGCTCATCAATAAGAGGGCGAAAATCGTCTTGTAATTCTTCTGGTAACATTTCAATTAATTTTTGCTGGGCATATTTTTCTATTTTTTTATATTCATGAGCAATTTGTGGATTATGGTACTTAATCGGTGTCGGCATATCACCGGTGATCACTTCACTGGCATCATGATACATCGCTTGTAATGCAATACGTTCAGCATTGACATTACCACCAAATTTACGATTTTTAATCACCGCTAGGGCATGGGCGACAAAAGCGACTTGTAAACTGTGTTCAGAAACATTTTCTTGGCGGATATTACGCATTAAAGGCCAACGAGTAATGAGTTTTAAGCGAGAAAGGTGGGCAAAAAAGTAACTCATAATATCTCCCAATTGCGTGATTGAAGGCATTATTGTGAGTGGATAACAGGTAGATGTAAACGTTAATAGAAAAGAAAATAAAAAAACGCAATATAACTGGTTGTTATACTGCGTTTTATTTTATATGCAGGTAATCTTATTGATGATAACCGACAATAAAGCGACCGAATTTTTGAATTGCCATATCTAAATCGTCTTCACGCGGAAGAGTAACGATACGGAAATGGTCTGGGTATGGCCAGTTAAAGGCTGTACCTTGTACCAGTAATACTTTCTCTTGGAGTAATAAATCGAGGATCATTTTTTGATCGTCTTTAATACTGTAACGGTTAAGGTCTATTTTAGGGAACATATACAATGCACCCATAGGTTTAACACAAGAAACACCCGGAATTTGATTGATCAGTTCCCAAGCACGATTGCGTTGTTCATATAAGCGACCACCTGGCAGAATAAATTCACTAATACTTTGATAGCCACCTAATGCAGTTTGAATGGCATGTTGCATCGGAACGTTAGCACATAAACGCATAGACGCTAACATATTCAAGCCTTCAATATAGCTTTTAGCATGTTTTTTAGGGCCGTTTAATACCATCCAGCCTTGACGGAAACCAGCAACACGATAGGTTTTTGATAAACCATTAAATGTCACGGTCAATAAATCGGGCGCCATTGCAGCAATAGAATGATGTTGAGCATCATCATACAGAATTTTATCGTAGATTTCGTCAGCGAAGATAATCAGGTCATGTTGACGTGCAATTTCAACGATTTCCATCAGAATGTCTTTGCTATATACCGCACCTGTTGGGTTATTTGGATTGATAATAACAATACCGCGGGTATTTTTTGTGATTTTACTGCGGATGTCATCTAAATCAGGGAACCAACCTTGTTGCTCATCACACATGTAGTGAACCGCATTTCCTCCTGAAAGAGAAACGGCTGCTGTCCACAATGGATAATCAGGCGCAGGTACAAGCATTTCATCGCCATTATTTAATAAAGCTTGCATCGCTTGTACGATTAACTCAGAAACACCATTACCAATATAAATATCTTCAACAGTGACGTCACGCATGTCACGAGCTTGATAATGCTGCATGATTGCTTTGCGTGCAGAGAATAGCCCTTTTGAATCACTATAGCCCTGTGAGCTTGGTAGATTGCGAATAACATCTACTAATATTTCATCAGGTGCTTCAAAGCCAAAAGGTGCCGGGTTACCAATATTGAGTTTTAAAACTTTATTACCTTCTTCTTCCAGACGTTTTGCTTCTTGCAAAACCGGACCTCTAATGTCGTAACAGACATGCTCGAGTTTGTTTGATTTTTTAATCTGATTCATAGCGCGTTTACCTAATAGGGTCTGACGTGTATCTCTACTGTGGCGACTTAGCGACATTTATCGCCAATTGCTATTCATATAGAAAGATACAAATAAAAAGGCTGTCCTAGCGAATAACTGTTCTATCACTCTACTCTTACGTTACAAACTTTTGAAGATGCTAGGTAATTTTTGGTGTAAAAGGTCAGTTTATTCTTAGAATGTTATTTTGATGACTGATTGTATTGATTATGTCAGGTTTATATTTCAGTTTTGGTGAATAATATGAATTATTATTCTATTGAAAAGGGGGTTTTTAGTGTGGTAATTAGAAATAAGTTGATGTGATAGAGAGGTAGACAAAATGTTGCATAATCAATTATTGAATAAATTTATCGGATTTGTATTATCTGACTTAATATATTAAATTTTCAAATAATATGGTTAAATCTACTTTATTCTATAGCAATCAATTAGTTTAAGTATAAATTAAATTTAAATCTTAAATTTAGTTTATAGGGGAAGATACTTAAACCTGAATGCATAGTTAAGATAATTTAAATTATTTTCAAAATGTTAAAATTTATGAATGAGAAAGCAATATAGTATGATCTACGTCTAACTTGTGATGACGGTATACAGTTCTTTCTTGTGAATGCTTAAAATGATAATAAAATTTAATTTGTTACAAAAAGATGCAATTCCTTTCCATCTAGGAGGTGTAAACGATAAGAAACAAATGTAAAGTATTCGGTATGTCTTTGCTCTCCTTTTCAGAGTAGAGTACTGTCTGAATCGGAAGTCTTTTTTAGACTTTTGATATAAAACACCAGGTATATGTAATTTAAAAATCAAAAATAAGTGAACAATAAACAATGATTAATGCAAATCGTCCGATAATGAATCTCGACCTCGATCTGCTTAGAACGTTTGTAGCTGTAGCAGATTTGAACACTTTTGCAGCCGCCGCTGCTGCTGTATGTCGAACCCAATCTGCTGTGAGTCAGCAGATGCAACGTTTAGAGCAATTGGTGGGTAGAGAGCTTTTCGCCCGTCATGGTCGTAATAAACTTTTAACAGAGCATGGCCTACAACTGTTAGGTTATGCGCGTCAAATTCTGCGTGCGAATGATGATGCAACGGCATCATTAACGTATAGCGATGCAGAAGGAGAGCTACGTATTGGTGCTTCTGATGACTCTGTCGATACTTTATTACCGTTTTTATTAAATCGTATCGCGTCAGTGTATCCACGTTTAGCGGTTGATGTGCGTATTAAGCGTTCTCAATATATTGAGACAATGCTAGATAATCATGAAATTGATTTAGCATTAACAACAGCACGTATTGGTCATCACCCACGTACAGCGTTACGTACTGCACCAGTGCTATGGCATTGTGCGCCAGATTTCCAATTACAAATGAATGAGCCGATTCCTTTAGTTGTAATGGATGAAACTAACCCATTCCGCCAATTAGCGATAAACACGTTAGATGACGCTGGAATTCAATGGCGTATTGCCTATGAAGCTGCTTCTTTATCTGCTGTTCGTGCTGCGGTTAATGCAGAAGTGGGTATTACTGCACGTCCACTTGAAATGCAGAATGCCGATTTACGTATTTTAGGCGAAAGCGAAGGGTTACCTCGTTTACCTGAAACACAATATTGGTTATATCGTAATTCTGATGAACAAAATGAAGCGGTGTTAACAGTATTCAATGCGATTGAAAACAAGAAAACACCTTATACCGTCACTGCACCTGAAGATATTAGCTCTACAGAACTTGAATAATCACATTAATAATTGTGTGAATTTTTTAGCGTTAAAACACAAAAATTAAAGATTAAAAAAGAGCCAAATAAAACTGGATAGTGATGAATAATGATAAACGGGAATAGATGCAATGAAGTGCATTTATTTCCGTTTTTTTTTTGCCTTTTTTTTGAAATAGTAACACTATGTTAATAATTATGTTGTTTTATGTATTTATCTTTGTGACATTTCATTCCATAACTACCTTAACGGCTTGTTAAAAAAATGTTTACCTTCCCCCTTGGTTAATCACTTGTAGGATTTGTTAACAAATAAAAAGATTGTCTAGGTTTTAAGAGAATAAAAAAGTAAATCTAAGCGGATATTTGACCTCCTCCACAATATTAGAAAGTTAATTTGTTAAAATTTGGATAAATTTTAAACTAGTTAAGTGTTTTTTCGACTATTTTGTGAGTTTGATCAAGAAAATAAGGCACATTTGCCTGTGTTGAATCAGGTTTTTCCTGAGATACTGGTGTAGTAAAATCGAATTATCAGTTAGACTAAGCGTGTTAGTATAAAGTTTGTCGGTTAACTGACACGTTTTAGCATTAACCAGTAATTGGGTGTTAAAAATGAGTGTTAAATTTGTTAAATCTCGATAGAAAACTGAGTGATTTGTCGCAAAGTTTTCTAAAAAAGAAGAAAGGTATAAATAGACTGTTATTATTTCTTTAATTAGCAAGTCTGTTTAATTCGCCTTTTTTTTCGTAATTAGAAATGTGGTGTAAACCGCCGGATAAGAGTTGGTTAATTGACACCACCTTTGATGAGTAAGCAATGAGTATGTCTACAACCACCGAAGTTATCGCCCACCATTGGGCATTTGCTGTCTTCCTCATAGGCGCATTGGGGTTATGTTCGCTCATGTTGTTGGGTGCCCGCTATTTAGGCGGACGCGCACAGGCAAGGGCAAAGCATGTTCCTTATGAATCTGGTCTTGATTCTGTTGGCAGCGCTCGTCTGCGCATGTCAGCTAAATTCTATTTAGTTGCCATGTTTTTCGTTATTTTCGATGTTGAAGCACTGTTTCTTTATGCCTGGGCTGTTTCCGTTCGTGAAGTTGGCTGGTTAGGCTTTATTGAAGCGTCAGTCTTCATCGCTATTTTATTAGCTGGATTATTCTACTTGGTTCGCATAGGCGCATTAGATTGGACGCCTGTTCGCTCTCGCCGTGAAACTGCGAGTAAAAGCCATGTTCGATTAACCAGCGGCAAACATCCGCAGCAGTAATAAGCGAGGCATTAGAAATGGATTATACGCTCACCCGCATAGATCCGAACGGTGAGAATGACCGTTATCCCCTGCAATCACAGGAAATTGTCAGTGACCCATTAGATGCTCACGTTCATCGCAGCGTGTACATGGGAAAACTGGAACATGCGTTGCATGACGTTGTGAACTGGGGACGGAAAAACTCTTTATGGCCATATAACTTTGGTCTTTCCTGTTGTTACGTTGAAATGGTGACGTCATTTACTGCTGTGCATGACGTGGCTCGTTTTGGTTCAGAAGTATTACGTGCATCACCTCGTCAAGCTGACTTTATGGTGGTTGCGGGTACTTGCTTTACTAAGATGGCGCCTGTTATTCAACGTTTATACGACCAGATGCTAGAGCCTAAATGGGTTATCTCTATGGGGGCATGTGCAAACTCTGGTGGTATGTACGACATCTATTCAGTAGTGCAAGGTGTTGATAAATTCATTCCAGTTGATGTGTATATTCCTGGATGTCCACCACGCCCTGAAGCTTACATGCAAGCACTAATGTTATTACAAGAGTCCATTGGTAAAGAACGTCGCCCATTATCATGGGTTGTCGGCGACCAAGGCGTTTACCGTGCCAATATGCAATCAGAACGAGAAAGAAAACACGGTGAACGTATCGCAGTGAAAAATCTGCGTACTCCTGACGAAATTTAAAGGCTTTTGCCTAAGACGTAACCAGAGCAATGTGTTGCGATCATAGTAACCCTGATCAAAGTTGTGGTGAATAGAAATGACCGATCAGATAGCGCAAAAAGGCGCTCGGCCAGCGTGGGAAACGACCGATCATATTGATGATCAGGTGGTTAATGAACTGCGTCAGAAATTTGGGCCAGATGCGTTTACGTTCCAGCCTACTCGTACTGGCATGCCAGTTGTTTGGGTAAAGCGGGAACAACTTATTGAGGTAATGCTATACCTCAAATCTTTACCAAAACCTTATGTCATGCTGTTTGATATGCATGGTTTTGATGAGCGTCTTCGTACGCATCGTCAAGGCTTGCCTGCAGCAGACTTTTCCGTTTTCTATCATCTGATATCAATCGATCGTAATAAAGATATCATGCTGAAAGTCGCATTGAGTGAAAATGATCTTAATGTTCCGACTATCACATCTATCTTTCCTAACTCGAATTGGTATGAGCGTGAAGTCTGGGATATGTTTGGGATTGTCTTTAATGGGCATCCAAATTTACGTCGTATTATGATGCTTCCTGATTGGGAAGGTCATCCACTGCGTAAAGATTATCCAGCTCGTGCGACAGAGTTCGATCCTTATGTGCTGACAAAGCAGAAACAGGATCTGGAAATGGAATCGCTGACATTTAAACCTGAAGAGTGGGGGATGAAACGCGGTACTGAGAATGAGGACTTTATGTTCTTAAACCTCGGTCCTAACCATCCATCATCTCACGGTGCATTCCGTATTATTCTTCAGCTTGATGGCGAGGAAATCGTCGACTGTGTACCTGATGTGGGTTATCACCACCGTGGTGCTGAAAAAATGGGTGAGCGCCAATCTTGGCACAGTTATATCCCATACACAGACCGAATCGAATATCTCGGCGGATGCGTTAACGAAATGCCTTATGTACTTGCAGTCGAAAAACTTGCCGGTATTGAAGTGCCTGAACGCGTTAAAGTCATTCGTGTCATGCTGTCAGAGCTATTCCGTATTAATAGCCACTTACTGTATATCAGTACCTTTATCCAAGACGTTGGTGCAATGACACCGGTGTTCTTTGCCTTTACTGACCGTCAGAAAGTTTACAACATCGTTGAAGCGATTACTGGATTCCGTATGCACCCTGCATGGTTCCGTATCGGTGGTGTTGCTCATGATTTACCTCGCGGTTGGGAACGCTTATTACGTGAATTCTTAGATTGGATGCCAAAACGTCTAGATTCTTATGTAAAAGCAGCACTGCAAAACAGTATCTTGAAAGGTCGTACTATTGGTGTTGCCTCATATAATGCTAAAGAAGCATTAGATTGGGGTGTGACAGGTGCAGGTCTTCGTTCAACAGGCGTTGAATTTGACGTCCGTAAATGGCGTCCATATTCAGGTTATGAAAACTTTGAATTTGAAATCCCTGTTGCAAGTAATGGTGACTGTTATGACCGCGTAATGCTGAAAGTAGAAGAACTACGCCAAAGCTTACGTATTTTGGAACAGTGCTATAAAAATATGCCAGAAGGGCCATTTAAAGCAGACCATCCACTGACAACGCCTCCACCAAAAGAGCGCACATTACAGCATATCGAAACCATGATTAACCACTTCTTACAGGTTTCATGGGGCCCTGTTATGCCTGCTAATGAATCATTCCAGATGGTTGAAGCCACTAAAGGGATCAACAGCTATTACTTAACCAGTGATGGCAGCACAATGAGCTACCGCACACGTATTCGTACGCCAAGCTTTGCTCACTTGCAACAAATCCCAGCGGTTATCCGCGGTAGTCTGGTTTCTGACTTGATTGTGTATCTGGGAAGTATTGATTTTGTAATGTCGGATGTGGATCGTTAATCATGCAAAATGAATTAAACCAAAAAGATGATGCAGTGCAGATCGAAATCGTTGATGTTACGCATTCAAAGAAAGCAACGTTTGTTTTAACTGAAGAAGAACGTGCTGAAATTGAACAAGAAAAACATCACTATGAAGATCCTCGTGCAGCCTCTATTGAAGCACTGAAAATTGTGCAAAAGAACCGCGGTTGGGTTGAAGATGGCGCAATTTATGCGATTGCGGATGTTCTTGGGATCCCTGCAAGCGATGTTGAAGGCGTTGCTACGTTCTACAGCCAAATTTTCCGTCAACCCGTTGGCCGTCACATTATTCGTTTTTGTGACAGCGTGGTTTGTCATATTACAGGTTATCAAGGCATTCAGGCAGCGATTGAAAAGCACCTTAATATCATTCCTGGTCAAACTACACCAGATGGTCGCTTTACGCTACTGCCAACCTGCTGTTTAGGTAATTGTGATAAAGGTCCTACCATGATGGTAGATGACGATACTCACAGCTTTGTTAAACCTGAAGAGATTGAAACGTTACTGGAGCAGTATCCATGACAGCAATTTCAGGAGCAAAACCGATTATTCGTAGCGCAGAAACGCACCCGCTAACGTGGCGCTTACGTGATGATCGTCAGCCTGTATGGTTGGATGAATACCGTGCTACAAACGGTTATAAAGCGGCAGAAAAAGCATTAAAAGGTATGTCACCGACGGAAGTGACCACTGAAGTTAAAGATGCTGGTCTAAAAGGTCGTGGTGGTGCTGGATTCTCAACAGGCTTGAAATGGAGCCTGATGCCAAAAGATGAAAGCATGAATATCCGTTACATCCTTTGTAACGCAGATGAAATGGAGCCAGGTACTTATAAAGACCGCCTCTTAATGGAAGAACTTCCACATCTGTTAATTGAAGGGATGATTATCGGCGCTCACGCACTAAAAGCTTACCGTGGCTATATTTTCCTTCGTGGCGAATATATCGAAGCGGCTAAGAATTTACGCCATGCCATTGAGGAAGCAAAAGCAGCAGGCTTTCTTGGTAAAAACATCTTTGGTTCTGGAATTGATTTTGAACTGTTTGTTCACACAGGTGCAGGTCGTTACATCTGTGGTGAAGAAACAGCATTAATCAACTCATTAGAAGGTCGTCGTGCTAACCCACGCTCTAAACCGCCATTCCCTGCAACGTCAGGTGTATGGGGTAAACCAACTTGTGTCAATAACGTTGAAACACTGTGTAATGTGCCTGCGATTATTGAACACGGTAAAGATTGGTATATCGGCTTAAGTGAAGGCAAAAGCCCAGATGCGGGTACTAAATTAATGGGATTCTCGGGGCGCGTGAAATTTCCGGGCTTATGGGAATTACCATTTGGTACAACAGCGCGTGAGATCCTTGAAGACTACGCAGGCGGTATGCGTGATGGTCTTAAGCTAAAAGCATGGCAACCAGGTGGCGCAGGTACTGACTTCTTAACGGAAGATCACCTCGATCTCCCAATGGATTTTGGCACGATTGCAAAAGCAGGTAGCCGTTTAGGTACAGCACTTGCAATGGCGGTAGATAATGAAATTAATATGGTTTCATTAACCCGTAATTTAGAAGAGTTCTTTGCTCGTGAATCTTGTGGCTGGTGTACACCTTGTCGTGATGGCTTGCCATGGAGTGTCGAAATCTTACGTGCGATAGAAAACGGTAAAGGTCGCCCTGGTGATATCGAAACACTTGAGCATTTATGTCGTTCTTTAAGTCCGGGACACACATTCTGTGCTCACGCACCGGGTGCAGTAGAACCTTTACAAAGCGCCATTAAATATTTCCGTGAAGAATTTGAGGCTGGCATTATTCAAGAAGATTATACCAATGCCAACTTGATCAGAGGTATTCAGCCTAATTTGCTGAAAAGCCGCTGGTAATTTTTCACGACACATTCTAGGTTTAACGCCTGCTGTGCAGGCCTTTGGGAAGCATGCTGACTATGGCTACGATTCATGTAGACGGCAAAGAATATGAAGTTAACGGGGCTGATAACCTGTTAGAAGCCTGTCTTAATTTAGGCTTAGATATTCCTTATTTTTGCTGGCACCCAGCGCTGGGAAGCGTTGGCGCTTGCCGCCAGTGTGCGGTGAAGCAGTATCAAAATGCTGAGGATACCCGAGGTCGTTTGGTGATGTCTTGTATGACACCGGCGACTGATGGCACGTTTATCTCTATTGACGACGAAGAAGCGAAGAAATTTCGTGAAAGCGTTGTTGAATGGTATATGACAAACCATCCTCATGACTGTCCAGTTTGTGAAGAAGGCGGTAACTGCCACCTTCAAGATATGACGGTAATGACCGGTCATACTATGCGTCGCTATCGCTTTACGAAGCGTACACATAGAAACCAAGATCTGGGACCGTTTATTTCTCATGAAATGAACCGTTGTATTGCTTGTTACCGCTGTGTTCGTTACTACAAAGACTATGCTGATGGTACTGATCTGGGCGTCTTTGGTGCACATAACAACGTCTTCTTTGGACGCGTTGAAGATGGCACACTAGAGAGCGAATTCTCGGGTAACTTAGTTGAAATTTGTCCGACAGGTGTGTTCACTGATAAAACTCACTCATCACGTTATAACCGTAAGTGGGATATGCAGTTTGCACCAAGTATTTGTCAAGGTTGTAGCATGGGTTGTAACACAAGCCCAGGTGAACGCTATGGTGAATTACGTCGTATTGAAAACCGTTATAACGGGACTGTAAACCGCTATTTTCTTTGTGACCGTGGTCGTTTTGGCTATGGCTATGTGAATTTAGCAAGCAGACCTCGTCAGCCTAAAAAACGTTTAGGCAGTAACTGGTTAGAAATTAACGCTGTTCAAGCGACTCAAGCCGCTGCGGATATGCTGAAGAAAAGTCAGCGTATCGTGGGTATTGGTTCCCCGCGTGCAAGCATTGAAAGTAACTTCGCATTACGTGAAGTTGTTGGTGCTGAAAACTTCTATAGTGGTATCTCTGCATCAGAGCAAAAACGATTGACTTTAATGTTAGATATTTTACAAAAAGGTGGTGTTCATACCCCATCTCTGCGTGAAATTGAAGATTACGATGCTGTTTTAGTGTTAGGTGAAGATTTAACACAAACCGGTGCTCGTATGGCATTGTCTGTACGTCAAGCAGTGAAAGGTAAAGCGCGTGAAATGGCAGCCGCTCAGAAAGTAGCTGACTGGCAAATTGCTGCGATTATGAATATCGGGCAACGTGCAAAATATCCGTTGTTTGTCACTCATGTTGATGAAACTCGCCTTGATGATGTTGCTGCATGGAGTTATCGCGCACCAGTTGTTGATCAAGCGCGTTTAGGTTTTGCAATTGCCAATAACATTAACGGTGAAGCACCCGCAGTTGATGGCATTGATGAAGCGCTGAATAAACATATCGAGATGGTTGTTCAAGCACTTTCTCAAGCGAAGAAACCATTAATTATCAGTGGTAGTCATGCAGGTAGCGAAGACGTTATCAAAGCAGCCGCTAACATTGCGTTTGCATTAAAAGCAAAAGGTAATGAAGTAGGGCTTTCTTTCGTTGCTGATGATGCAAACAGCATGGGTCTTGCCATGATGAATGCACAACCACTTGATGATGCATTAAAAATGATGCGTAGTGGTCAAGTTAACACTGTTGTTGTAATGGAAAACGATTTATATCGTCACTACGATGCAGATGTGATTGATGATGCGATTGCTAAAGTAGATAACGTTATTGTTATCGACCACCAGCAAACAGACATTATGGCGAAAGCACATCTTGTTCTCCCAGCTTCTTCATTCGCTGAAAGCGATGGAACAATGGTGAGTCAAGAGGGCAGAGCACAGCGTTACTTCCAAGTTTACGAACCTTCTTTCTATAATAAAGAAGTGGTGATGCATGAAAGCTGGCGTTGGTTGAGTGCTGTTGATTCACAATGGCATGAAAGAACGTTGGATTGGACACAGTTAGACAGTGTTATTGAGCATTGTGCAACCAGTCTTCCTCAGTTTGCAGGCATTGTCGATGCTGCTCCGAATGCATCATTCCGTATTCGTGGACAGAAACTGGCTCGTGAACCGCATCGTTATAGCGGTCGTACTTCTATGTTGGCAAATGTGTCTGTTCATGAACAGCGTCAACCAAAAGATATCGACACTCCATTTGCGTTCTCAATGGAAGGTAATAACAGCCCAACAGCACCTCGTCAGCAAATTCCATTTGCATGGGCACCGGGTTGGAACTCACCTCAAGCATGGAATAAATTCCAAGCAGAAGTGGGGGGCAGCTTACGCTTTGGCGACCCAGGTGTGCGCTTAATCGAATGTGGTGATAATACACTTGGCTACTTCACTGATATTCCTGCACCATTTAATGCACAGAAAAATCAATGGACTGTTGCACCTTGCTACCGTTTATTTGGTAGTGAAGAATTATCACAACGCGCTGAAGTTATCCAATCTCGTATGGAAACGGCTTACTTAACATTGAGTGAATCTGATGCACAGGCATTAGCGTTAACTCAAGGTCAGCAAGCGATGTTTACTTACGAAGGCCGTGAATTCACCTTACCAGTGAAAATCAGTGCTCACCTGACTCAAGGTCAAATTGGCTTGCCGTTAGGTATGGCAGGTATTTCTCCATCGCTGGTGGGTGTATCGGTTCGTCAACTGCGGGGTATTGCATAATGAGCTGGTTATCTCCTGAAGTTACAGAGATTTTACTCACCGTTTTAAAAGCCGTCGTGATCTTGCTTGTCGTGGTCACTTGTGGTGCTTTTATGAGTATGGGGGAACGCCGTTTACTGGGCTTATTCCAAAACCGTTATGGGCCTAACCGTGTAGGTTATGCAGGTTCAGCACAGCTAATTGCGGATATGATCAAAATGTTCTTTAAAGAGGACTGGATCCCGAAATTTGCTGACCGCTTTATCTTCACCATTGCGCCAGTGATTGCGTTTTCATCTTTACTGCTGTCATTTGCAATTGTACCTGTTAGCTCAACATGGGTTGTCGCTGACTTAAACATTGGTATTTTGTTCTTCTTGATGGTTGCAGGTATTGCGGTGTATGCCGTGTTATTTGCAGGCTGGTCAAGTAATAACAAATATTCACTGTTAGGTGCAATGCGTGCATCAGCACAAACCGTAAGTTATGAGGTGTTCTTAGGACTCTCAATCTTAGGTGTTGTTGCACAAGCGGGCTCTTTTAACCTGACTGACATCGTAAACTCACAAGCAAATATGTGGAATGTCATCCCACAATTCTTTGGCTTTATTACGTTTGCGATTGCAGGGGTTGCTGTTTGTCACCGTCACCCATTTGACCAACCAGAAGCAGAGCAAGAACTAGCTGATGGTTATCACATTGAATATTCTGGTATGAAATTCGGTTTATTCTTTGTTGGTGAATATATCGGGATCGTTGCGGTATCAGGTCTTATCGTGACGTTATTCTTTGGTGGTTGGCAAGGTCCTTTCTTACCGTCATTTATTTGGTTTGCACTGAAAACAGGATTCTTCATGATGATGTTTATCCTTATTCGTGCTTCGTTACCGCGTCCGCGTTACGACCAAGTGATGTCTTTCGGTTGGAAAATTTGCTTACCGTTAACGCTTATTAATCTGCTGGTAACTGCTGCAGTGATACTTTACAACGCTCAATAAGGGGTGATTGAACCATGACTTTAAAAGAGTTATTGACTGGTTTCGGCACCCAGGTACGAAGCATTTGGATGATTGGCTTACATGCCTTTGCCAAACGTGAAACACAGATGTACCCGGAAGAACCTGTCAATGTTGCACCACGTTATCGTGGACGTATTGTGTTGACGCGTGATCCTGATGGTGAAGAGCGCTGTGTTGCTTGTAACTTGTGTGCAGCAGTCTGTCCAGTTGGCTGTATTTCATTACAGAAAGCAGAACATGAAGATGGTCGTTGGTATCCGGAATTTTTCCGTATCAACTTTTCTCGTTGTATCTTCTGCGGTTTATGTGAAGAAGCTTGCCCAACAACGGCACTGCAATTAACGCCTGATTTCGAAATGGGTGAGTTTAAGCGTCAGGATCTGGTTTATGAAAAAGACGATCTGTTGATTTCTGGGCCCGGCAAATATCCTGAATATAACTTTTACCGTAAAACAGGTATGGCGATTAACGGCAAAGACAAAGGTGATGCGGATGATGAAGCTAAACCTATCGATGTCAAAAGCCTGTTACCGTAAGGAGCGATATTCATGGAATTTGCATTTTACATCGCGGGGCTGATTGCCATCCTTGCAACATTGAGAGTTATCACTCATACCAATCCAGTACATGCATTGCTGTACTTAGTGATTTCATTGATTGCGCTCTCTGTGGTTTTCTTCTCGTTAGGTGCCTATTTTGCTGGTGCATTAGAAATCATCGTTTACGCTGGCGCCATTATGGTGTTGTTCGTTTTCGTGGTGATGATGCTCAACTTAGGTAAATCCGTCGTTGATCAAGAGAAAAAATGGCTACAACCGAAGTTTTGGATTGGGCCTGCACTTTTATCTCTCACTTTACTTGTGGTGTTAGTGTACGCCATTAGCAGTGTGACTCATGGCGAAATTGCGGGAGAAGTGATTGGCGCGAAAGAGGTCGGTATTAGCTTATTTGGACCTTATATTCTGGCTGTTGAGTTAGCATCTGTTCTTCTATTGTCTGGACTAATAGTTGCTTATCACATTGGTCGTGATCAGAGCCATGACGATCTCGTCGAAAACGAAAACGCAGGGGAGCAAAAATGATACCTCTTCAACATGGTTTGATCTTGGCTGCGGTACTGTTTGTGTTAGGTTTTACCTGCTTAGTACTTCGCCGCAACCTGTTGTTTATGTTGATCGGACTAGAAATTATGATTAATGCGGCTGCACTGGCGTTTGTTGTCGGTGGTAGCTTTTGGGGTCAAACGGATGGTCAGATAATGTATATTCTGGCAATCAGCTTGGCAGCGGCAGAGGCAAGTATTGGTCTGGCATTGTTGTTACAGCTTCATAGACATCGCCAAAATATCAATATCGATACAGTCAGTGAGATGCGCGGATGAATATACTCTATTTAACCATTCTGCTACCACTGCTGGGATTCTTACTGCTCGCTTTCTCACGTGGTCGTTGGTCTGAAAACGTATCAGCATGGATTGGTACAGGTTCTGTTGGCTTATCTGCCCTTGTTGCATTTTGGGCTGGTATGGATTTCTTTGCTAACGGGCAAGAAACTTATGTTCTGACTTTATGGAACTGGATGTCAGCTGGGAATTTCAATATTCCGTTTACATTGGTTCTTGATGGCCTTTCATTAACAATGCTGGGTGTTATTACCGGTGTTGGCTTCCTTATTCATATGTATGCATCTTGGTATATGCGAGGCGAAGAAGGGTATTCTCGCTTCTTTGCTTATACCAACTTATTTATCGCAAGTATGGTCGTCTTAGTACTGGCTGATAATATGATGCTGATGTATATGGGTTGGGAAGGGGTTGGTTTGTGTAGTTACCTGTTAATTGGTTTCTATTATAGCAATCCTGCTAATGGCGCAGCGGCGATGAAAGCGTTTATCGTAACGCGTATCGGTGATGTGTTCTTAGCTATCGGTATGTTTATCCTGTTTGACCAATTAGGTACATTGAGCTTCCGTGAAATGGCAGTACTGGCTCCTGAGCAATTAGCTGTGGGTTCAAGCGTCATTAACTGGGCAATGTTGATGGTATTAGGCGGTGCAGTAGGTAAATCAGCACAGCTTCCATTACAAACTTGGTTAGCCGATGCAATGGCAGGTCCAACACCTGTATCTGCATTAATTCATGCCGCAACCATGGTCACGGCGGGTGTGTACTTAGTCGCACGTAGCAATGCGCTATTCTTAATGGCACCAGAGGTACTGGAGTTAGTCGGCATTATCGGTGCCGTCACATTAGTGTTAGCGGGCTTTGCAGCTTTAGTACAAACAGATATCAAACGTATTCTTGCTTATTCAACCATGAGCCAAATTGGTTATATGTTCTTGGCTTTAGGCGCTCAAGCATGGGATGCGGCAATTTTCCACTTAATGACTCACGCTTTCTTTAAAGCATTACTGTTCTTATCAGCAGGTTCGGTGATTGTTGCCTGCCACCATGAACAGAATATCTTTAAGATGGGCGGATTACGTAAGAAGATCCCATTTGTTTATGCTTGCTTCCTAATTGGTGGTGGCGCATTAGCGGCATTACCACTGTTAACAGCAGGGTTCTTCAGTAAAGATGAAATCTTATGGGGTGCGTATTCAAACGGGCATTTTAACTTAATGCTTGCAGGTTTAGTTGGCGCGTTATTTACGTCACTTTATACCTTCCGTTTGATTTTCATCGTATTCCATGGTGAAACCAAAACCGAAGCACACCAAGTTAAAGGGTTTACTCATACTTTCCCATTAGCAGTATTAGCACTGTTATCAACATTTATCGGTGCGTTAATTACTCAACCGTTAGGTGCTGTTTTCCCTGAAGGAAACGCATCGCACGATGGTAAATATGTGTTAGAAATTCTTTCTGGTGTGGTAGCGATAGTAGGCGTTGCCATTGCAGCGTGGTTATACCTGAAACAGCGTCAATGTGTTTCTAAGGTTGCCAATACTCGTACAGGTCGTTTCTTCTCAACATGGTGGTTCCATGCTTGGGGATTCGATGCACTGTATGAAGTGCTGTTTGTCAAACCTTATAAAGGGGCGGCGTGGCTTATCCAAAATGATCCTGTTAACCAATTCTTTAATTTATTCGGTTGCCTGCTTAAAGGTACCAATAAAGGATTAAGTTTCAGTGAGAATGGATTAGCACGTTGGTATGCGGCTTCTCTCGGTTTAGGTGCAGTGCTGGTCATCGCTCTGCTGCTTCTGGTTTAATTAAGGGACACATTGCGCCATGTTATTACCCTGGCTAATACTTATTCCCTTCATCGGTGGCCTGCTAAGTTGGCAGGCTGAACGAATCGGCTCGCAAGTCCCTCGCTGGGTTGCGTTGCTGACGATGGGATTAACACTCGTTATTTCTGTGCAACTTTGGTTGCAGGGCGATTATCAACTACTTAGTGCTGATGGATCGCCACGCTGGACAGAGTATTACTTTGTGCCGTGGATCCCTGCTTTAGGGATTAATATCCAATTTGCACTTGATGGTATGTCATTGCTGATGACTGTATTAACTGCGATTTTAGGTATCTTAGCGGTACTTTCATCGTGGAGTGAAAATCAGCCATCACAAGGTGCTTTCCATTTTAACTTGCTGTGGATCTTGGCAGGTGTAATGGGCGTATTTTTAGCGACTGACTTGTTCTTATTCTTCTTCTTCTGGGAAATGATGTTGATCCCAATGTACTTCCTGATTTCTTTATGGGGACACAAAGGAAGTAGCGATAAAAAACATGTTAGTGCAGCAACGAAATTCTTTATCTATACACAGGCAAGTGGTCTGTTAATGTTGCTGGCCATTATCGGTCTTGCGGTGGCCTTCTACCGTGAAACAGGTATTTGGACGTTTAATTATGACACCTTATTACAAGCACATACTGTTTTAAGCTCTGAACTACAATTTATCCTGATGTTAGGTTTCTTCGCTGCATTTGCAGTGAAAATGCCAATTGTTCCTGTACATGGTTGGTTAGCGGATGCTCACGCAGAAGCACCAACAGCAGGCTCTGTTGACTTATCAGGTATTTTGTTAAAAACAGCGGCTTACGGTCTATTACGTTTTAACTTACCGCTCTTCCCAGAAGCGTCAGCGTTACTGGCACCTGTGGCGATGTGGCTAGGTTTAATTACCGTATTTTATGCAGCATTACTGGCATTTCGTCAGACAGATATCAAACGTCTTGCGGCTTACAGTAGTATTTCTCACATGGGCTTTATCGTGATTGCGATTTATGCCGGCTCTGTATTGGCTTACCAAGGTGCGATTATTCAAATGATCACCAATGGTTTGTCAGCTGCAGGTCTGTTTATCATGTGTGGCATGCTGTATGAGCGCTTAGGTACGCGTGATATGAATCAAATGGGTGGATTGTGGAAAAGCATCCGTTTCTTACCTGCGTTTTCACTGTTCTTTGCGGTTGCCTCTTTAGGTATGCCAGGAACAGGTAACTTCGTTGGTGAGTTTATGATCCTGTTTGGTACTTATGGCAACTTTAAGCTGATCACGATTATTTCGGTCTTTGGTTTAGTCTTTGCTTCTGTCTACGCATTGTGGATGATGCAACAGGCTTACTATGGTTCACCGAAAACAGCTGAAAGAACCTATAAAGGGTTAGATCTGAGAGAGTTCTTTATCCTGATCATATTGGTTGTTTTACTGGTTATCTTGGGCTTCTTCCCACAACCAGTGTTAGACACATCAATATCAGCGATGGAAAATCTCCAGACTTGGTATTCCGCTTCTATTTCAACAGTAAGGCCGTAATTCGCCATGACAATAACTCCTGAACAATTGATCGCAATGCTACCGCTATTGATCGTCGGATTGACGGTGGTGGTTGTGATGCTGTCCATTGCGTGGCGACGCGATCATTTTACTATTGCCACTTTGACAGCAACAGGTTTCATCATTGCGCTGGGATCACTCTATTACGTTAATGCATTAGGCGTAGTGGACGTTACCACGCTTTACCATGTTGATGGATACTCTAGCTTCTTTACCGCGCTAGTGATCCTTTCTGGTATTGGAACTATTGCTTTTGCTTATCCTTGGTTAGAAGGCTATCAAGATAACAAAGAAGAGTTTTACTTGCTGATTGCGATTGCGGTAATTGGGGGGATCTTACTCTCTTCCGCTCACCACTTCGCATCGATGTTTATTGGTATTGAATTACTGACATTACCACTATTTGGTCTTATCGGTTATGCATTCCAACAACGTCCTTCTTTGGAAGCAGGTATTAAATATATGCTGCTTTCAGCAGCTGCTTCTTCTTTCTTACTGTTTGGTATGGCACTTCTCTATGCCGAAGCAGGAAACCTCTCCTTTACCGCGATGGGACAAAGTTTAAGTGATAGCAATATCCATAAACCATTAGTACTCGCAGGTTTAGGTATGATGTTAGTGGGAATTGGATTTAAATTATCTTTATTCCCATTCCAACTGTGGACACCCGATGTTTACCAAGGTGCACCAGCACCAACGGGCGCATTCTTAGCGACAGCAAGTAAGATTGGTATTTTTGCGGTTGTTATGCGTTTATTCCTTGAAGCGCCCGCTGCGGATAGTGAAACTTTACGAATGATCTTAAGTTTCATGGCAATTGCCTCTATCTTGTTTGGTAACATCATGGCGTTAACGCAAAAGAGCGTGAAGCGCTTACTGGGTTACTCTTCAGTATCGCATCTTGGTTATCTGCTAGTGGCATTAATTGTATTGCAATACAGCCCTGTATTAGCGCAAGAAACCGCTGAAATTTATTTAGCTGGTTACTTGTTTGCAAGCTTAGGGGCGTTTGGTGCTATTGCAGTAGCTTCTAGTCCTTATCGTGAAAGCGAAATGGATTCACTGGAAGATTACCGCGGATTATTCTGGCGTCGTCCTGTGGTTGCTGTGGTGATGTCGCTGATGATGTTATCATTGGCAGGTGTACCAATTACATTAGGCTTTATTGGTAAACTGTATGTCATCATTGCAGGCATCAGCTCAAGTTTATGGTGGCTAACAGGTATGGTTGTGTTAGGTAGTGCGATTGGCTTATTCTACTACCTACGTGCTGCGGCTATCGTTTTCTTACGTAAACCAGACAATGACAACACTCCAGCGATTGCAACAACATCACAAAATATGGCAACATTTGTTGCATTAATCTGTGCAATTGTTGTTATTGCATTAGGTGTATGGCCACAACCACTTATTGAGTTAACTAATTTTGCGATTATTGCTCCAGCAGTAAATTAATCGATATTGTTAGATAATAAGACAGTAAAACGGCTCTTTATTATAGAGCCGTTTTTTTTAGCTAAGGTGTATTACTGTTTATCTTTTCTGGAATGTCGTAATATAGAGAGAAATTATCTAAGAATGAAAATAGAGGAATAATAATATCTTCTGTTAACAAAATGTTATTTTTTAACTCGTAAAATTGTAAATTAATATTATTCCAATATTTATTTAATTGTTCTAATTGTTCAATAAACACTCTTAGGTAATAGTCGATATCAATTAGTTTATAGTAGTGTTTTAGAACAAATAGGGCATTTTGCTTTTTGTTTTTTAATTGGTTGAGTTGTTTAATTTGTTCTAGATAATTTGTCGTTAATTGGTGGCGAGTTTCAACGATTTTAGTATAAGAAAAACCATGACTTAAAGTTGAAAATAAATTATTAAGTATTTCTATCAATGAAGATAGCAGATTTTTCTCTTTAGACTCAATATTAAGCCCTTCAATTTCTGATTTTAATGGAATCGAATTTTTGAAAAGATTGAGAAAAGATCTTTTATTTAGGATTTCTTCACTTTCTCGAATGATATTCAGTTCTTGCTTCGTTTTTTCTGAATCTATCTCTAAAGTTGAAATGTTTTTCGTTAGTTGATTAATTAAATCCTTTTTATCTATGATAAAGGGTGTGATCTTATGAGTAATAAACTGTTTTTTAAGTTGCTTTATTTCTGTTGATAAAAATAAATTATGCTCACTAATTATAGTGCTTGTTTCGTCTATCTCGTTTAGATATATATCTATGATCTCTTTTTTTTCTACTTCCAGTTTGAATTTCAGCTCTGCATTAAGAGTTTCCTTTTTTATCTCTTCATCAATTTCATTAATGGTTTTAAATATATCATTGAGTAATTTTTGTCTTAATCGGCTTTTTAAAACGAGAGAAAAATAAATGATTCTCTCAATGTTTTTATTATTTTTTTCTAAGAATAAGGTTAGTTCATTGTCAAAATCATTATTCATATAACATTTATTATTACTTAAGTGAAGAATGTTTCTATATGCATGAAAGAGTTTATTATGCTCAAAAAGTATTTCTGAAATGATGAGAGTTTCATTATTATTCATAACAATTTCCTTTTGTTAATTTGAGGAGTAAAAAGAAGAAAGAGCATTATCGAAAGAGATTAAGATCTCTTTTGAATAACCAATTACCATATACCAAGGTGAAATGATTTTTTCTAGATAAATACTAAACTTAATAAGCTCTAATGCATTGTTTATTTTGTTGAAATTATTAATTGATGCTTCTATCTCTGTTAATATAGCTTGCCAAACATATTCAATATGCTCTAGTGCCATATTTGTATCTTCGATAAGCTGTTCTATTTCTTCTAACTCAATATAAAGCGAATTCAAATATAGCGATAGATTGGCGTAAAGATCTATCTCTTTATTGAGGTTTTTTACTTTATCGATTAATTGATTTTTTCTCTTACGTATCTTTTCTGCTTTTGCACCAAAAATTCCGCCTGTAATAATAACACCAATAATACCCGCAGCAAGCCCAGTAAAAGCAAGCGCAACATAGTTTTTATATTCCTCTTTGAGCATTGATATATCTTCAATCAGTAAATCACGTTCATCACTTAATAACACATTATTTTTATTATAAAATTCATTAATGAGTCTTTTTTTATTAATAATCTCGTGATAAATAGAATGATGAGCAATATTTTGTCTATCTTTTCCGCCCATGATTTTACTTCTGAATGTAGATAAACTCTCTTTTAATTTAAGTGTTTTATCTCGTTCAATTTCAATATCTTCTTTCATGCTTTCTAATATATGAATAAGTTGAGTAGAAACTTGTTTATCTTGAGAGGTATATTTTATGTTGATTAACTCTTGCTCAGAAAGATCATGCATAGTTGTTGATATTTTAGTAAGTAACGGCATTTGATTAATAAAGGTAATAATATTTTCACCTATAGAAGTAATTTCTCTACCAATAATTTCTAAATCAATCGCTTGCTGTTTTATTGCATATTCTATCTGATTCCATTCTAGGGCATGCTCTCGCATTTTGATAAAAAGAGATAAAATATTTTCTGGTAAAAGTTGTTTTATGCTTATTTGCTTGTAACCAATAAAATCTATTACATCATCTAATTTATAAGGAAGTGAAAGTGCTTTATTAATATAAGATTTTATCTTAATTAAATCAGGAGAAGTCACAATTCCCGGTAATCGACCATTTTCGATATCTATTCCTAATATTAAACCGAGTGCAACTTTAGGAATATCGGGCGCTTCGATAAATTTATCTACTTGTTCAAAGATGGTTGTATCCATATAACCCCTCTTATGTATAATGTTTTTCGTCTATACAGTTCAGCCTTAAATGATTTGTTCACGATTTAAGTTTTTAGATTAATGCATCTACTTTGTAACATGAAAAATACAAAACTTTGATAAATGACAAAGGTTATAATTAATCAACCCTTTGATAATTTGTATAGAGACGTATAATCTCCCTTTTAATTAGTTGTGGGTATTTGGAGTGGAAAAGGTTAATCCTGTGTTTTCGACACTGTACGAAAAAGTTAAAAATATAAATCTGACAGCACAAGGTAATCTTTTACATTTGAAAGTCACCTTGCCATCAGAGGTTTCATTTTCATTGCTCTCATGGCTTGCTGCACAGTCGTATTATCCCCAATTTTATTGGCAACATCGCGATGAGCATGAAGAAGTCGCCGCTTGTGGGCAATTATGCTGTTTCAATCATATTCAAGATGCTTGCCAATTCTTAGGTTTACATCATTGTGATGCAAACAGTGATGATGTGCGTATTTGGGGCTTAAATGCGTGGGATACCATTATTCCAGGCCGCATTGATAAAATAAAAGGTGATGATGCCTACCTTTTTTTGCCTCGCATTGAGATTAGACGCTACCAGCAACAGCTTTCTGTTCATCTAAATATGTTGGATGAAGGTGATAAGCAAGATACATTAGATTTCCTGCAAACATTAAATCAAGCCGTAGAAATTGAACCACTTTCTGTTTCTGTTACTCATGTTAATCACTCTTTAACACAAGAGCAGTGGACTCACTATCTCAATATTGCCTTAGATGAAATTAGCCAAGGTTTATTTGAAAAAGTTGTCCCTGCAAGAGCGACATGCTTAACTCTGGATAATCCGCTGAAAGCGATCCAATTTATGAAAGCAAGCCGTGATGTTAATCATCATTGCTATCACTATATGTTGGCGTTTTCACCTTCAGATGCATTTATGGGATCAACACCAGAAAGATTATATAAGCGTGATGAGTTGATGCTTTATACCGAAGCGTTAGCCGGTACAGTCGCAAGTTCTGATAACGAACAACAAGCCACTGAATTTGCAGATTGGTTGATGAATGATAAGAAAAATCAACATGAAAATCTGGTTGTCGTTGATGATATTTGTCAACGATTACAAGGTGGTGTCGATGGTATCGATGTTTCACCGGCAGATGTTATCCGGTTGCGTAAAGTGCAGCATCTTCGTCGTTATATACATGGTAAATTAATTGACTCTGATGACATCGATTGCTTAAAACGATTACAGCCAACCGCGGCCGTATGCGGTTTACCAAGAAGTGTCGCGCGTGCATTTATTCGTGAGCATGAACCTTTCGAGCGTCGTTGGTATGCAGGCTCTGCGGGATATTTATCTCTCCCCCATGCAGAATTTGCGGTCAGTTTACGTTGTGGTGAGTTGCACGATGATGCATTGACTTTATACGCTGGTGCAGGAGTCGTTGCAGGATCTGATCCTCAGCAAGAGTGGACTGAAATCGAAAATAAAGCGGCAGGTTTACGCACATTGCTGGAAAAAGAGAGTTAATTTCTTACAGATAATCTCAGTTTGAGTAAATAATATCAGCATAATAATCAAAATTTGATGAGTAGTTTTTAAAGTCAGTTATTTAGTGCTACTCTTCAAATAACCACTGCTAATTGTTAACTAATTGATGCTATCCTTTAGAGCGATAGCGCTACTTATTCCTATTCTTAACGATAAAAAAGAACTCATTGAAAATAGAGTGGATGATTAGCCTAAATAATGCACTCTTTGAGTGTTTTCTTTAACGATTTATTTAACGAAAACTTCTGTTCATTGAACTAGGCTAAGGAAAAGTATTTAGGAACAGATATTATAATAGCAATTGCAGGTTTTCGTTGTTGGGATGATCAATGTCTAATAGTTCGTTTAATCGCCAATGGGCTAAAGTTATACTCGAAACTTTGACTCGTCATGGCTTACGCCATATCTGTATTGCCCCCGGATCTCGTTCGACCCCTTTAACACTTGCGGCGGCTGCCAATCAAAAGTTAGTTTGCCATACACATTTTGATGAGCGTGGTCTTGGTCATTTAGCTTTGGGCCTCGCAAAAGCAACTAAAGAGCCTGTCGCTGTGATCGTGACATCGGGAACCGCCGTTGCCAATTTATATCCGGCTTTGATTGAAGCAGGATTAACGGGTGAGCGAGTTGTCTTTTTAACCGCAGATAGACCACCTGAATTAATTGATTGTGGTGCAAACCAAGCTATTCGCCAGCAAGGTATTTTTGCAACGCATCCTTCACAAACACTCTCTTTACCAAGACCAACAGCAGACATTTCTGCAAGCTGGTTAGTCTCTACCCTTGATAACGCAATGAATACATTGGTTCATGGTGCATTGCACGTCAATTGTCCTTTTGCAGAACCTTTATATGGTGATGATGTTGAAACATCGACTCCATGGACTGAAGTTTTAGGGGATTGGTGGCAAAGTGATAAACCGTGGCTACAAGAAACACTTTTTACCTCTGTCACTATGCATCCTCAATGGAATGCATTGCGTGAGAAAAAAGGTGTGGTTATTGCCGGGCGTATTAGTCCAGAAGAGGGTGTTGAAGTCGCAAAATGGGCTTCACAATTAGGTTGGCCTTTATTGGGTGATGTATTATCACAAACTGGGCAACCGTTACCTTGTGCCGATTTATGGTTGAATAATCCACATATAAAATCAGAATTAAATAAAGCTGAAATCGTTATTCAATTTGGTTCAAGTTTAACAGGCAAACGCTTATTGCAATGGCAAGTAGGATGTTCACCAAAAACGTATTGGGTTATTGATCCTATTCCGGGACGCTTAGATCCTGGTCATCACCAAGGTGAGAAATTTACATTACCACCAATGCAATGGTTAACGGCACATCCTGCGGTTGATAATTCACCGTGGACAAATGCATTAACTAATATAGCCAAACAAACGTATCAAAAGGTCAGTGAAATAACGGATTATTTTGGTGAGGCACAGGTTGCGCACCAATTAGATAAATTACTTCCTAATGATGGACAGTTATTTGTTGGCAATAGTCTGATAGTACGATTAATTGATGCATTTGCTCAGCTTCCTCAAGGTTATCCTGTGATGAGCAATCGAGGTGCGAGTGGTATTGATGGTTTGATTTCAACATCTGCGGGTGTTCATCGTGCAACAGAAAAGCCAACATTAACAATATTAGGTGATTTATCTGCACTGTATGATTTAAATAGTTTAGCGTTGCATCAACAAGTTTATGCACCTAATGTTATTATCGTAGTGAATAATAACGGTGGGCAAATATTTTCAATGCTACCAACACCAGAGGCAGAGCGAGAACGCTTTTACTGTATGCCTCACTCATTAAATTTCAAACATGCAGCCGCAATGTTTGGCTTGCATTATGTATCACCAACAAATTGGGATGCACTGTTAACGACTGTTCAGGCGTGCTGGACAGGGGCGCCAACAACGACATTAATTGAATTAATTGTTGATGATACTGATGGTGCAAAAACATTAAATCAGCTGGTAAAACAGGTAACATCTCATGACTTTAGCATGTCAGCGATATAATACCCATAATGAAGGGCCTTGGTTAGTCTGGTTACATGGGCTATTAGGTGAAGGTTGTGAATGGGAGCCTGTGATCCAGGCTTGCCATGAATATCCATCACTTGTGATTGATTTGCCTCGTCATGGTAGTTCTGCATCTATCAGCGCGAAAGATTTTGTTGAAGTTAGTGCATTACTAACAGACACACTTAAAGAGCAAGGTATTGACCACTATTGGTTAATTGGCTACTCGTTAGGTGGCAGAATTTCTATGTATCACGCATGTTTTGGTGATATTACGGGATTAATGGGATTAATTGTAGAAGGCGGAAATCCGGGTTTATATGATGCAACGGAAAGACAAAATCGCCTTGCACATGATAAGCGCTGGGCCGAACGTTTTCGTAATGAGCCTATCAGCGATGTATTGACCCAGTGGTATCAGCAACCAGTATTTGCCGATTTAAGCGATGATAAACGCCAGTTACTCGTTGAAAAACGTTGCCGTAATGCGGGTTTTTGTATTGCAGAAAGTTTAGAAACACTTTCTTTAGGACATCAGCCTTGGCTTGTCACAGAATTACAGCAACTCACTTTGCCATTTATTTGGCTTTGTGGTGAAAAAGATAATAAATTTCAATCTATTGCGCAGCAATATTCGCTGCCATTAACGACTATCCCGCATGCTGGTCATAATGCCCATCAGGCACAGCCTGTTGCTTATGCTGCGGTGATAAATCATGTTTTATCCCTCTTTGGTTAAAGGAACCTAATTATGCTTTACCCGAGCGAAGAAAAATTATATGCACCGATTGAATGGCAGGATTGTTCTGAAGGTTTTGAAGATATCCTCTATCATAAATCAGTCGATGGCATTGCAAAAATTACGATTAACCGCCCGCAAGTGCGTAATGCTTTCCGTCCTTTGACAGTGAAAGAGATGATCCAAGCATTAGCTGATGCACGTTATGATGACACAATTGGTACTATCATTTTAACGGGTGCGGGTGAAAAAGCATTCTGTGCAGGTGGCGATCAAAAAATTCGTGGCGACTACGGCGGATATCGCGATGATAGCGGTACTCATCACCTGAACGTGTTGGATTTCCAACGCCAAATCCGTACTTGTCCAAAACCTGTTGTAGCAATGGTTGCAGGTTACTCTATCGGTGGTGGTCATGTACTTCATATGATGTGTGACTTAACTATCGCTGCTGAAAACGCTATTTTTGGTCAAACTGGCCCTAAAGTGGGTTCTTTTGATGGGGGCTGGGGCGCTTCTTATATGGCTCGTATTGTTGGTCAAAAGAAAGCACGCGAAATCTGGTTCTTATGCCGTCAATATGATGCAAAAGAAGCTTTAGAAATGGGCTTGGTTAACACCGTTGTTCCTTACGCAGATCTTGAAAAAGAAACTGTACGCTGGTGTCGTGAAATGCTGGAAAACAGCCCAATGGCATTACGTTGCCTGAAAGCCGCATTAAATGCAGACTGTGATGGTCAAGCTGGCCTTCAAGAATTAGCAGGCAATGCAACTATGCTGTTCTATATGACAGATGAAGGTCAAGAAGGTCGCAACGCCTTTAACGAAAAACGTCAACCTGATTTCACTCGATTTAAGCGTAACCCATAATGCGAAACGCCAAACTCTATTCATTCAGCCTACCTGTAGATGCAGGCGTTGTTCTGCGCTATCAAAGGCTAAAAACGCGTGATGGTTTTCTTGTCTGTTTAGAGCAAAATGGCAAACAAGGATGGGGTGAAATTTCACCTCTTCCTGAGTTTAGCCGTGAAACTTTAGAACAAGCACAAGAGGCTACACAATCTTGGCTAACAGCTTGGTGTGCGGGTGAAAACCCTGTTCATAGTGAACTACCAAGTGTAGCTTTTGGTATTAGCTGTGCATTAGCAGAGCTTGAAGATACATTGCCACAAGACGCGAATTATCGTGCTGCACCCTTATGTAATGGCGATCCTGATGATTTGATTTTAAGCCTTAATGATATGAAAGGTGAAAAGGTCGCTAAAATCAAGGTTGGCTTATATGAAGCTGTGCGTGATGGAATAGTCGTTAACCTGTTATTAGAAGCTATCCCTGACTTAAAACTTAGACTTGATGCCAATCGAAGCTGGACACCAGCAAAAGCAGAAGGCTTTGCGAAGTATGTTAATCCGCAATGGCGTGACCGTATTGCGTTTTTAGAAGAGCCTTGTAAAACACCTGAAGAGTCACTGGCTTTTTCTCAAGCAACCGGCATTAATATCGCTTGGGATGAAACGGTGCGTGATGATGGTTTTGAAGTAAAACCACAACCTGGTGTGACAACGATTGTTATTAAACCTACGTTAGTGGGAAGTCTTGAACGTTGTCAAATGCTTGTTAAACAAGCACATACGTTAGGGTTAGATGCCATTATCAGTTCAAGCATTGAAAGTAGTTTCGGGCTTACTCAATTAGCCAGAATTGCACAATGGTTAACGCCTAATAGCATTCCGGGGCTGGATACGGTTGATTTGATTAAACAACAACTTATTCGATCTTGGCCAAATGTGGATATTCCGCTTATCTCTCTTGAACAGCTAGAGACAGTATGGCAACAGTAGTTCCATTTAAGCAATGGCCGTGGCATCACTGGGCACAATTAACCCCAAATGAAACGGCCATCATTTCAGGCAATTCACCTATTACATGGCAGCAACTAAGTTGTCATATTAATCAGTTAGCTAATAATTTTGCTAAACAAGGTGTTGATACACAAAACACTGTGTTGTTACGTGGAAAAAATCACATTAATCTTGTTTTCGCATTGCTCGCTGTTTTTCAATGTGGTGCAAAGGTATTACCTTTAAATCCACAGCTTCCAAAATCTTTACTTGATGAATTATTACCTCACTTAGGCATTGATTTTTATGCTGATTTGAGTGAAACACCGCTAGATTTAAATGCAACATTGCTTGATCTTAGTGGTGTGGAGTTAGATAACACGTCACGTCAATATAAAACTCAAACAGTAAATGATGTCCTATGGACGCCATCTCGTATGGCAACACTTATTTTGACATCAGGCTCATCAGGTTTGCCTAAAGCCGCGGTACACACCTTTGACGCACATCTTTGCAGTGCAATGGGTGTTTTATCATTAATGCCTTTGGAAAAAGGGGATAGTTGGTTACTCTCTTTGCCTCTATTTCACGTTTCAGGACAAGGTATACTTTGGCGCTGGTTATTACGCGGAGCAACGCTGGTGGTGCGCGAAATGCATCCTTTTGTAGATGCTTTGCAAGGTTGTACTCATGCCTCTTTAGTTCCCACACAATTATGGCGCTTCTTACAAAATAGAGCGCAACAAGATAATCAACAACCTATTACCCTAAAATCTGTTTTATTAGGCGGAGCAATGATCCCTATTGAGCTAACGCAAGAAGCAGAACATTGGGGAATTCAATGCTGGTGTGGCTACGGTATGACGGAAATGGCATCAACCGTTTGTGCCAAGCGTGCAGATGGTAAAGCGGGAGTAGGACTTCCACTAAAAGGCAAAGAAGTTAGGTTAGTGGATGATGAACTCCAGATAATGTCTGACAGTGTTGCACTAGGGTATTGGTTTGATAGTAAATTAAAACCGCTATCGCTTACGGCTGATGGTTGGTATTCAACACGAGATAAAGGTTGTTTTAGTGCCGAAGAATGGTGTGTTTTAGGCCGTTTGGACAATCTTTTTTTCAGTGCTGGTGAAGGGATCCAACCGGAAGATATTGAAAAAATTCTTAATACACATCCAAGTGTTAGCCAATCTTTTGTTGTTCCTATCGATGATGCCGAATTTGGACAACGTCCAGTTGCAGTTGTTGATGCTGATATTGAAATCATCAATCAATTACCACAGTGGTATCACTCCCGATTAGCCGGATTTCAAAGACCTGTTGCTTGCTTACAACTTCCTGAAAGTCTTAAAAATGGTGGAATTAAAATCTCTCGTAAACAAGTGCAGCAATGGGTGAAAGGGCAACTGTTGAAGTAATATCGATGTATTTTTCGAGCCTCCTCTCAAAATTCTATTTCTAATATAAAAGGTAGATAAAAGTAATTTAAATCTATGTTCGTCATGGTTAAAATGATGAGCATAAAATAGACAATAAGTCCTAAAGATTATTAGAGAAAGACACCCGAAGGTGCCTTATTATTTTTGCCGAGTTGCTCACAAGGCTTCTTATTATAAGTTACTTAGCGTCTTTTTTTGCTAGCGCTTTCATTGCTTTTTCAACGCCTGCGCCATATTCAGGATGGACTTTCTTAAATAAGGCAATTTGGCGTTTTTGTGTATCTTTACTTGCTTGAATTAACTCACCTGCGATGCGAGAAAACATACGTTGATGCTCTTCATCACTCAGTAATTCATACAGTGCGCGAGGTTGGCTGAAATAATCTTCGTCTTCACGATGATTCCAGTGATCTGCCGCACCTTCGATGGACAATGGTGGCTCTTTAAAATTAGGCTGTTCTTGGAACATACCGCCATTATTTGGCTCATAAGTAATACCGCTACCACTATTACCATCAACACGCATTGCACCATCACGATGATAATTATGGAATGGGCATTGTGGTGCATTCACAGGGATTTGATGATGATTAACACCTAAACGATAACGGTGAGCATCACCATAAGAGAATAGACGGCCTTGTAGCATCTTATCTGGAGAGAAACCAATACCCGGAACAATATTAGCAGGGCTAAATGCCGCTTGCTCTACATCAGAAAAGTAGTTTTCAGGGTTACGGTTTAACTCGAAATAGCCCACATCAATTAATGGATAATCAGCATGAGGCCAAACTTTAGTTAAATCAAAAGGATTATAAGGAACTTTTGACGCTTCTTTTTCTGGCATTACTTGAATTTGTAAATTCCAGCGAGGGAAATCACCACGCTCAATAGCATCAAATAAATCACGCTGCGAGCTTTCTCTATCTTTACCGACTAAAGTCTCAGCCTCATCATCCATCAGGTTTTTAATGCCTTGTTGGCAACGGAAATGAAATTTAACCCAGAAACGCTCATTGTCTTTATTAATAAAGCTATAAGTATGGCTACCAAAACCGTGAATAAAACGATAACTTTGTGGTAAACCACGATCGCTCATATCAATGGTTAATTGGTGTAAAGCTTCTGGTAAATGAGAGAAAAAATCCCATTTATATGCCATATTGCGTAGGTTAGTTTTAGGATCACGTTTTACAACGTGGTTTAAGTCTGGGAATTTTAAGGCATCACGAAGATAGAAAACAGGGGTGTTGTTACCCACCATATCCCAGTTACCCTCTTCGGTATAAAATTTTAACGCAAAGCCACGAATATCACGCTCGGCATCTGCGGCACCTCTTTCACCAGCAACAGTTGAAAAACGGGCAAACATTTCTGTTTTTTTACCCACTTTAGAGAAAATTTTAGCGCGAGTATATTTCGTAATATCGTGAGTGACTTTAAATGTACCAAAAGCACCAGAGCCTTTTGCGTGCATACGTCTTTCTGGGATAACTTCACGATCAAAGTGAGCTAGTTTTTCTAGAAACCAGACATCTTGAAGTAACATCGGACCACGAGGGCCTGCTGTCATTGAGTTATTATTGTCTACAACAGGTGCGCCTGACGCCGTTGTTAGCTTTTTCTTTTCCATCACATATCTCCAGTTTATGAAATAGTAAACGTTCTAAAAAATAGCATGTGTGAATAAAACGAAGCGAACAGCCTTATACTTATTATGGTTAATATTGACTGCAATTCCACTTTAGCAATATTAAACTCATTAATAAAACCAATTAGACCAATAATATTGATAGTCGTAACTTATTTACATAGATTGAAAATTCTACAGATTATCTTTCAATTTTGAGTCAAGTTGTTTAATAAATTTGTTGTATAATTATAAGTTAGGACAATTATTTGCTGGAGTAATAACAATGAAAAAATATTTATTGGTCGGTGCGTTAAGTGCGCTGTTTGTGGCTGGAAATGCCAATGCAGTATCAATGAATATTCAAGCAGGGGAACATTATACTGATGTTCGCGCTGGTTTAGGTGATCCTAATGCGGGTCTTTCTTTTAATGGTAACTGGGCTCGTAGTGATCATGATGGTCAGTTAGGTAGCCTAGGTGCAAAGTTTGCTCTGCCATTAGGGCCTTTTTCAGCAAGTGTTGGTGGTAAAGCACTCTATTTAGCACCCAAAAATGGTGATGATGGTGCTGCTTTAGCGGGTGGTGTGGGTCTTAACTGGAATGTTCTGCCTTCTTTAAGTGTGTATGGCGAAGCCTATGCATCTCCTGAAGGATTAACCTCTGGTAGCAAATCTTATTATGAAGCTGATGTGGGTGCACAATTAACGGTATTTAAACCATTGCATGTCAATGCAGGTTATCGTGTGATTGAAATCGAAAACTCACATAATAGAAGCAATAATAAATTAGCTGATGGTTTCTATGTGGGTGCCGGTTTAAGTTTCTAATCTCGACGCTATATCTGAATCAAAAAAAGCAGGTGTCTAAAATCAGCACCTGCTTTTTTGTCGTCTATAAGAAAGGGATGAGTTAGCCAACTTGAGGTAATAGACCAAAAGTGATGGCGATTTGAATGCCTATAACTATCAGGCCACAAATAAACACAATACTTAATGCGCCTTTCCCTCCTTTAACTTTGTATTTATCAGCCCCGTTTTGTTCTTGTCTAACTTTCCAGACTAATAAAGCGGGTAGAAGTAATGCTAAGATTGATAGTGCGATAGCTGCATAAGCTAATGCTTGCACAAAGTTAGGGAAATAAAGTGCACAAACTAAAGGTGGAACAAAGGTTAACAGGCTTGATTGAACGCGCCCAGTTGCGCGATTACTGCGCTTAAAGAGATCTGCAAGATAATCAAATAGACCTAATGCAACACCAAGGAATGAAGTAGCCAAAGCCAATGCCGCAAATAAGTTAACTGCAATATTCACGCGAGGTGTAGCAACAACATCACGAATAGCTGTCAGTAAGCCATTTAATCCAGATTGTTGCGCCATAATTCCCATAAAAGTATTTGTTGGGATGGCACCTAATGTGGCAATTTGCCATAAGATATAAGCAACAAGCGGAATAGCACTACCAATAATAAAGATAATGCGTAGCTTTTTAATATCCCCATTCATGTAGCTTACAATACTTGGCACACTACCGTGGAAACCAAATGAGGTAAAAATCACAGGAATAGCGGAAAGAATAAGCCCATACGCCACTGGCATTGAGGTTAAATTTACTGACTCAACGTGAGGTAACATCACAATGAGCATAAATATGAGGAAGAAAACTTTTGCCGTAAATAATAGACGGTTAATCAGGTCAACCGATGTTGTACCAATTCCTACTACAGCCCCGCCAATCACTGTAAAGATAATAATACCTTGAGTGACAGAAAGCTCATGACCAACCCAAGATGAAAGGGTGGCCGAAAGTAATTCACCTGCACCACTAATATAAGCGGTCGTTAACGCATACATTAATAGCAACAGTGCGAGGCCAGTGATAACTTGACCGCCGATACCGAGATAGCGTTTTGCAATAGAGCCAAGGCCAGTATGAGGATCGTTGTATTGATAAACTTCCACCAGCAGTAATGCGGTATAGCTCATCAATAACCATAAGCCAACAAGCAATAGCATCATCGTGCTAAAGCCAATACCCACAGCAGCCAGTGGCATTGCCAACATACCTGCCCCAATTGTTGTTCCTGCAACAATAAAAACACTGCCTATAGTGCGATTCTTCACAAGATCCTCTGTTCACTAGACTATTTTATTTACTTAAAAAGCAGAGTATAAGAATGGCAAATTTCTGTCAAATTTTAATTACGTATAGTGTAATTATTAGTTTACAAAAAAAATTTTGTGAATAAAAAAACGCCAATCATAAATATGAATTGGCGCTTTAAGAGAAGGGTTTATAAAAGCGTTAATCGTCAAGCTCTACCATTCGTCTTATTTGATCACGATTAATTTGTTTAATTTGTCCGGTTTCTGAATCTTTGTAGGTAATTAATCCAGTTGCTTCATCTTCTTGGGGTTTATCCGTCGTTAAAATTGTTTCCCCATTTACTGTTTCTATTTTTTGTGGACTTGAACAGCCTGCAACAAGCAGAATTGATGTAGAAATAGCAATGACTGAGAAAATAGACTTTAATTTCATAATGCTTTTCCTTTTTTTATCGTGTTAACTTAACCTTAGTCAAAGTTGAACAAGAGTGTTAGAAAAAAGCTCAAATTAAGATAATTCAAATTATTCAGAGTATATTTCTATTTCGATATCACTGATGGGATGACAGCTACAAGGTAAGATTTCATCAGCTTGGATAAACGCTAAAGGTTCATTGCGATAACAAACTTTGCCTTTCACTAGGCGCAGACGACAAGAGCCACAATAGCCTTCGCGACATTGGTATTCGACTTGGACTTTCCCATGCTCTAATGCATCAAGCAAAGAGGGGTGGGTGTCAGTGTGAAATTCTAAAGGTTTTGAAAGACCCTGCTGATGCAGGGTCACTTTATGAGATGCCATAACGTATCGGTGTTATTTCTCAGTATTACAGTTCAAAGTTACTTAAATCATCAGTATCAACTTGTGAATCGATTTGACCCACTAGGTAAGAACTGACTTCAACTTCTTGAGGTGCCACTTGAACGTTGTCAGACACTAACCATGCATTGATCCATGGAATAGGGTTAGAACGCGCTTTAAATGGTAATTTAAGACCCACTGCTTGCATACGAATATTGGTAATATATTCAACATATTGGCAAAGGATATCTTTATTCAAACCAATCATAGAGCCTTCAGAGAATAGGTATTCAGCCCATTCTTTTTCTTGCTCTGCGGCTTCAACGAACAGGTCATAACATTCTTGCTCACATTCTGCTGCAATTTCTGCCATTTCAGGATCATCTTGGCCTGAACGCAGTAAATTCAGCATGTGCTGTGTACCTGTTAAGTGTAGCGCTTCGTCACGAGCAATTAGACGAATGATCTTCGCGTTACCTTCCATCAGTTCACGTTCAGCAAAGGCAAATGAACAGGCAAAGCTAACATAGAAGCGGATCGCTTCTAGTGCGTTGACGCTCATTAAGCACAGATAAAGCTGTTTCTTTAATTTGCGTAACGAGACATGAATCGTTTTATCTTTAACTTGATGGTCACCTTCACCATACATGTGATAAAGATTTGTTAGTTTGATTAACTCATCATAATAAGAAGAAATATCACGCGCGCGTTTTAATATTTCTTCATTTTCAACGATATCATCAAATACAACTGACGGATCATTAACAATATTACGAATAATGTGAGTATAAGAGCGTGAGTGAATGGTTTCAGAGAATGACCATGTCTCAATCCATGTCTCTAACTCTGGGATCGAGATCAAAGGTAAGAATGCCACGTTAGGGCTTCTTCCTTGAATTGAATCCAACAGTGTTTGATATTTTAAATTACTAATAAAAATATGTTTTTCATGATCAGGTAAGGCATTGTAGTCAATGCGATCACGAGAAACGTCCACTTCTTCTGGACGCCAGAAGAAAGAGAGCTGTTTTTCAATTAGCTTTTCAAAAATAGGGTATTTTTGCTGATCATAACGCGCTACGTTAACAGGTTGCCCAAAAAACATGGGCTCCTGAAGTTGATCATTTTTAACTTGTGAAAAAGTAGTATAAGACATAGCTTCCTCAATTAAATTTTACACGCGCCGCCTTCACAATCTGAATCTTCCGTCTCAACGACTTCTTCCAGATCACCCTGTACATCATCTGCACCGTCACGGGTATTGTGATAATAAAGTGTTTTCACACCGTATTTGTAAGCGAGCAGCAAATCTTTCAGCAGTTGGTTCATTGGAACCTTACCGCTAGGGAAACGAGTAGGATCGTAGTTAGTGTTCGCTGAAATAGCTTGGTCAACGAATTTCTGCATGATGCCCACTAACTGCAAGTAACCTTCAATACTTGGCATTTGCCATAGTAATTCATAAGCGCCTTTCAAACGCTCATACTCAGGAACCACTTGACGTAAAATACCGTCTTTAGAGGCTTTAATACTGATATAACCACGCGGTGGTTCGATACCATTTGTTGCATTCGAAATCTGTGAAGATGTTTCTGATGGCATCAGTGCAGACAGTGTTGAGTTACGTAAACCGTGCTCTTTAATATCTTTGCGTAAACTTTCCCAATCGTAATGCAGAGGTTCTTTTGTCAGTACATCTAATGATTTTTTGTAGGTATCAATAGGTAAAATACCGTCAGCGTAAGTGGTTTCATTAAACCATGGGCATGCGCCTTGTTCTTTCGCTAATTCATTAGATGCTTTTAATAAATAGTATTGAATTGCTTCAAATGCACGATGAGTTAAGTTATTTGCACTACCATCAGAGTAGCGAACACCGTGTTTTGCTAAATAATAAGCAAAGTTAATAACGCCAATACCTAAGGTGCGACGACCCATAGCACCTTGTTTTGCTGCTAAGATTGGGTAATCTTGATAATCTAACAGTGCATCCAATGAGCGAACGGCTAAACGAGCAAGTTCTTCTAAATCATCAAGATTTTCAATTGCGCCTAAGTTAAATGCAGATAACGTACACAGTGCAATTTCACCATTAGGATCTTTAATATCATTTAATGGTTTAGTTGGCAGTGCAATTTCTAAGCATAAGTTTGATTGGCGAATTGGTGCAACTGCCGGATCAAATGGGCTATGTGTATTACAATGGTCAACGTTCTGAATGTAAATACGGCCAGTTGATGCACGTTCTTGCATCATTAATGAGAATAACTCAACCGCTTTAACTTGTTTTTGGCGGATGCTCTTATCTTTCTCATATTGCACGTATAAACGTTCAAATTCATCTTGATCAGCAAAGAATGCATCATATAAACCAGGGACATCAGAAGGGCTGAATAAAGTAATATCCTGACCTTTGATTAAACGTTCATACATTAATTTGTTTAACTGAACGCCGTAATCTAAATGACGAACACGGTTATCATCAACACCACGGTTATTTTTCAGTACCAGCAGGCTTTCAACTTCTAAATGCCATAATGGATAGAATAAAGTTGCCGCACCACCACGAACACCACCTTGCGAGCAAGATTTTACCGCAGTCTGGAAGTGTTTATAGAAAGGGATACAACCTGTGTGGAATGCTTCACCATTACGAATAGCACTACCTAATGCACGAATGCGACCTGCATTAATACCAATACCTGCACGCTGAGAAACATATTTCACAATGGCACTTGATGTCGCATTGATAGAATCAAGGCTGTCGTCACACTCAATTAATACACAAGAGCTAAATTGACGAGTTGGTGTTCTTACACCCGCCATGATTGGTGTTGGTAATGAGATTTTAAAGGTTGAAATCGCATTATAGAAACGTTCGATATAGTCCATACGTGTTGCTTGTGGATAACGAGAGAACAAGCAAGCAGCGACTAAAACATATAAAAACTGTGCGCTTTCGTAAATTTCACCTGTAATACGGTTTTGAACGAAGTATTTACCTTCTAATTGTTTAACCGCTGCATAGGAGAAGTTCATATCACGTTGATGAACAATAAAGTTATTCATCTGTTCGAACTCTTCTTGTGTGTAATCTTCAAGAAGATGGCGATCATATTTGCCTAAATCGACTAATTTTTTAACGTGCTCATACAGTGTTGGTGGCTCAAATTGGCCATACGCTTTTTTACGTAAATTAAATACGGCAAGACGGGCAGCGAGATACTGATAATCAGGCGTTTCACCAGAGATTAAGTCTGCAGCAGCTTTTACCAGCGTTTCATGGATATCAGCAGTTTTGATACCATCATAAAACTGAATCTGAGAACGTAATTCAACTTGAGATACAGAGACATTTTCTAGGCCTTCAGCGGCCCAGGCGATAACACGGTGAATTTTGTCTAAGTCAATGCGTTCTTTATGACCATCACGTTTTGTGACGAGCAGGCTGTGATTCATGAGCGATGCACCTTTCTTGCATTAGTGTTACCTGAAATTTTATACCGCAAAAAAACGCTCCCGATGACAATCTGTGCCAAGGAGTCTTGTGGTGTGAAATTTAAGGAAACACAATATATAGGGGTTGGTTCAAATGGTGATAACAAGATAAAGGTAATTGAGAGATTGATCAAGTGTACAAATCTGATTGTTTCTGTGGATAAATAGGGGATAAATTTTTTAACAACTGCCTGTACCCTGCATAAATACAGGCAGTAAGAAACACAAATTCAAGTGACAACGATGTAAAGTCAATTTTAAAAAATGTGATCGTTTGATGTTTTATTAAACCAAATCAAACTTTCAGTTTCACGAATTCGAGTTATGTGTCGATTGTGTGTGCACCATATAATTCACATCGACATTTGGCGCTAATCGGAATTTGTCAGTGATCGGGTTGTAATGTAAACCAATCATATTTTTGCTACGCAAATCGGTTTCATCAACCCAACTAAGTAATTCTGACGGGCGAATAAACTTATTAGCATCATGTGTGCCCTTAGGTACCATATTCAGAATATATTCCGCACCTACCACCAGCATCAGCCACGCTTTTTTATTACGATTGATGGTTGAGAAGAAAACATGCCCACCAGGTTTTACCAGTTTTGCACAGGCTCTTACAACAGAAGAAGGGTCAGGAACGTGCTCTAACATCTCCATACAGGTAACGACGTCGTAAGTTTGTGGGTTTTCATTCGCGTGGTTTTCAACAGTATCTTGAATGTAAGTGACAGGAATACCTGATTCCAGTGAGTGCAAACGTGCAACTTGTAATGGCTCTGTACCCATATCAAGACCTGTTACTTCAGCCCCAGCACATGCCATACTTTCAGACAAAATACCGCCGCCGCAACCGACATCTAGGACTTTTTTTCCGAATAGGCCGTCTGCGCGTTCTTGAATATAGTTGAGTCTTAGTGGGTTGATACGGTGTAATGGCTTAAATTCACCTTCAAGATCCCACCACCGTGATGCGACGCTTTCAAACTTGTCGATTTCATGCTGATCCACGTTAGCATGTAAAGAGGTTGTTTTATCATTCATCAGAAAGTATTACTCCTATTTTCATATTGCCATGATTCTACCAACGTTAGACGGTGAAATCGAAGAGAATAGCGAAACGATCATTAATTTAGTTGTTTCCTTTTTCCAAAAATTGGCGATTTGTGGTATAGTTCTAAACCTTTGAATCCGTAGTATGAGGGACAGTGGCTCCATGAGCGACATTGCCAGAGAAATCACACCAGTTAATATCGAAGAAGAGCTGAAAAGCTCATATTTGGATTATGCGATGTCTGTTATTGTAGGACGCGCATTACCCGATGTTCGAGACGGACTGAAGCCAGTACACCGCCGAGTGCTTTTCGCGATGAATGTACTAGGAAACGATTGGAATAAACCTTATAAAAAATCAGCCCGTGTTGTTGGGGATGTTATCGGTAAATATCACCCGCACGGTGACAGTGCTGTTTATGAAACGATTGTTCGTTTAGCACAGCCTTTTTCTATGCGTTACATGTTGGTTGACGGGCAGGGTAACTTCGGGTCAGTTGATGGTGACTCGGCTGCTGCGATGCGTTATACCGAAGTTCGTATGGCGAAAATCGCCCATGAACTGCTGGCGGATTTGGAAAAAGAAACGGTTGATTTTGTTCCTAACTATGATGGAACAGAACATATTCCGGCAGTAATGCCAACCCGTATTCCAAACTTGTTAGTCAATGGTTCTTCAGGGATTGCGGTGGGAATGGCAACAAACATTCCTCCACATAACCTAGGCGAAGTTATCGACGGCTGTCTTGCTTATGTTGATAACGAAGACATCACGATTGAAGAGTTGATGGAACATATTACGGGGCCTGATTTCCCAACTGCCGCTATTATTAATGGTCGCAGAGGAATTCTAGATGCTTACCGTACTGGTCGCGGAAAAATTTATATCCGTGCTCAGGCTGACATCGAAACTGATGAGAAAACAGGTCGCGAAACTATTATCGTGACAGAAATTCCTTATCAGGTGAATAAAGCTCGCTTAATTGAAAAAATTGCAGAGCTTGTTAAAGATAAACGTATTGAAGGTATTAGCGGATTACGTGACGAGTCTGATAAAGACGGTATGCGTATTGTCGTTGAAATCAAACGTGATGCTGTGGGTGAAGTGGTATTAAATCACTTATTCTCACAAACACAAATGCAGGTTTCTTTCGGTATTAATATGGTTGCGCTTCACCAAGGCCAGCCAAAATTATTAAATCTAAAAGAAATTATCTCTGCCTTTATTCGTCACCGTCGTGAAGTTGTTACTCGTCGTACTATTTACGAATTACGCAAAGCGCGTGACCGTGCTCATATCTTAGAAGCACTGGCTGTTGCATTGGCGAACATTGACCCAGTTATTGAAATGATCCGTCAAGCACCAAATCCAGCAGAAGCAAAAGCGGCATTAATTGCACAACCTTGGGATTTAGGTAGCGTTTCTACCATGTTAGAGCGTGCTGGCGACAGCAATGTTGCTCGTCCTGAATGGTTAGAGCCACAATATGGCGTGCATGACGGTAAGTACTATCTAACAGAGCAACAAGCTCAAGCCATTTTGGATCTGCGTTTGCAGAAACTAACCGGTCTTGAACATGAAAAACTGTTAGATGAATATCGTGAGTTATTACTCCAAATTGCTGAATTACTACATATCTTAAGAAGCCCAGAACGTCTGATGGAAGTCATTCGTGAAGAGCTAAATGCGGTTAAAGATCAGTATAACGATCCTCGCCGTACTGAGATCACTGAAAATACGGCTGATATCAATATTGAAGACTTGATCAATGAAGAAAATGTTGTTGTGACACTTTCTCATCAAGGCTACGTTAAGTATCAACCGCTTACCGATTACGAAGCACAGCGTCGTGGCGGTAAAGGTAAATCAGCAGCAAGAATTAAAGAAGAAGACTTTATCGATCGTCTATTGGTGGCTAACACCCATGACACGATTTTATGCTTCTCAAGCCGTGGTCGTCTCTACTGGATGAAAGTCTACCAGTTACCAGAAGCAAGTCGCGGTGCTCGTGGCCGTCCAATTATCAACTTATTACCTCTTGAGCAAAATGAACGTATTACCGCCATTTTGCCAGTAAGAGAGTATGAAGAAGGTAAGTTTGTCTTTATGGCAACGGCAAGCGGAACCGTGAAGAAAACGCCTCTGCAAGATTTCAGCCGTCCTCGTAGTGCAGGTATCATTGCCGTTAATTTAAATGAAGGCGATGAGTTAATCGGTGTTGATTTAACCGATAGCACTAACGAAGTTATGCTGTTCTCTGCGGAAGGTAAAGTGGTTCGCTTTGCGGAAGATTGTGTTCGCCCAATGGGTCGTACTGCGACAGGTGTTCGTGGTATGAAACTGAGCGATGACGATAAAGTGGTTTCACTGATCATCCCTCGTGGTGAAGGAGATATCTTAACTGTAACTGAAAATGGTTATGGTAAACGTACTGCTCAAAGCGAATACCCAACGAAGAATCGTGCAACACAAGGCGTTATCTCAATTAAAGTGAGTGAGCGTAACGGTAAAGTGGTTGGTGCAATTCAAGTTGAAGAAACTGACCAGATTATGATGATCACGAATGCGGGTACATTAGTTCGTACACGTGTTTCTGAAGTCAGCATTGTTGGACGTAATACACAAGGTGTTACCTTAATTCGTACAACAGAAGATGAGTTGGTCGTTGGCTTGCAACGTGTTGAAGATGAAGATGATGCATTAGATGACGATGAAGTTAATGAAGTTATTAGCGAAGAGTCATCAGAAGCACCTGATTCAAATTTAGCAGATGATGCGGACGAAGAATAATATTTATCATTATTGTGATGTATAAATAAAAGAAAGCAGGCATAATTGCCTGCTTTTTTTATGTGGTAGGATCAGTTTATCATCAGAAAAAATTATCCTGATGATAAAGATCATATCATTCAGACATTCAGTAACTTCTGCTAGAATAGAATAAGTTTCTTGTGCGGTAGGAATATTGATTAGGGTGGTTGTTTGAGATATCTCTCGTCCTTTAAAACATCGTTAAAAATTTCCCGCTACCTTTTTCGCATATTAGGTATCATGTTGTGGGCGATGGGTGCATTGCTAACCATGTTTTACCTCATCAATATCTTTAATGATACCAAGTCTGATATTCGGCAAGAGTACAGTAATAACTACACCAACCTTCTTAGTTTCTTTAGGCAAACCTCCGGTACTATCCGTGATTTACAATACCTCGCAGAACGTCACCAAGAACAAATTAACTTAAACCCAGGCATGAAAAACTCATTATTTTATGAAGGGCCATTCTCTCTTCATAAACTTAATGACACCGCAGATTGTGAATTATTTAAAGGGCAAACAAACAACTATTTCCGCTCCTTTAACAGCATCTTATATTATTGGAAAGATAACACTCCGGCATTACAAGGGATAAACCAAGTCTTCATGGTTGGCTCTCATAGCATGTGTATGATTAATTTCCCTTTACGTGCTTCCCCGGTTGATACTGAAATGTTGAAAAAGATGGTTTACGAAAATACACGTAACTATGTTAATCAACGCGCACAAGGTAAAGAAGTTAACCAATATTGGATAGTGCCAGATGCAAAAGGGGATAGTGGCATTTTATATGTTATGTCGCCAGTTTATGCCTCAGGTAAATTTATTGGTTTGATTGGTATTGAAAGAGCTATTCGTCTTGAATATTTTTCTCCTGCCAAAGATAGAGTGATTTCAATTCATCTTCTTAATAGCAGAAATACTACTGTTTTAAGCTATCCGGCAGAAAATAATTATCATACCGTTAAACAGGCTCCTGATGTCAGTGCCCCTTATTTTGGTTTTGATGAAGACTTTAGTGACTTAGTTGCTAAGCGTAAATTATTACCTTCATCTTTTAGCGTGGTGTATTCATTACCACTCAAGCAAATTTTAAATGAATTTAAATTTACGATTTTTAATGCGCTGATTTTAAATATTATCTCAGCCATTATGATTTTTATTTTCGTCTGGATCTTTGAGAGAAAAATATTCTCTCCAGCCGAAAATAATGCCTCTCGTCTAGAAGAGCACGAACAGTTTAACCATAAGATTGTGGCATCAGCGCCAGTCGGGATCAGTATTCTTAGAATACGCGATGGTATGATCATCTTAAGTAACGAGCTAGCACATAACTATTTTCGTTTGCTTAGTCATAGCGATAAACAAAATATCCTTTCTATTATTGCTGAGAAAAGTAGCAATATGGTCGATGTAGTGACCAACAATCGTAATCATCTACAAATAAGCTTTGTTAACTCACGTTATCAAAATGAGGATGTGGCTATCTGTGTTTTAGTGGATATTAGCGCACGGGTTAAAATGGAGCGCTCACTACAAAATATGGCGACAGCTGCGGAGCAAGCTAACCAAGCTAAATCGATGTTTTTAGCAACGGTCAGCCACGAATTACGAACACCACTTTATGGCATTATTGGTAATCTAGAATTATTGCAGTCGCTTACACAAAGTGATGATACTTCTCGATTACTAAAGACAATGGATAACTCCTCATCGCTATTGCTAAAAATTATTAGTGATATTCTCGATTTCTCGAAAATTGAATCTAAACAGTTAAAAATTGATATTAAGCCATTTAATTGTCGCCAAGTGCTCTCTTTTGTTATTTCTAACTATTTACCTTTGATTGCGAAAAAAGACTTGGCTATTTACTGTTTTATCGAACCTGATGTACCAAAAATTGTAAATAGCGATCCTGTTCGTGTACAACAAGTTATCTCTAACCTTTTGAATAACAGTATCAAATTTACCACGACGGGATGTATTACCTTACATCTTTATAAAGATGATTATTATCTCTATTTTGATATTCACGATACAGGGCGAGGCATTAGCGATAAAGCATTGCATGAGCTGTTTGAGCCATTCTTCCAAGTATCTCAAAATACAGAAAGTGCATCAGAGGGAACGGGATTAGGTTTGGCCATTTGTGAAAAACTGATCAACTTAATGGATGGGGATATTAGTGTTGTTTCCCAAGAAAATATTGGTAGCCGCTTTACGGTTCGTATACCCCTTTATGGAGCCTTAGAAGGAATAGAATCGTCTTCTAAACAGAATATTTATAAAGAAAGTAATGTTCGTTGCTTTATAGATATTAAAAATCTTTATTTGGAAGGCTTTATTGGCCGATATCTTCGTTATTTCGGTTTGAGCTGTGAATTACTTACTGAAGAAGTGGCGATCTCTTCAAACGACTTTATTATTACGGACTACGATCTACCAAGAAAAGATAACTGCCAATTTATTAGGATCAACGAACACTACTTTGAGCCATCGAAGAAAATAGCTGAGAACGTATGGGTATGCAGTACTTATAAACTAAATGAATTAACAAAAATAATACTGCAATTACCACAAAATAAAGTTGAAGCAAATTGTGTGGAGATGGTGGAGCAAACTACAGATTGTAGCTTACAAAGCTTAACAATCCTTATTGTCGATGATCATCCAATAAACCGCTTATTGTTGACCGATCAACTGAAAAAAATTGGTTTTAATACAGCAACAGCAGAAGATGGTTGTGATGCATTAACGTATTTAGCTAAGAACTATGTTGATATCGTTCTGACGGATGTCAATATGCCAAACATGAATGGCTATCAGTTGGCAACACATATAAGAGAAATAGGCAGCGATATGCCTGTAATAGGAGTGACGGCGAATGCGATTGCCGAAGAGAAGCAACGCTGTATTGATGCCGGAATGAATGATTGTGTATCCAAACCTGTTTCACTTTCTATTTTAAGAGAAGTGTTGGTGAAGCATATTCCTAAAGAATAATTCTAGGTCGTGAACGATAAAATGAGTAAATAAAGACTAATTTATTAGTCTTTATTTATTTTTAAGCCCAAACAAGGCGAAAAATGATGTATTTAAAAAGCATTTTGATAGATAAACAGAGCAGAGTCATAACAAGATAAATTGATTAAAAAGCAGGGCAATAAAGCCTCTACAATGCTCTGTGAGCACTGAAACTAATAAAGGTATGAAGAAATAGAGGGATAAGTTATACAGCTTATAAGCGCTTGTGAACAAGGCGGAGATTACAAGGAAAAAGAGAGGTAAACCCAAAGAGAAAGAGGGATAAAGGAAAGACTAAAAAGCAGAGAAGCTCCCACAAAGGGTTGAGCTTCCTGATTTTATCGGTGCGACTAAGGTAACTACGGTGAAATTAATCTGGGCCGTTAATTTCCTTATCAATAGTCACTGATGATAAGTAATTAAGTAATGCGATATCGTTATCGACACCTAATTTCATCATGGCTGATTTTTTCTGACTACTAATCGTTTTAATACTACGATTCAGTTTCTTCGCGATTTCAGTGACGAGGAAACCTTCAGCAAATAATCGCAGCACTTCACTCTCTTTTGGTGATAAGCGTTTATCGCCGTAACCATTCGCATTGACTTTTTCAAGTAGCTTCGCAACGCTTTCAGGCATAAATTTCTTGCCTTTTTGCAGCGCAGCCAATGCTTTTGGCAGATCAGTTGGAGCACCTTGCTTAAGCACAATACCTTCAATTTCAAGATCAAGGACTGCGCTCAAAATAGCTGGGTTGTTATTCATTGTTAGTACGATAATCGACAAATTAGGATAATGTCTTTTAATGTACTTAATGAGTGTAATACCATCACCATACTTATCGCCAGGCATAGACAAGTCAGTAATTAAAGCATCCACATTTAACTTAGGTAAGTTATTGATAAGTGAAGTTGAATCTTCAAATTCACCAACAACATTGACCCATTCAATTTGTTCTAAAGATTTACGAATACCGAATAAAACGATTGGGTGATCATCGGCAATAATAATATTAAGGTTATTCATGTTTAATTGTTACCTTGCTGCAGCAACTGTTGAATCCATTTATCCAGTTGAGTGATACGTTCTTTGATCTCTAATTCATTATGATTTTTTATGTCATGCTCTAAATATTCACAGCTTTCTTTGAGATATTCTAAATCTAACATGGCAAAAACCCCTTTTAGACGATGAGCTGTCTGGGCTAGAGAATGAAAGTCTTTATTTGTTGCTTCTAAGTGTAGTTTTTCAACATCAATAGGAACAGTACTGATAAATAGTTCCTTATAATCACTACCATTCAACTTCTTCCTATAATTATTAAGAATTACTTCGTATTTATCAAGGTTATTATTTTCATCCCAAATACTCTCTTGAGTTGTATCTAGGGGAAATGACTCATTTTCTTCAATTAAATAAGTAATAGCCTCTATTAAAGGATCACCGAAGTTATAGTTACACTTTATTAAATCTTTTGATATTTTTTCAAATCCAACAATAGAGCTCATTAATAATATTGTTGGAGATTCAGGGTTATCATTCGGTGTATCCCTAAGTATGATATCGTATTCGGGATAAAGATTCTCTCTATTTTTATCAAAGTATGTAGCGCCATATTTATCAAGCTGTTGGCAGATGATTTTTTCTATTTCAGGGTTTTTTATGGCGAGTTTTGCGTTTATTCCCTCTAATAATACGTTAAATGTTCGCTCTTCCGTATCTATATGCTGGTATGGGAGTACAATTCGGAAATGAGAACCAATACTTTCTTGGCTCTTAATAGTTAATTCTCCCTGTATTTTATTACATAACAAATGACACAAATAAAAAATGATACCTGAATTAGAATAATATTTGTCTCCCATAGCTTGACCTAAAAATGGGTATTTTATATTAGCAATGTCTTGAGGTGTAAGCCCACTTCCACTGTCAATAATATCAATAAGTATTTCTTCTTTATCTTTATTTTGAACTAAATTCAGATTAACTGTTATCTTTCCATAATTAGTCGTACTAATGGCATAATTAATCAATGATAAAATAATCTTACTTAAAGCAGGGCCATCGTTAATTAAAAGTAAGCCTGGTCTTATATTATTGTGGAAATAAAGTGTTAGGCCTTTTCTTATCATAAAAGGTGATGATGTTATCAGAATAGATTCAACTAATGTTGAAAGCTCAAATTCATCCTTATGAATTTTCCATTCTTGATTTTCTAACTTATTAATTAATGTAATGTTTTCTATCCACTCAGAAATGTAATTTGTTTTCTCTAATAATAAGCTAAGCAATTGTTGATGAGTATCTTCAGGTAATAATTCTTTGAATTGATAAACCATCTCATTTATATCTTTGATGGGACGCATCAATTCTAATGACATATTAGATAAAATCTTGCGTCGTGCGATGGTGTTTTTCTCATATTCTTGCTGTGCAAGTTGTAATTTTTTATTGATTAATGCTTCGTTATCTTTATTCAGAAATATGAATAATGATGTATTGTCAATATTATTATTATTACTGGTTCTTATTTCATAAATTTCGTTGTTGATAGCCGTTTGGATTAAACCATTGTGCTCAACTGCCATTTGGCGGATTTTAGATAAATCGATATGAGGCAGCAATTTTTCCGCATGACTATTACTAATAATCTTATGGTTAGAGGAAAAGTTATAGACTAATAATCCTATCGGAAGGTTCGAAATGATATCGTTTGTCATCTCTTCTTTTATCCGTAGATTACGAGTCATAGAGATATAAGGGAAAACGTACTTATTCCGAATATAGATATGGCCAAAAATGGAGATAGAAATAAATACCATCAGGCTGATTAATAACCAAATATTTTTGTAGGCAATCTCTTTTATAATCGATTTCAACGGGTATTCATAAGAGAGTGAATAGGGGATCCCTGCAATAGGTTGAGAAAAAATCAGTGAGGAGCCATCCGTTGATACTTCAATGCTATTTTTGTCGTAAACAGATTGCAGGCCTGTTGGAAGTAGTCTTAAGTAGTGTGGAGACAATTCTGAAGGCAAGAAGTTATTGATAGGCAAATCAAACGCCACTACGCTGGTTAACTGGCCCGGTACATTAAACATAATACGATAAGTGTAGTAGTAGATGTTTTCCGTAGACATCTTCCTAATAGGAGAAAGACTCTCTTTTTCATCTAATGCTGTTGATTGCATCAATAACTCAGATCGTTTGTTTTCAGCCGTTAATGTTAAATAGCTTTCCTTGTAACGGAGCTCCGGCTTAAGCACAGAATGAGTCGTAATTAAGATAAGATCATTTCCTTTACCATTTAGATAATAAAGTGAACTGTAATCATTACGCACTCCCCAAAGAATTTCGAGTGAATTTGCAAATCGTTGTGCTAACTGAAAGGTTTGCTCATTGGGTTTGCCGAATATAATAGAATCTACGGTTTGATCTCGGCCTTCAAGCCAAAATACATCAGAACGTAATCTTATTGGATTAAGTCGCAATATAGGGAACGTCGAGGTATCGGTTATTTTATTTGATAGCTGAAAAAGCTGATTAGAGTGGTAACGGTAATCTTCAACCTGTCGAGCAAATTTGTGAGTCGTATTGCTGATAGCGTTTTTTTTGCTATCTAGCCAAGTGTCAAAATAACTGTAAGCGTATAGAAAGAGCGATATGACCATAAAAAGAAGAAACAGGGCATATAGACGAGTCAGTGTATTTGGCTTGAGTTGGTTCAATGTACGCATTCAGTTTGCGAGCCTTTAAGAGACAATGTAATTAAAAATAGAAAATTGAATAAACAATCACCATTATTCAGTCATTATATTAACAGGTTATCACTTTAAAAGGGATATTCGGATGAACTTTGAGCAAACAAACAAAAAAATCCAATTTTTTTACAATCGGAGCTAGACAGCGGGGTCAGAGATAGGCATAATTCCGCGCTATGGAAGGATGGCCGAGTGGCTGAAGGCAGCGGTCTTGAAAACCGCCGATGGGAAACCATCCTAGAGTTCGAATCTCTATCCTTCCGCCAGAATTAGCCGGCTTAGCTCAGTTGGTAGAGCAACTGACTTGTAATCAGTAGGTCACCAGTTCGACTCCGGTAGCCGGCACCATATAAGAACCCGTTATCTCGCAAGAGATAGCGGGTTTTTTCTTATCTATAATTCTATTTTTCATTTTTCCTCTTATTTATTTTTATTTAACTCTTTTGGGTTGCTCCATCTATCTCTCGATATCACTATGATTTTTTATCTCTAGTTATCAAAAATTAACCACTATATTAGTGAGTTAGCATTTTTTAAGCAGAAAGCGTTTGAAGATTGAGCAAACAGATAAAAAAGTCATTTTTTTTATAATCAGGACTAGACAGCGGGGTCAGAGATAGGCATAATTCCGCGCTATGGAAGGATGGCCGAGTGGCTGAAGGCAGCGGTCTTGAAAACCGCCGATGGGAAACCATCCTAGAGTTCGAATCTCTATCCTTCCGCCAGAATTAGCCGGCTTAGCTCAGTTGGTAGAGCAACTGACTTGTAATCAGTAGGTCACCAGTTCGACTCCGGTAGCCGGCACCATATAAGAACCCGTTATCTCGTAAGAGATAGCGGGTTTTTTCTTGGGTAAATTTTATGGATATATATTAAAAAAACACCACATAAAAGATTGTCGTGTTTTCGTGTATTACTATGATTATCGATCTATCACGATCACCAACCCATCACGGACCAATTAAATACTCGACCCAAAATTTTCACTTCTTCTAATGTAGAACGCTCATCTGGGTAATCAATAGTGTTATAGCTACGGATGATAATGGTATTATTGGGAAGTCGATGTAAAATTTTGACTCTCAAAAGATCGCCTTGTTGAATAGCATAAATACCGCCATCAACAATTTTTGTATGTCCTGTACTGATAGTGACAATTGAACCATCAGGAATAACAGGAGACATACTGTCACCATGAACTTTAAAAGCAACGGCATCACTAGGTTGAACGCCATAGCGATTAAATGTAGAACGAGAAAATCTCAATAACTCCACCTTCTGATTATCCGTGGTACAACTTCCGAAACCGGCAGCTAATTCAATAGTAGTATAGAAGGGGATCTCCACTTCATCTCGTTCTATCGGTGTATTATTATCCCAATCATCAACAGGTGTCATTTCATTGACTGAAACACCATCGTTTTTTTTAGCACCTCGTCCATATTCTAACCACTCTGCACGAACATCAAGCCATTGACTTAATGCTAAGATATTGGTTGGATCGGGAATTGATTCGCTATTTAGCCATTTCCACACTGCTGGAGCACTGACTTTTATACCTTGTTCAGAGAGTGCATCCGTAATTCTTTTACCTAACCCACGCCCAGCAATCCCCGAATCTAAGCAAGCTTCTTGAAGCCTTTTTGTGAACTCCGTTTTATTATCAATTTTAACCATTGGTTAATTTCCTTTGCTGCTTGACGTCATTTCGGTTAAAATATAGCATTAACCATTAGTTAATAAAAGTGCGAAAAGTACAAAAAAGTAACTAAATAAACCAATGCAAGAGTGGTAAGTAAAAATCACGTTGAGATAACGCCGTAAATGCGGGTGATTTAGATGCATAAATGCCATGCCTTGTCGTGGTACATGGATGACCAATTAGTAGTGATAGGAAATCAAAAGGAGCATTAAATGAGACTAGCAGACTTACCGAAATATTTTTCACCAAAAAGCATTGTATTAAATGATGTAAGAACCATTAAATCGGTAGATTCACTTTCAGTCACCGATGTTATGACATCAATTAGCCTAGTAACGCGAAAAGGGCGCATGGGAATAGAACTGTTTTTAGCTAAACATAATATTAATAACCCAAGCGAAGCGATAGAAAGTCTTTACCAATACGCATTAACCCAAGTTTATCAATATAAAGCGATTGATAAATTAACTGAAAACGATAAAGCCAAAGTTTTGCAGATTATTGCTAATTATGCTTTTCAGGATTACGCAAGAAGTGCCGCAAGTAAGAAAGCGTGTCCTGATTGCTGTAATGGATTTATTGAGGTTGAAGTTTTTACCACCAAAAGCTACACCTCAAAATCAGTTAAAGGGCTTGAGCGAAACCTTAAAGATAAGCTGAAAGTTAAACCAATAAATAAAACCTCTTACCGTGAGGTGAGAGAGAGAACTCGTGTTGTTTGCCCTACATGTAAGGGAAAAGCTGAAATTCGTTTAGCATGTCGTTGTCATGGGCGTGGTCAAATTTTAGATAAAAAAGAGAGCGAAAAACAAGACATGCCTGTTTTCAAACCTTGTAATCAATGTTCAGGACGCGGGTATCCTCGGTTAAAATTCAGCGAAGTATTAGAACAAGTACAAGCGGTAGTGAGTGTTTCTAAAACTGTTGCGTACAGTAACTATAAGCCGCTATTTGAACATTTAGTTGAAGAATGCTTTAAAGAAGAGTCTCTGTCGGAAAAAATTCTTCAAGAAGTAACTGTTAAGTAATAATTTTCTTTGTTTATTTATTTTTGTAGAAACTAGTTGTTGACCTTCAGGAAAAAAAAGCATACTATATCCCCACAGTGAGAGATTTGTATCTAAAGACCTCACAACAGAATATAAATAGCCTCACTTCGGTGGGGTTTTTTTGTATCTCGATTTTCTTAACTAAGATAATTAACGATATCTGTTAAATTTTATTTTTAATTGAAGACCACAATGTGGTCTTTTTTTATATCCGCCATTTATCTAATTAGATAAATAAAACACAAACATACTCATGTTAAAACAGTGCTTAAATTTAAGTGCTGTGGATGAGTATATTATTTATTACAGTTCCTCCTATTGGAGGTAAGCCATGAGAAACAATGAAAGAAAATCCAGATCTATGGGAACAGATATTTATCGTTCTTTCTTCAATGAAAGAGCAAGGAATATCAGCCTCTCTAGCTGGAGGAATGGCTATTCTTCGAGGTTTATATAACGGCGGAGGATGGAAAAAAACCTCTATAGATGGGCTGATGTGTGCAATGTTTGCTTGGTTTATTAAAGATATTCTAATTTTATTTAATATTAATCATGAGTTTGCTTATTTAGCCAGTGTGTTTATTGGCTATGTCGGAGTAGATTCCGTGAGTAAACTCCTTAAAGGAAGAGCAGGAGTTAAAAATGGCTAAAATAGCACGAGGTGAGCGTAATAATAACCCTGGTAATATTCGGCATGGTTCGAAATGGCAGGGATTATCCTTTGAGCAAACAGATAAAGACTTTTGCCAATTTATTTCATCTGAATATGGAATACGAGCTATCTACAAATTATTACAGACATACCAGAAAAAATATGGTTTAAATACCATTAGAACAATTATCAACCGTTATGCTCCACCTAACGAAAATAATACAGAAGGCTATATTAGCCGAGCATCAAAAGAAATTGGTATTGATGCTAATAACCCAATTAATACACAATTAAAAAATGTCACCATTCCTTTAGCTGTTGCGATTGTTAATATTGAACTTGGCTATCAACCTTATTCAGAAAAAGTGTTTGAAGATGCTTGGTTGTTACTATGAATTATTTATCAAAAATAATGCTAATAGCGATTTTATGCTTAGGAATAGGATTGCTTTGGTTAATTGATAAAAACAAATCCTTACAACAGGAATACGATAATATTAACCAATCTCTTATTCAGCAGATTGCAGAGAATAAAGATTATCGATTAAGAATAAATCGGCTTAATCAACTTGATAATCGTCATTTACAGGAACTTGTTCATGCAAAAAAAGAAATTGATCAGTTGCGTGATATTAGTGAGCGCGCTCCTGAGCGGGTGTATATCAAAGCCGAGTGTCCTAAAGTCTCAGCCACTTCCACCACCAGCTTGGTTGATGCAAACCCCGCCAGACCTACTGACACCGCTATCCGAAATTATTGGATACTCAGAGAACGAATTGCGCAATCAGAACAGATAATTTTAGGGTTACAAGATTATATTCGCCAAGAGTGTATTAATTAAAAAGCCCTTTAAATAATTTATAATCAATAAAATTATTTATAAAACAAAATGGATTAAATATTTTTAAAGAAAAGGAGAGTTATATTAAGGAGGTGAAATGAAAGATAATGATATTAATATTGCCATTCATGAACAACTATTAAAACAATTTAAATCAGCAAATATTAATGTTGAGGTTATTGCTGGTTTTCAGCCAGAGAAAAGACAAGATAGTAATATTATTATGTTTTTCCCTATAAAGGAGGTTGGCCAAGGTTGGCAAAAAAGGAATTACAATGTTCAAGGTAATAATGCAAACCATAAAGAACAACAACTGATTGAATTAACGTTTCAGGTTCAAGGTTTTATTAAACAACATCCAAATTTAACAGCAGGTGATTTAGTTAGAATGACTCGAATGATTATTAATTCGTTGTCTTTTGTTGAATCAATGAGAAAAGTGGGAATAGGGATACAACGAGCGAGCGAAATTAGACGAGCGCCGATAATGAATGCTGGAAATAGCTATGAGCATAATCCTTCATTTGATTTTAATATCACTTTTTCCAGTACGTTATCTTTAGACACTGCTGCAACAAATTTACTTATTTCTAATCTATTTCGTATTTAAGGATAAATATGTCTATTAAACAAACTCGCTATATTGATATTGCGAGCGCGGTTGTTGGTGCATCAGCTGCACCTATGCGCAAACTTACAGCCCGTATTTTCTCAACAAACCCTAAAATTCCAGCAGGGAAAGTACTTGAATTTGCCAGTGGGCAAGTGGATGAGTTGCTTGGTGCAGGATCACCAGAAGCGAAGTTTGCTCGCCAATATTTTAGTTATGTTAGCCCTGCGCCTATTAGTAAACCTAAAGAGCTACAAATTGCTTCTTTTGAACCTGTAGGTCGAGCACCGACATTATTTGGCACACCAGCAGCAACTCTTGATAAATTAAAGCTGATTGAAGAAGGTGCATTTACTTTGACTATCGGTGATATCTCTAAAAATATTACTGATATTTCTCTAAAAGATGCAGAGTCTTACGCAGATGTTGCTTCTCTTATTCAAGAAAAACTAAACACTGAAAGTGAACCTCAATTTGCAAATTGCTATGTCACTTTTAATGCACTTGATGGTGCTTTTTTGATGAGTGGTGGTGTACAAGAAAAAGCGACGATCACTATGGAACATTCGCCTTTAGCTGATGCTATGGGATTAAGTGACGGAGAGGCATCTGAAGGTAATGTTGCACAAACAGCTCTTCAAGCATTTATCGCTGCCGAAGCGATTTCTGATTCATTTGGTAGTGCAACATTCTTGACCGAACTTACGGTCGAGCAAAGCGTTGAACTAGCAGAGTACATTGCAGGCGAAAATGTAAAATACCAGCTCTATTTGTCAGTTCCAGATAAACAAGCCGAAATTTACAGTAAAGCATTAATCGGTACCGCATCAACGGGCTTAAATTTAAAAACAGATGATGGCTTTTTTGTTCAAGCTCTACCTATGGCAATTATGGCGGCAACAGATTTTGATCGCACAAACGCGACCACTAACTATATGTATCGCCAATTCGGTATTACTTTCCCATCTCAAGTTAAAACAGATATTGCGGCTGATCGATTAGATAAATTACGCATTAACTATTATGGCGAAACGGCTGTTACTGGCACTGATATTAGTTTCTATCAACGTGGATTTTTATGTGGAAATGCCTCTAATCCATTAGATATGAGTGTTCATAGTAATGAGCAATGGCTAAAAGCCTATATCGCACAGCAATGGTTAAGCTTATTACTTTCCACTCGCGGTATTCCAGCTAATAAAGATGGTGAAGCAAGAGCAATGATGGTTATTGCCGGCGCTGTTACGAAAGCATTAAACAATGGCACTATTCTTACCAGTAAAAAGCTGACTGAAGTACAAAAAATCGCAATTACAGATGCAGCTGGTGATGATTTAGCGTGGCACGATGTACAAAACAAAGGTTATTGGTACAACGCTGAAATCGTTGAAGAAACAGGTCCATCTAATTTACCCGAATACACCATGAAATATGTATTAATTTACGGTAAAGGCGATTGGGTTCGTAAAGTTGAAGGCTCACACAATTTAGTTTAAGGAACAAACAATGAACGATATTTCAGCAACAGGTTTGAGTTTAATTATTCAGGCAAGCAACACATTTCCTGCAGGTATTCCTATTACCACATTTTCAGATGAGGGTGATCCATTAGATTTACCGGCTGTCGATATTACAGCAACCGCAGTAGATATTAATGGTAATTTAGTGAGTTGGTCGGCTCCTACACCTCAAACTGTGACAATCAACGTATTAGCAGGAAGCGAAGAAGATGAAAACTTGGCTATTTTGCTTGATGCAAATACAGCAAGACGAGGACGTCGTCATGCAAGCGATATTATTACACTAGTGGCTTCTTATGGTGATGGTTCTATTACCACTGCTCGTAATGGCCGAATTACTAATGGTAGCCGTGGTAATTCAATATCAAACAATGCTCGCCTTAAATCTAAGCAATACACCTTCATTTTCCAAGACTTTGATCGTGTCAGAGCACGTTAATTTTTAGCGTTATTCTTATTCATCTAATGGCGACTTCGGTCGCCTTTTTTATGGAATTTAATTATGTTAATTAAACCAAAAGAGATCACTGTTATTGATAGTGATCGTGAAGAACACACTTTTATTATTAGCCGATTGCCTGCAACGATTGGACGAGAAATTCTTGCTAAATACCCTTTATCAAATGCACCCAAAATTGGTGATTATGAAGTTAGCAAAGAAGCCATGTTAAAAATGATGGCTTATGTTGCAATCGAAAAAGAAGGCCAAGAAATTTATCTAAAAACCAGCACATTAATTGATAATCATGTGCCCGATGGGGAAGCTTTGATTCGTCTTGAACTCGAAATGCTGAAGTACAACACCAGTTTTTTCGGCAAAGACGGGAGCCAAAATTTCCTACAATACCTTCTAGGCAAGTTCAGCGGTTCTCTCCCGTCGATTATAAAAACGCTGATGGCTTCTTTGCAGTCATCATCTCCGCGGGTTTCGCCTCCTTCACAGAACTCAAAACAACCATAGATCTAGAAGAAGCCTTTGATCTGTGGGAGATCGCGATTACTAATCGTTATAACGAGGCGCTTGCGGCGTCAAAGGAGAGATAATGTCTCTATTACAGGTATTTTCTCAGGTACTGATGTTGGAGGCTGAAGTATCTGATAGTGCATTAGCAAATATCAGAAAGTCAGCAGATGAAATTCTTGCTGAAATGAAAAATATTGAGCAGGGGGTTTCAGGCGGCATTACTAGTTTCTATAACTTTGTTCAAGAAATTCATCTCAATCTTGGTGAATTACCTGAAGATCATGACATAAGTATTTCATTTAATAGCGATGAAATTACAACTGCTTCTGTAACCATTGAAAATTCAATTCAAAGCATGATCAAAAGTGCGCTAATGGGGACGCAAGAGTTTGATAAATTCTTGCAAGAAACCTTAGTGGGCATGTTGGGCTTATCACTCAATGAGCCAATAAATATCGATCTTAATATTAGTGAAACTCAAGATAAAATTAATTCAGTAACACAAAGTATTGATGACCTGAAAAGTTCTATGTCGGTGTTAGATTACCAAAGAGGATTGGTCAATAACAATGGTGCAGCTGAAGCTCACATTTTAGCAAGTCTTAATGCTGAATATGATGCGATGGAGGATCAACTATCCTCACTGAATAATGAATTGGGATCTTTAACTGAAGCAGAGAAGAAAAATAAAGAAAGTAAAATTGTTATTGATGCACTGATTAAACAATTAGGTGCCGATTACGATACTTTTATTGGCACAATGCAAACTCAAGGTATTGATGCTGCGATTAAAGAAGCAAAGGCTCAACGTCGATTAGGCGAGAGCGTTGATGAGACAGGTAAAAGCTATCAAAAGACCGTAGAGAAAATGAAGGATTATATTCTTAACGCCATGGGAGTTAAGGATATTACGGGAGCTTTGCAAAAGGTTTTCACTGCTTCATTAGATCGCGCCAAAGAAATAGAGTCACTAGATAAACTAAGTAAAAAGATAGGTATCGCGGCTATCGATATCGATGCTTTTTCTGGGGCGATGGCTGAAATGGGAGGCACAAAAGAAGTCGCTCAAGCTGATTTAACTGCAATGGCAAATGCATTTACTGATACAGAAGATCCTATTGAACAACTTTTAAAAACCGCAGATAAAGTCAAAGGGATGAGCTTTGACGGTGCCCAAAAAGAACTGGAAAAATTGGGTGTTGTGGATGAAAAAACCATTGAACTAATGATGAAAGGTCGGGAAGAATTAGAGCGCACAATGGGCGTGCAAAAACAGTTCTCTGGTATTAATGATGAAAGTATCGAAAGTTCTATTCAACTTAATGCAGTAATGAATAAATTTGATCAATTAGCGGGGCAATTAAAAAATAACTTTTTGGAGATAATCATTCCTGTTCTTGCAAAAGGAATAACGTGGTTTGATAAATTAGTTAATTTCTGTATTGAGAATAAAGATTTTGTTATCGGTTTTTTCTCCGCTATTGGTAGCGCTGTTGCTATTTATTATCTGCCTGCGATGGTGTCTGCGGCAGTTGCTACACTTGCAACTGCGCTTCCTATATTAGCGATTGCAGCTGTTATTGGTCTCTTAGCGACAGCATTTAAACTCGTCTATGACGATATTATGAATTTTATTAATGGTAATGATTCAATGATAGGTAGTATTTTGGATCAATACCCCGCGCTTAAAGACGCAATAATGGTGGTATGGGAAGCATGGCAAGTTTTTGTTCAATCTTTAAAGATTGCTTCAAAGGTTATTGCTGAACAATTTATTGCTGCTTGGAATTATATATCTGACGCATTTAATCAATTCGTTATAGCGCTTAATGCGGGCATTAATAATATTATCGAGTGGGGGCAATCAATAATTAGTGTCTTTATTTTTGTCTCTGATGCAGTGGTTAGTGTATTTAGTTGGATGTGGGAATATATAGAGAAAATATTAGGTTGGGTTAATGAAGGTATTGATTCTATAAAAGGAATTTGGCAATCAGCAAAAAGCTTTTTGGGAATGGACGATGCTGAAAAAGAGGTCACTGTTGTTCAAAAAGTAGAGCGACAATTATCTGATGAAGGTAGTCTCAATTACACCATACCACAGCCAAAACCAGCAACACGGTATTACAATCCAGTACTAGATGTAAATGCGTTAAATAATGGATTAACACTGTCTTCGACAAATAGTTTAAATCCGATGACCAGCCAAATGATCAGTAACCAATCAAACACTAAACATGAAAATAATGTTCAAATTGGTGAAATAAGAATTGAAACACAAGCCACCGATGGCCCAGCTGTTGCGAAAGCTGTAGGTGAAGTATTGTATGATAAAAATGCTAAAGAAATTTCACAGCAACACTCTAGCGGATTAAAGAGTTAATTATGATAACTGAAGTTAGGATCTTTGATTTAGAGTCATTCACAACGCTATTTGATAGTGTTAATCCGATGAAAGTTTCAATTACGGATAGTCATCAAGTTATTAAATTTGCGGTTGAAAATGGCGAAAATCGTAGCGACCACGTCATTATTAATCCTATTAGTATAGATGTCGAGTTACTATTAACGGGTGATATTGCAGATCGTTATTCTATTATAAAGCAGCTTTATGATGAACATACATTAGTGGGAATTCAAACCAGAGTTAAAACTTATCAACCAATGTTGTTAGAAAGTTTGACTCACGATGAAGATCCCCAAAAAGTGAATGCCATCGAATTAAAACTTAAATTTACAGAATGGAAAACAATAGAGCCCGAATATAATAAAAAATCCTCTAAATCAACCAAAAAACCAAAGCAAACCTCAACAGTTAATCGTGGCAATGTCAAAAGTAAAAAATCAACACAAGCAGGAAAAAAAGAAAAATAGGAGATAGATAAAATGCAAGTTATTCCATTACAAGCTATTCCTAATCAGCGATTTTCTGTCGAAATAGCCGGTGTTGATTGGATATTTACGCTAAAAGTCGCTAATCAAACAATGTTTTGTGATATTGAGCGAGATGGAGAAGTCCTTATTACAGGTATTCGCTTAGTTGCTAATACACCTATTATCCCTTATCGCTATTTAAACCAAGGGATTAATTTAATCTTTCTAACAGAAAATGATGCTTTACCGTGGTATGAGGAATTTACAAAAACACAATCATTAGTGTATTGGAGTGATGAAGATGGATCTTCGGCGAATAAGGGTGGGGATTGAGGTTGGTGAAAGACTTCAATGGTATGAAGGATTGCGTATATTTGCAGGAGGAAAGAAATATGCAAATCCATTACAAAACGAATGTCAAATCGCTATTACAGGGCTTAATACCGAGACAAGAGATTATTTGCTGACGGAAACAAGTCCTTATAATAAAAATAAGCAAGTTCGACGAATTTATTTAGAAGTTGGTCGAATTAACTCTGGGTTATTCTCACTTTTTATTGGCGATATTGTCAGTGCAGAAATAGACTCTCCTCCGGATGTCACCGTAACGTTATCTGCAAAAACCAGCCATCATTGTTCTGGAAAAATTATTTCCTCTAGTGGTGGCGCTATTCAAAAATTGAGTGAAATCGCGTTAGCCATTGCCAATGATTGTGGTGTGAAATTGGATTTTCAGGCGACCGATAAGAATATTGCTAATTGGTATTATTGTGGCTCGGCATTACATCAAATAGAGCGTTTACAAGAGTCGGGAAATGTTAAAGCTTTTATTGATGATGATACGTTATTCGTAAAAGATGATGATAAAGCATTAAAAAGCCGATTTCGTATTTTGAATATGAACTCAGGTATGATTGGCATTCCCAAAGCCACAGAAAGTGGATTAACGGTGAGTTATCTTATCGATAGTACCTCTGAATTAGGCGGAATGCTTCGCCTCGATAGCAAATTAAATACCTCACTAAATGGTGACTACATTATTGAGCAGCTTGAATTTAAAGTGGCTTCACATGATGCAGATTTCACTTATACCGCAACTTGTAAACGAGCTTAATTATGAGTAAACCCAATAATGATATTGCCAGTGTTGGTTCATTGGCAGGGGCTTTTTCGTCTGCATTTCGCCATTTAATGATGAATACCGATGATATGTTACCCGCAACCGTCATTAATTATGATGAGCAAACCAATCGAGCCATGATCAAACCTTTGGTCATGATGTTGACTACGGATGATGAAAAAATTTCTCGGGCACCGGTTGCTAATATTCCCGTGTTTCGATTTGGTGGTGGCGGTTTTTTTATTAGAGCGCCAATTAAACCGGGTGACTTTGGCTGGCTAAAGGCGAGCGATCGCGACATTAGCCTTATTTTTCAACGTGGTGGTTTGGAAGATCAACCTAATACAACACGATTACATTCGTTTAGTGATGCGATGTTTTTTCCTGACACGATCAAAGGATGGGCAATTGATGGGAAGAATATTGATGCCTTAGTTATTCAATCAATGGATGGCTCAGTCTGTTTCTCTCTTCACAACGATAAAGTTGTATTAGAGGCCCCAAAATATGAAATCAATGCACCTGAAACGATATTTACTGGCAATGTGACTGTTAACGGTAATTATGCCGTAAATGGTAATAGCGATTCACAAGGTGGACTGATGCGCCATAACGGAAAAGATATCGGCTCAACACATACTCATAGTGGGGTGCAATCAGGGAAAGATAATACAGGGAGTCCAATATGAGGACATTTTCAATAAACCAGCAGAATGATTTTGCGATAGGTGCTGATGGTAACCTTCAAATTTGTGACAACGATGATGCAGTAAAAAATCTTTGTCAGCATTTTATTAAAGCTGTACGCGGTGAAATGCTACATAAAAAAGATAAAGGAATTCCTTATTGGTCTGCAACATTTAGCCGACAAGTTGATATTCCTTTATTTGAAATGGCATTTCGACAACGTATTGCAGAAATAGAGGAAGTTGTTGCTATCACTTATTTCCATGCTTTTCTAGAAGAGGGGACATTGAAATATCAGGCAGATATACGCACGATATATGGAGGATTTACATTGAATGGCTGACTATCGTTATATTAATAATAAAGGGGTGATTGTTCCAGACACATCGACGTTACGAAATAATGTCGAAGATGAATTTCGCACTGTATTTGGTCAATCTATTAATTTATCGCCAGAAACCCCACAAGGGGTATTGGCAACTATGGAAATTGAAAATAGAGATGCCATTGTTCGTAATAATGCCGAGCTTGCAAATCAAATAAATCCCGATATTGCTGGTGGTGTTTTTCTCGATGCAATATGGGCGTTAATGGGCGGAGAGCGTATTAATGCCACACATTCCTATTTAAGTGATGTCGAGTTTACGGGTATTCCCGGTACTATTATTCCTAAAGGCTCTCAGGCTCTCACAATAACAGGTGCTATTTTTGAAACATTATCACCATTAATTATCGCTAATAATGGGAAAATTAAAGGCGATATGCGAGCTAAAGAATATGGTCCTATTACTTGTGGTGTTGGGCAATTAAATAAAGTAGCAAGTTCTGTATTAGGATGGGAAAAAGTGAATAACTTAACCCATGCTGTTGTTGGTCGCCATGCTGAGTCAGATATAAAGGCAAGGCGTCGGCGTAAACAAACATTAGCTAAAAATACCGTCAGTGTTGCAGAAGCGATTACCTCTTCGTTATATGAATTAGAGGGAGTTAATTCCCTTTCTTTTCGTGAAAATTTTAATGATAAAGCGTTGGTTGTCGATGGTATCTCATTATTACCTCACAGCATTTATGTGTGTGTAGAAGGTGGAGATAGCCATGAAATTGCTAAATCATTATTAAGAACAAAAACAATAGGCGCTGCATTTAATGGTGATATTGAAATAAATGTAATAGAGCCAGCAAGTGGGCAAGAATATCCTATTAAGTTTTCACGTCCGAAAGAAGTGCCAGTGTTTTGCCGTGTGTCTGTAAAAAAATCCAATATTGATGCGCAAACTATTATTCCTAATGCGTTAGAGAAATGGGTTCAGGGCGAAATAGATGGCGATAATGGGCTGGTGGTTGGGCGAGAAGTTTCTCCTTTTGAAATTTCAGCAGCAGTTAATGCGGTTGAGCCTCATTTATTTGTCACTAAAGTTGAGCTTTCAACGGATGGAAAAAATTGGAATGTTGCATTAATTCCTATCAAACTTAATCAAATTGCCCGATTACTAAAAGGGGCGGTACAAGTGGTGATCGTATGAATATTCAAGAATTTGATTTTCATTCTGATCTACTAAAAGCGATCCTCTGGCAATATGAAAATGCAGATAAATTAAAAGCATTAGCTCATTTAAAAGCCACTTACTTTAATCAATCTACGGTTACTTTTTGGCAAAATTGGTATCGAGATGTATTTAATATTGATACAGCTAACGATTTTGGTTTATCAGTATGGTCACGTATTTTAGATGTGCCTTTAGGCATTGATATTCCACCGAGTGATAAAAATAAAATAGGTTTTGGTTTTGGTAAAAAGAAAATCAATTTTAAAGCAAATTTTCGACGAAATGCTGATTACACTTTATCGCTGACTTTAGATCAAAAAAGAATGCTGGTGAGAATGCGTTATTTCAATCTCACTCAAAGTCCTACCGTAACCAATATTAACGAATTTCTTAAACGTTTTTTCTGGCGTGAGGATAGCAAAGTCTTTGTACTCGATCCTTTTGATATAACGTATATGTATTACGTTTTTAATTTTAATCCAGATGAACGTTTACGTCTTTTATTAGAAAACTTCGATTTAATGCCTCGCCCTTCAGGTGTAGGTGTCAAATATCGCATCATAACCAAAAAAGCTTTTGGTTATGGTCAATATCGTAAAAACTTTCTGAAGAGTAATTTCGGAGAATAATCCCTATGACTAAAATATTTAAAACCCCCTTTGCAACACAAGGGGATAAAACAGTTGTACCTGTTGAAATACAATCTGATGGTTCTGTCTCTTATACACAAGGCTATGGTTATGATTATGAACGTGACCAAGTGACTGATCCGGCTGCGAAAGATATTGAACGTGAAAAAATGAATAGTTTATTTCACGATATCACTGAATCTATTGGTGAAATGCAATTGTAGGGGTTTGCTAAGTGGTCGGAAGCGGGGAAACCTTACCCTATTCGTAGTGTGGTTTATCATAAAAATAAAGCTTGGCAGTCTAAAATTGAAAATAATAATGTTGAGCCAGTCGCGGGTAATGCATGGATTGAATTAAAAGCTGATATTAATGCAAATGATGTTGGTGCTTATTCTAAAGGTGATGCAGATAAACGTTTTCAACCAGTAGGTAAATATCAAGCTGAAGGCTATGGTTATTCAAAAGCAGAATCTGATACCAAATATCAACCTAAAGGGAATTATGCCCCAACTGGAAATTATGCTAATAAAGGCGAAAGCTATACCAAAGTAGAATCGGAGGATAAATATCAGCCAAAAGGAAGTTATCAGCCTGCGGGAAATTATGCGACTAAAGGCGAAAGTTATACTAAAGCAGAATCTGATAGTAAATATCAGGGGAAAGGGAATTTCCAAGCAGCGGGTTATAGTTACTCAAAATCTGAAGCAGATAATAAATATCAAGCTAAAGGTAACTATGTGACTACGGCACGAAAAGTCAATAATAAGCCATTAAGTGGTGATGTGACAGTAACATCGCAAGATATTTTTAATGGTCAAGCGATCTCAATTGGCGCGAATCAAAATTTAAATAACTATAAAACAGCGGGTATTTATTTTCAGCCTGCCAATGCGAATGCAACGGCAAATTTAAATTACCCAGAAGCTATGGCGGGTACGTTAATTGTTTTAAAAAATGCGGGTATTACTCAGCTGTATTATGTTTATAACACTAGCCGTATTTATTCTCGTAGCCAGTATGGAACAGGTAATTTTACATCTTGGGCTAAAGAGTTTAATAGTCAAAATAAACCGACCGCAGGTGATGTAGGGGCATATTCAAAAGGCGAGTCTGATGGTAAATATCAACCGAAAGGGAATTATTTAGCATCAGGTTATAGTTATTCAAAAGGCGAATCAGATGGAAAATATCAGCCAAAAGGGAATTATCTGGCATCGGGTTATAGCTATTCCAAAGGTGAATCAGATGGAAAATACCAGTTAAAAGGGAATTATGCTCCAGCGGGCAGTTATGGTGCTAAAAATACAGCTAAAAAAGATGCTAGTGGATGGTTGAAGTGTGGAGATACAGGGGTTATTCAACAATGGAGTAAGGAAGAATGGTTTCATGATGGTAGATCGTGGGACTATAAATTTCCTATTCCTTTTCCTAATACAGTTTTCGTTATTGTTGTGACAAATAATAGTGGATGGGGAAGGTTAGGTACGACTCGGCATACTAAAGAGGGGTTCACTTTGGAAGGCGATACTGAATGGGCATATTTTTCTTATATAGCTATAGGATATTAGAAATTAAGTATCTAAATAGGAATAAATAAATCACTTCTGATTAATTTATAGTGGCTATAAATAATCTAATATAGAGTGTATGTTATACTAATTCAAATTACATTATAACACCATGAAAATCGCCTCCGCCACACACCATCATCTTTCTGCGCTTATTGAGTTAGATACCTATGCTCAACAGGATGCTTCGCGTATTGAAGAAATTAAAGCTTAGCTATCTAGCCAAGCTGTTTATCTTCTTGAAGTGGATGCACAGATTGTGGGTTATGGTGTTATTCATCATCACTTTTTTAACCAGCCATTTATTGAACTTGTGATGATAGATAAGAAGTATCGCCAAAAAGGCTATGGAAAATGCTTGATTACTTATTTTCAAGAGAATACGCAAGGAAATAAACTATTTACATCAACCAATAAATCTAATCATGCAATGCGAAATATGCTGGTTCAGTTAGGATTTATTGAAAGTGGTTGTATTGAAAACCTTGATGAAAATGATCCTGAACTTATCTATTGTTTTATTAAGTAAAAAAGAATTTCTTATAGCGTATTAAATAAAAAACCATCTAGAAATAGATGGTTTTAAACAAAACTATTTTATTTTCTTTTTATCGTTAAGCTCAATTTCGATAGGAATATAGTAATTCACATCTTTCACTAAAGGAATGGGTTTATAAGCTAGGCTAGAAACTGGATATTCCTCCTTAAAAATATATTCCTCAATATCGGGCGATCCTTTTTTTCTCGGTATATTGAGCTTCCTAAGTAAAATACCATAAATATTATAGATAATATCTTTATACTCTAATGTAAGTAATTTTTCAGGGATCGTGAATTTAAGATATTTAGCATTCTCAATATGTGCTTTATGCAAAAATTGTGCATTATATACTTCAGGTTTATTTTCCATCATGGTTGCATATTTTATCGTTAATTCATTATTTTTCTTAGATAAAATATTATGTAAAGCATAAACCCGCTCATGTTTATAGAGCGCATTTTGAAAAAATACCTTCCAGTACTCTTCTCGTGATTTTTCTGTACTAAAATTCCAATCGATTGCATTGGCATTATAGGTGTGATCTATACCTGTTAAAGAAAGAGAATCAATAGTGACGATTTCGATATCTAAATTAAAACCACTAAATTTTCTTAACGGCAATGTAAAGCCATGAGCCTGCCAATTCTCTTTTCTACGATAATTATAGGGCGTCATATTAAACAGCTTTTTAAACGCTCTAGAGAATGTTTGTTGAGAGTCAAAACGATATTTTAATGCAATATCAAGCAATGGTGTTCTTTGTAAGCGTAATTCAACAGCGGCACAAGACAGTCGTCTTGCTCGAATATAAGAGGCTAATGTTAATCCTGTTTGCTCTTTAAACATACGTTGAAGATGCCATTTGGAATATCCTGATTTTTGCGAAACATTCTCAAGTTTTAGATCTTTCTCTAAATTTTCTTCAATCCAATAGATAATATCTGTAATGACATTTTCACTAAACATATTCTAGCTCTAATTAAAAAATTATTATTGGTGATGGTAAATAATATGCGAATTCGACCAATTTACATAAGATACTGTAATGAAATTAAGTTTGATTGTAAATTTATAAAAATATTTACTCGAATATTAGGTTTTAAAATGACGCTCTATTTTCGATAAAGTGATTATTAATTATAACATGTTGATATTACTTAATAATGTTTTAATTTTTTGAATGAAATAACGAGCAATTAGATATTCTTTTTTAGATAAAATCTAAGCTAAAAGTGTTATTTTTAAAAAGTAGCTAATATATTTAAGAATAGAATAGAAAAGAAAATAGCTATTATTCTAATTTAATAGAATATAACTACTGTTATTAAGATTAAATTAAAAAATTAACTAAAAATAGAGAAGATAAGTGCCATAGGAAAGCTAAGAGGCCAAGTTAAGGCAATTAATAATGCACTTAAAAGGCGCATGGCAAGACTAGGATCTTTGGTTAAAAAGAAAGTAATAATAAACGATATCACAGCCCCAATAAGGTAGCTTATTCCAATAATAGAGATAGCAGACATAACAGATCATTCAGTAAATAGACTGCAACAATTGTACTCCAAAATTGTTAAAGAAACAGAGGAATAGGGCAAACTTTTCAATAAATGTCATCACTAATGTGCAAATTTTAAACATTCATCTCACTTTTGATCTCTGGTTTCTTTTGGGGGTAATCACACAAGATAATAACAAGATTAAAGCCGAAAAAATTAAAAGTTGAAATATAGTGCATTGATTTAACTGGTTATTTATAACAATCTTTATTGTCATAAAATGATGTTTTTTAAAAAAATAAAATAAGACGGTATAGATCTTTTTTAGTGGTTTCACTATAAAAATTAAAATATTCAACTGCTGATTTTTAAGGCAAGGTAGTGATACAGAGATAAATTTGATGTTTGTAAAATGTGCGGACTAATTAAATTGCATCATAATATCGACAGAATGTAATAAATGGAATGAATACCACTTTATACAGACTTGTAGATAAATTGGCTTATGGATGGCGCGACTTAATGGATTTAAGCGTTAGCTAGGAAGCATTTCAAATCCCCTTTAAAGATTAAAAAGGGGATTTATTTTTATGTCTTTTTCGGATAGGGATCAATAGCCGTCATTATATTAAAATGGTAACTTACCAAAGTAGTAACCCGTCAATGACGTTTATTTTGATGAAAATAAACGCTGTTTTGATTAATAAACAATTAGCGTGGTGGTTTTTTTATGATCCCTTATCAATCAACTTTGACGTTTTGGTTTGAAGAATGCACGCCAGAGCAATGGTTTAAAAAAGATAGCCAGTTTGATAAAGAAATTAGTCGCAGATTTGGTGAATTATGTTTAAGTGCAAGTCGTGGCGAGCTGGCATCATGGAGAGAAACGATAGAAGGACGCTTAGCTGAGATTATTATTCTTGATCAGTTCTCACGTAATATTTGGCGTGATACGCCAAAAGCCTTCTCCCAAGATAATATGGCGTTAATCTTAGCGCAAGAAGCTATCCGGTTACCTGAATATCTGACATTAACCCCCGTTAAACGCAAGTTTATGATAATGCCATTTATGCATTCAGAATCACCTAAAATTCATCAAGATGCGGTTATATTGTTTTCTCAACTTAATGATGAAAATACTTATCAATATGAACTAAGACACAAAGAAATTATTGATAAATATGGTCGTTATCCTCATCGTAATGACATCTTAGGTCGAACATCTACGCCAGAAGAATTAGATTTTTTACAGCAACCCGGCTCTTCATTCTAAAAAAAATGCATACCTTTTCGGGTATGCATTTTTGTCTCTTTTCTATGACTGATTAATCAGTCATAACATCAAGATCACATGGTAATATGCCATAAATTATAAAAGGCGATACGGCCTGATAATTCAGCAATAATGACTGCTGCTGCACAAGTTGCTAGCGTCATTTTTGATGCTTGGGCTTTTACTGCAGTAAATCCTACGATAACCACACCTAATGCTAATACTGCTAACTGGAATCCCCAAAATAGAGATTGGTCAGCGCTAAGTTCTGGGCCTGTAAAGCCAAGGAAGCTAACATAACCAGAGCGTGTAGCAAAAGTAATAATGGCACCGATAATAAAGGACAATGCACCTAAGCGTCTTGCACCTATTGCCATTGCTAATACACCGCCGCCAACTAATAGCGTCATCCAGAATTGCAATGTGGTGTAGTCTGTATTCCAGTTAGCAATTGTAGGAATATGATAGACTTGTGGAATTGACCAAACAAATGCTAGACCAAAAACAACGGTAAATAGGTTACAAATTTCACGTAAACCCTTCCATTTTTTCATGATAGTGAGTGCAACAGTTGCAAAAGCAAAACCTGTAAATACACCACTTAAGAAGGCTTCGTTACTCATTGGAGAGCGACCAACGCCTAATAGCATATTGAAAAAACGTAGAGGTTGACCAACGTGTAATCCACCAATGCCTAAGCCAACTAATGTTAAGATCAGGGCTAAAATATTGGCATTACGCAGTTGGTTTTCATCAATTTGACCTAATTTTTTACTGATATAAGCAATAAGAAACAGGCCTGCTGCTGAAGAACCTAAAACAGTAAAAAAGACTAGAGGAAGTTCATGCATGGTTTATACCTCCGCCGCATTTTGAACTGAGCCGGTTTTATCACCAGAAGGTTTAGCTTCTTTGTGTGCTTTGATCACGATATTTGGATTGGTCAAACTAGGATCAGGCATTGGCGCGATACCACATTCAGTACCATGTTTTGCTCTGATCACTTCAATATCATCAAAATCAAGCGCACGTTGAGGACAAGACTCAACACAAACCGGTTTCATGCCTTGTGCTACACGTTCGTAGCAACCATCACACTTAGACATGAGTTTTTTCTTCTCATCGAATTGTGGCGCACCATAAGGGCAACGCAATTCGCAATAACGGCAACCAACACAAATATCTTGGTTAACAACCACTAAACCGTCTTCTTCACGTTTATGCATAGCGCCAGTTGGGCAACCTGCAACGCAAGTAGGGTTTGAACAGTGGTTACAAGAAATGGATAAATAATAACTATAGATATTTTGTGTCCAGATCCCGTCTTGTTTTGCCCAGCTACCACCACCGTATTCATAAACACGACGGAATTTAGGGCCTAAATCTAAATCTTTTTCATCCTTGCAACTGACTTGACATGTTTTACAGCCAGTGCATTTAGTGGAGTCAAAATAAAAACCATATTGCTTCATGAGTTAACTCCTTATGCACGTTTCACTTCAACAAGGTTTGTATGTTGTGGATTTCCTTTAGCAAACGGCGATGGGTGCCAGCTTGTTAATGTATTAATACATCCACCAGTATCTACACCTGTTGTATCAAGTGAACGCCATGCACCTTGCGGTACTGCAATCACACCAGGTAATACACGATCTGTAACTTTAACGAGAATATTTAAACGACCACGGGCATTATAAATCTCAGCGATATCGCCAGATTTTAATCCGCGTTCAGCCGCATCAATTGGGTTTAACCAGAATTGATGAGGAATAGCTTCACGTAACATAGCAACGTTATAGTAACTTGAGTGAACGTGGCCTTTATCATGGAAGCCAGTCATTTGCAGAGGGAATTTCTCTTTAAGCTTAACGTTTTCGACACCTTCTTCATTCTTACAATATTCTGGAATTGCTGGGATACGATCGCCTTCTGGTAACACCCAGCCATCAGTATCTTGCATTAGTTTTTCAGAATAAATTTCAATCTTACCTGACGCTGTTTTTAATGGATTAGCGATAGGATCTTGACGGAATGCTTCAAGTGCAACGTATTGATTACGGTTAGGTAATTTACGATCGATAATTCCTACATCATTAGTTTCTGCAAATGTAGGCAGCGCTGGGTTTTTCTCACGCATTTGGTTATAGCAATATTCAATCCACTCTTCGTAAGTACGTCCTTCAGTGAATTGTTCTTTGGTACCCATCTTTTCTGCAATGTCAGTTAAGACATCATAGCAAGGACGGTTTTCCCAAAGTGGTTTAATCGCATTTTGCAAACGGACGACATAGTGGTAAGCACCACTTGCGTAAGAGTTATTGATAAGATCGTTTGTCTCAACTGTTGTCACATCTGGCAGTAAAATATCAGCGTATTTTGCAGATGGTGTCATGTGGTTATCCCACACTAAAATAAACTCACATTTTGATTCATCTTGCAGTAAATCATGTGTTTTATTCAAGTCAGCGTGTTGGTTACCAATCACGTTACTGGAATAACACCACATAAATTTAATGCCCGTATCGAGTTTATCTTTATTTCTGACACCTGCATTTTTGCTGGTAAGTTGATCACCGCGAGCAATTGCTTCAGACCACATAAATGTTGGGATCAGTGTCTTAACTGGGTTAGGCAAAGCAAAGCTTGCAACTGGGTAAGCAACGTTACCGCCCCAACAGCCTGTATTTGTACCTGGACGACCGATATGACCTGACATTAATGGTAGCATCATAATCGCACGACATGCTTGCTCACCATTTGAAGTACGCTGGATGCCCCAACCTTGAGAGATCCACGCCGCTCTTGCACCGCCAATTTCACGCGCTAATTGGATAATACGTGCAACAGAAATACCGGTTAATTTACTTGCCCACTCAGGTGTTTTTGCAATGCCATCAGGGCCATTACCTAAAATGTAATCTTTATAAGAGCCATTTTCAGGTGCTGATGCAGGTAATGTTTGTTTATCCCAACCGATACAATATTCACGTAAGAAATCTTCATCGGTGATACCTTCTTGGATCATCACATAGCCTAATGCAGCCACTAATGCAGCATCAGTACCCGGATAAATTGGGATCCATTCGGCACCTAATGTTGTCACACTGTCGGTACGACGAGGGTCGATGATGATAACTTTACTTTTGCTCTTATCTAACGCATTTAACGTTTCATAGAACTGACCACCACCAGACATACGTGTTTCAGCGAGGTTATGACCAAACATCACCACTAAGTCTGAATTCTCAATTTCTGTTAACAGTGATTCCAGCATATCGCCGTAAACATAAGGCACAATACCAGTTAATTGAGAGTATGAATAAGTACCATAGTCACTTAAAAAACCACCGACAGTACTTAATAAACGTTTACATGCAGTTCTACCGTGTAAGTTTGCACCAGTAGAGCCTGTACCATATTGGTAATAAATGGACTCATTACCATATTTTTCGATGGTATATTTTAGTTTTTCCGCGATGATTGAAGTTGCTTCATCCCAAGAAATACGCTCAAATTTACCTTCACCACGCTTACCAACACGTTTCATTGGGTATTTTAAACGATCTGGATTATACGTTTTCCAACGTACAGAGCGGCCACGCAGACACGGACGAATTTGGTGAAGACCAAATGTTGAATCGTCATACATAGTTTCATTAGAAATACGGCGAATAACACCATCTTTCACATGAACTTTTAATGGACAACGGCTACCACAGTTCACTAAACATGCACTGTATTTGATAGTTTCAGAAGTCTCATCAGGACGAATACCCTGGGGAGTTTGTGCATTAGCAGCGAATGGTAATGAAACCGTTCCTGCAACAGCAGCAGCACCAGAAATAACTGCTGCAGACTGAATGAATCCACGCCGACTCATTTCAGTAATAGAAGTATTATTTTTAATTTTTGACATTGACATTACCCTAACATTTTTCACAACAAGTAAAGTTGTATATATATGTTAAGTTATAACCGCTCTACCTATAATGATTTATATCAATATAAAAAATGTTAATAACGTTATATAAAAAAATAATTATTAAACAAATGGTTACAAAATCTAGTTAATACCACTTTAGTGGTAAATAAAACATCAAATAAATAGGAGCTAACAATCGATCGATATGTAAAAAATAACATAGCGATTTTTATTAATATATAGAAAAACAAGATTGTTAATATGATAACAAAATAAGGAATTAAAAATATTTGTTAATAAGAAAAGTAAAAAAGAAGAATAATTCTCCTTTTTTACTTAATACAAAAATGATTTATTGCGGATTATTTTCGGCAGGAAATCTGAGTGCTCTTACATCATTTCCCGTTGGAGATTGATGAACTCTTAAGCCAAATTGAGGCAAAATAGCAAAGATATGATCAAATATATCGGATTGAATCGCCTCGTATTGAACCCAAACGGTGGTGTTAGTAAAGGCATAAATTTCAATAGGGAGCCCATCCGAGGTGGGGGCTAATTGTCTTACCATAATGGTCATTTGCTTATGAACATTAGGATGGTTTTTTAAATAGGCTTCAACATACGCACGGAAGGTTCCAATATTGGTCATGCCACGTTGGTTTAATGGCGTTTGGCATTCATTGCCCAAAGTTGCATTGAATTGATTAATTTCGCTTTCCTTATTTTTGATATAAGGTGCTAATAAGTGGGCTTTTTCTAGAGCATCAAGTTGTTTTTTGTCTAAGAAATGAATGCTATTAATATCAAGAGCAAGACTTCGTTTAATACGACGTCCGCCTGATTTTGTCATTGCTTGCCAATTTTTAAAGGAATCTGAAATCAGAGAATAAGTTGGAATAGTGGTGACGGTATTATCCCAGTTACGCACTTTAACGGTCGTTAAACTAATATCAATAACGGCTCCATCAGCACCATATTTAGGCATCTCTAGCCAATCACCAAGGCTTATCATATTGTTTGCAGATAATTGAATACCTGCTACTAACCCCATAATAGGATCTTTAAACACCAACATTAATACAGCCGTCATGGCACCTAAACCACTGAGTAAAATAAGTGGTGATTTGCCAATAAGTAGGGAAATAATCATTATCCCAATTAGCACAGAGGCGGCGAGTTTTAAGCTTTGAAAAATACCTTTTAAGGGTAATCGACCAAATGAGGATGAATTTCTCATGATCTGCATACAGAGATCCATAATAGAGAAAAGCATCAACAAGCCGAAAATTAAACACCATGCTTGAGCACTAGTGGTGAGAATTTCTTGTGTTTTACCTGATCCCATCCATACCAGCGCTTGGATATTAACAACAACGCCTTGGATTAAAAAAGCAAAACGACTAAATAGTTTATTTATTTCTAGAGAAAGTTGCCATTTCTGATCGTACTGAGTTATTGCTTTGGAAATTTTAGGTAAAACTAATTTGTGCAAAATAAAATGGAGAATGATTGCGACAAGGAAAATAATGGCTAAAACGAGTAGGAGAGAAGCGATTTGGGCATACTCCTCATTGAATTGACGTATCCATGTAAGCAGTTGCTGCTGCATAAAATATCCTCATAGTTAATGTGAGCTGTATGTTAAGAGTACAGAAAAGAGAGCTTAGTTCAAGAAGGTGAATTTTTTGTTACGAAAAATGCGAGAGTATACGAGGCAATGAATAAGCGTAAAGAGGGGAGTAAAAGCCAGAGATAGTCTTTTGTGCGATGAGGGTGCTATTTCTGGCTTTTTACTATATTTTATTTTTAAATCAAACAATTACAGTAAGCGAGTTGATGATAATTGTACAACAACTTGGTGCAGGTGAGTAATAAAAGAAGTCATTGATTTCATATTAAGTATCCTATTAATAAAATGTGATTCATGTCACAAATATTTTCTAAGATTGATTTTAATCACATTTCCATAACAGTCAATAGCTTTATGTAAAAATATTTTAAAATTTAAACTATTTTTTATGTTGAAGGCGTTTTTTAGCAATCAATTAGAGCGAATTCCATTAGAACTGCTTTTTATCCTATTGTTTATTAAATAATTATTTTCTTTTTCTAACAACAATGATTAGTTGACTCTTTTCTATTGTGATTTTCACTTGAATTTTTTGCTTTAAGCTAAAAATGGAATCGTAAAAAGAAAGGAAATCACTCAATGAATATCGAAACAAAAGAAGAACGCCTGCAGAAAATCATACAAGGTGAGAAGGCTTCTCAGGCCTTTCAGCCCCCTGTTTATAATGCACAATCACAAGTTGTTATTGATGCTGATGTGAAGATTGAATTTAATCAGATCAAATCATCCCCAGATGAGGCTGATAACGAAGTTAAAATGAACAGAGTTATCAAATATGAGGTTATTGTAACGGGGATTAATCTTCGTTTAGCCGAATGGCGTACAAGCCCTAAAGGAATTTTAGTTTTACCTAATAATAAAGATGTCTACATTACGATAGTAGATAATAGTAAAACAGAGATCTCTTTAACGGGTAATCGTAATGGTGTAGCGTCATTGCAATTGATATTAAAAGATGAAGATGATGAAAGCATTGTGTATTACGCAACGCCGATCCAAATTCGAGTTACGCCTCCAAAGCCTAATCCTAATACTGATTGTATAGCGACTAATTGTGAGAAGTTTGATGATTTACTGACAATACGTTCGGAATCTATGCAATGGCCAAGCAAATGGGAGAGTGTGTCTAAAAGTTTTGTTGTGCATTTACAGGATAAAGAAGGAGAGGATATTTCAAATAAAGAAGTCAGGCTCGTCTACAATGCTGATAACAGTACCTTAGGGGTTGAGCCAGAAGTTTATAACGCTGATGGTGAAAAAATTAATGTTGGGAAAACCAATAAATATGGTATCGCGAACTTTAAAGTGAAATTTAAAAAGAGTGAACCTAAACAAATTGCTATTTTTTATGCTGAATCTGAAAATAGCGAAGATCCAACTCAATCTCTTAAATCAAGAGATTACTATGTTGAAATGACAACTGAAAAATTACCCTCACCAAAAGTTCCAGCCACGCTAAATGGTATTTTAAGCTATCACAGCGAAAATTATTGTGTGAATGCAAACCTAATTTTAGGACGTGATATTAGCGAGAGCACACAGGTTGGTTTTTATTTTAATGATCAATTAAAAATGTTGCCTTGTACTGATAAGTCAGCTGTTTCGGTAAGGCTGGAAAATCAAACGCTAACTAATGGTATTCATTACATCTCTTTCTTTACGGTTGATATTTTTGACAATATTTGTTTCTCTCGCCGTGAGCGTATTATTGTCGATAACTCTTTAACGGGGGAGTGTGGTAAGCAAATTAAAAATATTGCACCAAAACCTTGTATAAGTGTCACTATTCCACAAATTTGTGATCGCTATTTTAACTCTGTAAATATCAGGCTTGTACCTTCATTATGTTTACAGATTAAGAACCGTGTTGCCAAAATGAATATCCAAAAAATGGTTATCATCTTTAATGGCTACTCTAAAGTAAATAGCAGTGAAAGAACGTTAGTGTATCGTTCTACACTGGAAATCTATGCTGATGATCCTCGTTTAGGGAATTTCTTGCATGATACAACGGCAAATAATGATCCTGTTAATATGGTCGAATTACTTGAGCCAGCTTTAGAAAGTATTTTGGCAGATGCATTGCCAAATATTGAAGTCAGACAATTAGGTATTCAAGTGATGGTTTTTGAAAATACAGGTAATTGCTACCTTTGTGGGGAAAATATGTATACGGTATCTCTGCGCTTACCTTGTGCTTGATGCCACTGTTTCGTTTTCCATAAATTAAGAGCCACATATGTGGCTCTTAATTTATATAAAATTGATAAGATTATTATTACTGAATAGCCAATTAATGGGTCATTCTTTTTATTGCACTGGTTATTGATAATATTGTGATAGAACTTAAAATGAGTTGTATACCAATCAATGCCATAACTAATGCTACTGAGGTTTCAGGGCCAAAAGCAAGCAAAAAATAGGCAATCACTAAATCTAAAAATCCAACCAAGATATTAAACCAGCCATAAAAATTATCTTTGATCTGTTTAAAACCTATATTTAGGCGCAGTATCCCCGCAAAAATAAATAAAAAACCGATAAAAAAGGCGAGGCTAAGCATACCTTTTAGTGGGTCGGTGACAAAGATATAGCCAAGCAGAAGATAAATAAAACCTGCCAATAATGTGATCAACATTGACCAACCAGAAGAGACTTGGGCATTAAAACCGCCAATAATGCTGGATATCGCACAGGCAAAAAATACAACACCGAGTAATACACTTATAACAATGCCAGAAGAAAGTGGATTAATAATACAGATAAAACCTGCAATGAAACCCAATATGGCAATAACAGTCATTAAAGTGCATTGCTTTTTAACCAGTTTCTCTGTTAGCTGAGATAAATTATTTTTATTAATATCTAACATAGCCACCTCTTATCCTTATATTTGGTACATAAGTTAAATTATAGCAATTTCTGCTTATATAGCATGACTTAGTTATATAAAACTATAATTAAAAAGAGGTAGGAATAGGGAAGATCGTCTTTAAAATAGAAAACTGAAAGAGTAAGGTAGTGGATTGAGATAAAATTTATAACGGAGGTAAAATGTCTGATATCGTGTATTTAGACAATCACTTTGTACCTAAAGAGCAGGCTAAAATATCTGTTTTTGACCGTGGTTTTTTATTTGCAGATGCCGTTTATGAAGTTACTGCTGTTATTGATGGTCAGCTCATTGACTTTAATGGGCATTTTCAACGCTTGCAGCGTTCATGTAAAGAATTAGCTCTATCGCTTCCTATTACCAAAGAACAGCTAATTGATGTTCATCATCAACTTATCGAAAAGAATAACCTTCATGAAGGGCTTATCTATTTACAAATAGCACGAGGTACTGATTCCTCTCGTTTTTTTGATTTTCCGGCTTCATCTGTTCCTTCTACAATAGTTGCTTTTGTTCAGCACTCCACTGTCATTAACCATCCCAATGCAAAAAAAGGTATTTCGGTAGTGAGTGTTGAAGATATTCGCTGGCAACGTTGTGATATTAAAACCGTGGCATTATTAGCAGCATGTTTAGCTAAACACCATGCACATCAACAAGGTGCTGATGATGCTATTTTAATTAAGGATGGCTATATAACAGAAGGGAGTTCAAGTAACTTCTTTATTGTTAATCACGATAATGAAATTATTACACGGCCACTGAGTCAGGATATTTTACCCGGTATTACACGCCAAGCGATTATTCAATTAGCGCAAGAAGAAGGGCTTAAAATAACAGAGCGTCTATTTACGCTTGATGAAGCGAAAAAAGCAAAAGAAGCTTTTATTAGCTCAGCAACTACATTAATTTGGCCTGTTATTTCAATTGATAATGAAGATATAAATCGGGGAGAAGTTGGGCATTTATCTCAACGGCTACGAGAGATCTACCTTGATAAAGCACTTAAGAAATAATTTAATAAGTAGATATTCTTTATCAAATTTATCGCACTGCTTTTCAGATTTTTATTACAGTATAGCAGTGCGGTAAATTCATAATTTCACTACGTTAATTCGTTTCACTATGTTAATTATGATGTTCAATAATCATGACAGCAGTTGTGTCAGGTTCTAAAGCTCGTAATACATGAGTGACATCACCAGGATAGCAAATATAATCGCCGGGTTGTAATTCTTGCTGATCATCTAAAGTGCCCACCATTGCACTGCCACTGATAATAATAATATGCTCAGTGACATTCTTACTGTGGGGATCTGAAACTCTATCTTTTCCCGGTTGTGCAATTACTGTATATATATCGCGTTTTGCACCCATTGGGCAGGACGAAAGTAAAAAAGCATGGTAATAGGCTTTTTCTGCGCTAATTTTAAAGCCATCGCCTTTACGTATTACCTTCACTTCTGGCTGTGGCGCTGAAATAAGTTGAGAAAAAGGAATGTTTAAGGCAACACAAATTGCCCAAAGTGTTTCAATACTTGGATTTCCCTGTCCTGCTTCTAATTGAGATAATGTTGATTTTGCAACACCGGCTCGTCTTGCTATTTCAGCAAGTGAAAGGCCCGCTTTTTTTCTTTCTCTAGCTAGAGCTTGAGAAATAATTTCAATAGGCGCACAAGGCGATGACATCATAGATTCCTTCAAAAATCATCTTGCAAAAAAATAAATCGTTCAACATAATGAACGAATGGTTCGATAAAAAATACTATATTCTATGCAAATTAACAGTCGTCTTGATAATAACGTACTTAGAGATATTGTGCTTGTTTCATTAGCAGATGGTATCGTTGGTGTCTCTTATGGTGCATTAGCACATACGCAAGGCTTTGATTTTTGGGTACCGTTGGTGTTATCCATTTTTGTTTTAGCGGGTGCTTCTGAATTTCTTTTTATTGGCGTTGTGGCGATGGGAGGAAGTGCAATATATGCTGCTCTTGCTGGATTAATGGTCAATGCACGACATATTCCTTTTAGTATGGCCGTAAAAGATTTACCAGGAAAAGGGCTTAAATCATTATTAGGTTTTCATATATTAAATGATGAAAGTGTTGTATTTGGTTTATCTCAACGTACTGCTGAACAAAATAAATTAGCATTTTGGGCTTGTGGGTTGGGTATTTTACTTGTTTGGCCTTTAGGAACCATGCTTGGTGTTTACTTAGGGTCATTTATTGTAGATATAAAGATGTTAGGGCTAGATGCGATGTTTCCAGCCATCATTCTCGCATTAAGTCTACCAGCATTAAAAAATAAACTAACACGCCATGCTGCAATAATAGGAAGCATTATTGCACTCGCAACCACATTATTCCTCCCTGTTGGGATCCCCGTTTTATTATCGCTATTAGGCGTATTGTTTGTGATAAGGAAAATATAATGTCCACGGCATCTATTATTACAGGAATTGTTATTCTTGCTGTTGGTACATACGCTATGCGTCTTTCCGGCATATTACTTAACAATAAAGCAGGTGTATCAGAGAGAGTTAAAGAAATCCTCTCATTATCGGCGATTGTTATTTTGTTTTCAGTGGCGATGACATCGACATTTTTTGATGGTGACCAACTTGCTGATATCTCAAAAATTATTGGTGTTGGTGTAGCTGGTGTACTTACTTGGCAGAAAAAGCCTTTTATTATGATTGTACTGAGTGCCGCAATAGTGACAGCAGCTTTACGTTGGTTAATTAATCTTTGGGGATAAATCTTTTAGAGCTTTAGCTCGATAAAATAAAAAGGAGGTACAATATCCTCCTTTATTATGGAATATCAGTTAGCTATCTATTAATCGCGATCTGATGATTTAGCTTCTAAAGGCAGAACAATAATAAACCCAATCCCTTTATTATTTAGTCCTTCAGTCACAATTAACGATGCTTGAATTTTATTAGCGAGATTTTGTGCGATAGATAAACCTAATCCGCTCCCTGTTTCGCTAGAGCCAGGAACACGATAAAAACGTGAAAATAGAACATTGATATGTTCTTTTGCGACACCAGGGCCATTATCACGTACGATAACATAGATCCCTTCCGCGTATCGATTCTCAATAGTGACCTCAACTTGGCTACCCTTAGGGCAATATTTGATGGAATTATCAAGCAGATTATTAAATATAGAGAGTAAAGCCTGTTTATCGGTTTTAAGCGTTAAAGCGTGCCCTTCATTAAGTGACAACTCAATATTTTTAGTAATTGCATAAGGAACACGTTGTGCTATTGCATTACTAATGACGTTATAGATATCAAGAGATTCTATTTTTAATGGAAAATCGTCACATTCTAATCGCGCCAAATCAATTAATTGATGAGAAAGAGCGGCAGCTCTATCAAGAGATTGTTTCATATCATCAATAATTTCTTCACGCTCTTGTTGATCATCGACTAAAGAGAGCAGATGTAATTGAGCAATAACAGCGGCTATTGGTGTTCTCAATTCATGGGCGGCATCTGCCATAAATTGTTTTTCACGAATATTGGCAGCATCAATTCTGGCCATTAATTGGTTTAGCTCTTTAAAGATCGGGCGTATTTCTTTAAATTGCTGGCCTACATTAATCGGTGTTAAATTACGAGGTTTACGGTTAGAGATAAGCTCTGCAGCTTGTCTTAGTGGTCGTAAACTAAAATAAGCGGTAATTAAAATTGCAAAAATCACAGTCGCAAGAATAAATAGGAAAGGAACAAAGGTGCCTTCAACAGGGTTACCAATAACATGGCCTCTATCTTCAACCGACTCCCCAATAAAGACTTTTATTTTATGCTTCTCACCCCAACTAAAAGAGAGTATCCACTTTTCACCCGCCACAGATACTCTTTCTGATGCTAAAGAAAGAACTCTTGTAGGGATAGGCAACTCTGGGCGGTTAGTATAAATCAAGTTATTATTTGCATCTAAGGCAATAAACCACGGCAGATATTGTAATTCATCATCTTCACCATTAAGCATGGCGTCGATATACATACCTTGTAAGTTATGAGCGACTTCTTTAAGGACTTCAGGTTGATCAGCAACAATTTCTAAGGTATTAGCAAACCCCTCTGCAATAATTTCTTGCTGTTTATTATAAATTTTTTCGAAATCAGCAAGATAATCAAATTGTATCCAAGCTAACCAAACACCCCAAAGCATAACTATGGAGATAATCTGAAGGACAATGGTGTAAATAAAGATGGAGCGGATCTTCATTTAATTAGCTTCTTTTTTTAATAAATAACCTACGCCACGAACCGTGATAATGCGCTCTTTGCCTATTTTTCTTCGTAAATTATGTATATGCACTTCAAGAGAATTACTTTCGATTTTATCGTCTAAACCAAATAAACGCTGTTCCAACTCTGATTTACGCACCACATTGTCAGTATTGCGCATTAATTCATATAATAGTTGGTATTCTTTACCAGATAATAAAAGCAGTTCGTCATTTAAAGTGACTTGATGGTTTGCAGGGTTAAGTTGTAAATCGCCAATAGACCATATTTGTGAAGAAAAACCGGCCATTCTACGACTAACGGCTTTTACGCGAGAAATAAGCTCTGGCATAGCAAAAGGTTTTGGTAAAAAATCATCCGCACCCGAATCTAATGTTTGCACTAAATTATCAATTTGAGTGCGAGCAGTTAAAATGATAATCGGAATTTTCTCGCCACTTTTTCTAAGCGCAATCAGTTCATCTTGCCCATCACCATCAGGTAGACCTAAATCTAATAGCATTAAATCAAAAGGGCGTTGGCTTAATTGAACACGAGCATCCGCAAGTAATCTGACCCAACATGGTTGAAAACCTGCAATTTCAAGCCCGCGACAAAGCGCTTTACCAAGTTGTAAGTCGTCTTCAACTAATAAAATATTCATAATAATACCTATCTAAAATCGTCTTAAGAAAGTATAAGAGCCAAATAAAATTTGAGCAATATAATAAAATGTAAAGCAAGGCTCGATTAATGAACTCTTAATGTAAGATAAATTTTTATTTAATATTTTTTATTAAAAATAAATGATTGAGTTTTTTAGGAATAGATTGAGGTAAGTATGCTATTTATTTTGTTTTTATGACATCAAGGCATTTAATGTTAATTTTAAAGAATTATTTTAGATAGAATTAGTGTGGTTAATCTAATGTAGATAATAAATATCTCGCACTATTATGCTAAGGTAACTTAAATACTTTAATTAAGATGTTTTTGATTTAAAACTGAAGTCTATTAAAAATCAATATTTAACAAATAAGTTTTTATATTTAAAATAATATAAATATAGAATGTTGATTTTATTGATTAATATGGATATTAAATTGATGTTTTATTCTTTTATTGAAAATAAATAACTATTTTAATATATCCTTGTTGTGCAACATTTTATTAGATTTAAATTATTTACTCTATTCATCTATACTCTTGCAGTAAAAATTAACGACTTAAAAGGAATTATATTTTTAATAAAAGGAATTTATATGGAATTAGATGGTGTTATTTAGTATAAATTAAATCATTCTGTGTCAGAAATGCTCCCAACCCTCTGGGAGCATTTCACATAATGTTATTGCTTACAAAGTGAATTATCCCATAACATTAAGTCAAATGGTAAATTTAACGATTTCACTAATTCATTCGTGGTAGTTTGAAGCTCAGTTTTTGCTTGAGCCAGTCGTTGTTTATCTATATCAGGAATAAAGCCATCTTTCGCAGGTAAATCATCTAATGTGTACTCCTCCACTAAAACGCCATTAGTCCAACGTTGAAATAACCAATAACTTTCTGGCATCAAAGTATATTTTGTACCATCAATAATTGTTGTTTTATCTTCCTGATAACGAACAGGAATAAGCTGGTTTGCAACATTATCCCAAATCCAACCTTTGTATGTTCCATCTTCTAATCGATTTATCGACCAATGCATATCATCAGGATGATAAAAATACAGCTCAGTTAATGCAACGTAAGATGTACTCTTTGTTGATAAAGAAGCTTGAATAAGACCATTAGTAAAATAAGAAATATAAAGCGTTTTATTATCAATGTTCAGTTTAATACTGCAGGTATCCCAATGGGTTATTGTTAAACCTTCTTTAGTTGGTTTTTCTGGAATGGAGATCACCGCATCCATCGCGTCATCTTCTGCTGGTGGATAGTAATGACCTGTAATATATTCACCATTATTGCTATAAAAGTGCCAGGTTGCTAAAGGTGAGCTTTTTAAAAATTTATTAATAGTCAAAAAAGAGAGCAGTGCAATAGTCAAAAAAAGAAATATAAATCGTATTTTTTTAGTCATTTTAATTAATTGCCTATTTTTCGTTTGCTGGGCAGAATTCTATAAATTCGGAGAAATAAAAGCGAGACATTTAATTAAGAAACGTAATATACTTTTCCGTAATTAAGATAATAAGTACACTTTAATGACCTTAAGATAAATACTTAGATAAGGATGTTCGTAATGATTAAAAATAAAGTACTAGCAGAGCTTTATATTCTCACGCAAGAAACAACAGACCTATTTAATGAGTTAGCTGAAGAGTTTTATGAAGAAGATAGCGAGATCGAAACAGTAGCAAGAGAGTGCATTGCTGAAGATTTTGGCGTTATCGCGGATGGATATGGTTTTGAAGATGCTGATATAGAAGAATTAATTGCAACACGAGATTGGTAGAAATAAGATGAGAAAACCCTATTGTGTTTTCTCATCTTCGCTCATCTTAATGTTATCAGTTATCGCCTAAATGATAATGAGAATAATTTAATTGACAAAGAAATATTTATTAATAAACTAGTTCTCAGTTTGGTCAAAAAGACTCGTAAGCGTTTACGTTAATCAACGCATATAACTTTTTTTAGCCTGTTGTATTGGCAGTTATGTGCTGTTGTACAATCGTATTATTGGAGTCTTTATCTATGTCATTTCAGGACAAAAATTATTTTTTAGGTATTCCTAAACTTCCTACCCGAGCAATGATTTTTCTTGTTCCCTTTTTCCTTTCTTTTATTATGTCAGGTATTGTTGCGTTTATTAGTACTGTCAAATCGCTAGGAATGGGAATGTATGTTATCTCCCCGTGGTTAACTTCTTGGGGGATCTCTTGGATGATTGCTTTTCCTACGGTTTTATTTGTCTTGCCAATCGCAAGACGCTTTTCACTGTTATTGGTGAAACCTGCTAAATCTAATGATTAATTAACAAAGAGATCAGTAATTGATGCTGATCTTTTTGTTTTTCACAATGTGAGGTAAAACATCGCCTAAATGAATAAGATCCGATAGCCTTAAACATGTATATTTAAATGGTATATCGAAAAGCGAAGATATTTTCTTTGCATAAATTCTTATTGATAGCAGGAGGCTTTAAATGAGTTTGTTGTTCTCCCCTAAAAAATTAGGCCCCCATCAGTTAGATAACCGTATTATTGTTGCACCTATGTGCCAATATTCAGCACAAGAAGGTTACCCAACCGCATGGCACACTATGCATTACGGGCAGTTAGCACTATCTGGTGCTTCATTAGTGATTGTTGAAGCAACTGCGGTTGAGCCTAGAGGTCGTATTAGCTATAAAGATTTAGGTATTTGGTCTGACCAACATGGTAATGAACTAAAAAAGCTGGTTGATAATGTTAAGCAATATTCATCTGCAAAAATCGGTATACAGATTGCACATGCCGGACGTAAGGCATCGACTGATTTACCTTGGAATGGCGGAGCATCATTAGCGCCAGATTCTCCTAATGGATGGCAAAAAGTCGCACCTTCAGAAATACCTTTTGGAAAGAATCATCAACCTCACGCACTAGCTACCGATGAAATTGAAGAAATAAAACAAGCTTTTGTTGATGCTGCTAAAAGGGCTGAGTCAGCAGGATTTGACGTTATTGAGATCCACGGTGCTCATGGATATTTATTGCACGAATTCTTATCTCCATTATCTAATCACAGAACGGATCAATACGGTGGTGATTTTAATAATCGTAGTCGGTTATTAGTGGATGTTTTTGTTGCAGTGAAAAATGCAGTTTCTGATAATGTCTGTGTTGGTGTCAGAATTTCCGCAACAGATTGGGTTGAAGGTGGTTGGGACTTAGAAAGTACGATTGCTTTAACTCAGCATCTTGAAGAGTTAGGTTGCCATTATATTCATGTTTCTTCTGGCGGATTATCAGAAAAACAAGAAATTAAGCTAGGTCCTAATTACCAAGTACCATTTGCTCAAGCAATTTATAATGAAACACAACTGCCTGTTATTACAGTTGGTCTTATTACCGAGCCAGAACAAGCAGAAGCCATTTTACTTACAGAGCAGGCTGATTTTATCGCTTTAGGCAGAGGTATTCTTTATGATCCTCGTTGGCCTTGGCATGCAGCGGAAAAACTTAAACAAACCATAAAAGTAGCACCTCAATATTTACGTTGCGCGCCTCATGGTAGCAAAGACTTTTTTAAATAATGTTATCAAGCCACGGGTAATAACTGATTGTTATTAAGGTTATCCGTGGCTTTTTCTTTGATAATCTTTATCATGGTGCAGATAAACTGCAAGCATAAGCGTATTGTGTTGGAAAAGTTGGTCGTAAATAAGATGAAAAAAAATCCCTTATTACTTCAACCAAGGATTGCTTAAGACGATGTGTTTTGAATGCGAACACATCATCAGAGAATTAAGCATTCTTTGATGACTCATTAATTTATAGCGAGTCATATTATGAAAAATAAACATTGGTCGCGTGTAGAATATCTGCACGAAACAGTTAAAAATAAAAACATTATCATCAAAGGGCAACACAGTTATTACAGTGATTGTTGGGATGATGGTTTTGAAACGTCAGTTGTACGTTATCTCTATGGTGACGAAGTTAGCCTGCAATGGGAACCATTGTGGGAAATTGATAAATTATATATTGGCGATTATGTCTGTATTGGTGCGCAAGCGGTGATATTAATGGGCGGCAATCATACTCACCGAATGGATTGGTTCTCACTTTATCCTTTTATGGATAAGATTGAGGAAGCCTATATTGGTAAAGGTGATACCCATATTCATGATGGTGCATGGATAGGAATGCGTGCAATGATAATGCCTGGTGTGACGATTGGAGAAGGTGCTATTGTTGCGGCGAATAGTGTTGTCTCCAAAAATGTTGAACCTTATAGCATTGTAGGAGGAACACCCGCACAACATCTTAAATATCGTTTTGAGCCTAAAGTTATTGAGCAACTATTATCTTTAAAGATTTACCAATGGTCAGAAAAGAAATTTGAAGCGCTCAGGCCTCTTTTATGCCAATCATCAATTGATAAATTATTAATTGCAGAAGCACAATTTACTGAATAATACGGCCCCCCTAAGTGGTAATAAGCTTAGGGGTTTTTACTTAGTGCTTCTGTTAATATACTTTAAAAAGTAGTATTTATATTTATAGAGTAGCATTTCTTTTTATTTGATCATTATCTCAAAATTAAAAATATTTTATTTTTATAGATAATTAATTATTTTATTTTTAAATTTGAGTTTATTTCTTTTATTTTTTATCTGTTTACTTTAGTTGTTGATTGTTATTTAAATATAAATTAAATCACGACTTTTATTTATAGTAAAGTTAATTGTATAACGATGTTATTATTATTAATTAATAGGGTTTCAATTTATTATTAGTTTATTTTATAAGATATCTAATGTGTAAAAAATAAAATACATATTATTCTATATATGACTTTATTAATTATGGAGTGATGTGGATATGATTAAAAATAAAGATTTCAAGATCAAATTATTAGTGATTTCATTATTATCATCACCTTTATCTTATGCGAATAATACAACCTTATTGGGTGGAAATAGTAAAGCAGATGGTAATGAATCTACGGCGGTTGGATATAATACGTGGGCGCATTCTGATCAATCAACGGCAATCGGCGCTAATGCAGGTGCTGAAGGTGAAAATGCAACCGCAATAGGACATAAAAGTACAGCAATTGGTGATAATGCGATGTCATTGGGAAGTGGTGCAATGGCAATTGGTGAAGGTTCTCTTTCTATTGGTTCTAACGCTTATAGTGAAAATAAAGATTCAATTAGTATAGGGAAAGGGGCAATAAATAATGCTGAAAATGGTGTTATTTTAGGTAGTGGTAGTCGCCTTTCTGATAATGCAGATAATTCAGTGATTATTGGTAGTAAGTCTTCAGGATCAGCAAGTAATGCAATTATATTAGGTGATAATAGTAGTAATAATCGTAATAATACATTATCAATCGGTAGTGATAAAAATCAGCGACAAATTATTAATGTCGCAGCAGGTACGGAAAATACAGATGCCGTCAATGTTTCTCAATTAAGAAAAGAAAAAGATAATATTCTCATTGAGGCTGATAAGCGCATTAATGACAATAATACCATCATTTATAATAAAATTGAGCAAGAGAAAAATACGCTTGTTGAAGTAACAACGCAACAAATAAATGAAAATAATAAAATAATACAAGGGGATATCATAAAAGCAAATGAAGCAGTTTTAAAAGAGAGTGAATTGAAAGCAAAAACACTTGCAGAAAGTGCAGAAAAAAAATCAAATCAATACACTGATAGTAAAATCAATGAGCAGCAGACTAATACTGTTAATTATATCAATGAAGTTAAAAATGAAATGTATCTTTATAATGAGGAAAAATTATCTGATCTAAAAGTAGATACTGAAAATTATACAAATAAAAAAGCAAATGAAATAAAAAAAGGTGCGGAAAATTATACTGATAATAAAATAAATAATATGAAGGAAGTGATAGAGAAAAACACAAATAATAAGATCAATGAGTCTGAAATCCAGAACAAAGAATACACTGACTTTAAAGTCAATGAACATGATAAGAAAATAGTTGAACATGTTAACAATATTAAGGATGAAATTACCTTTTCAACAGAGAGAAAGGTTAACGCATCAGAAAAAAATGCCAATAGTTATACCGATATTGAGATTAGTAAAATAGCATCAGGTATGGAAGGACTTATTGGAAAAAATAATGAGAAATTAACTAAAGAACATCAAAATTATGTTACTCAAAAAGGAAATGAGTATGTAAATGTAACCAATACGATAATTAATGAAAGAGATGAATCGCTGAAGGAATATATTGAAAAATCAAAACATGATTCTATCTCTATTGCAAATGAATATACCAATAATAAATTTAAGAATATCTTTATTGATAATGATATTGCACTTAAAAATATGGATAATAAAATCGATAAAGCAGATAAACGAGCAAGTGCTGGGATTGCTTCTGTCGTAGCGATGGCTAATATTCCTTACGTGACCAATCACACGTTTAGTTTAGGTGTTGGAGTGGGTAATTATCGCGATGCTAATGCATTTGCAACGGGTGCTCAGTATCAAATAACAGAAAGCGCCATTATTCGTGTTTCAGCTTCATGGAATACAGAAGATCGTGGTGTTGTAGGCGGCGGTGTTTCTTATGGCTGGTAAAGCACTTTTGTATTGTGCTTAGTAAGATAAAAAGTAGAGATAAGGTTGTTACTTTTTTATCATTCTACTGGCTTTTATGCCTTTGATTTGAATAATAAAGGTAACAGCCTTTGTTTTCTATGTGAGTAAAATATGATTTATCTTCATTCAGGTGGTGGTGCTTTTGAAAAACAAGCAAGAGTTAATCAAGTTGCAACGGAAAAAGCGCAAGAAATTGCTAAAAATAAGATAAAACAAGTGGTGCAATTTAGAACAATTGCAGACTTTTCTGTTGAGCTTGAAAAGATTGGGGCGATCTTACTGATTGAACCCACCATTGAATTAGCGCTTGAAGTAGGGCGACAGTATTCACAATTAACGGATATTGTTATTGCTGAAAGTGCAACATCAGGAAGGAAATTAACCGTTTGTCAGATTGAATTTGCAGTAACAAAAATTTGTGTTCTCTGATTTTTGGATTTATTCAGTTATCCACATTAACTGTGGATAACTCTTGTCTTACATGTTAGTAATCTTATTATTAATTGATTTTATTGAATATTTTACATTGATTGAAAAATATCCATTTAAATTAATGATCTTAATACTTTGTTATTATTCAAAATAATAAAGAACATAATAAAATAATGTCGTTTTTAATTAAGAGAGACAAAAAGTATGACAAATCTCTCTATAGATACTATTTATTGAATAATGGTGTTGGTTTTCCATCATGATCAACAGCAACAAAATTAAACTGACCATGGATCACTTCTTCACGGCCTTCTGCGTACATATCTTCAAGAAAAATAGAAACATTTACCGTTAAACTTGTACGTCCAACACGAATAACCTCACCCACTAATTCAATAATCGTACCTGATGGAATAGGGTGATTAAAATTTATTTTTTCAGTTGAAACCGTCACTAGACGTTTACGGCTAAAGCGGGTGGCGGTGATAAATGAAACTTCGTCCATCCAAGCTAATGCTGTGCCGCCAAAGAGTGTTGAGTGGTGATTGGTGGTGGTAGGGAATATGACTTTAGAAACACGGGTGACTGAATTTTTAATTTTATCTTGTAGTTCAGGAGATAAGTCAGAGATGGACATAACAATAAAGCCTTCTTCTTTAATACTGTAGGGATAAATTCCCCACAGTATAAAATAGAGTAAATTGAAAGCAAAGTAGATGAATGACTGATTATGCAGTCTGTAACTAAAAGGTTATTTCGCCAGTTAAAAAGAGTGCAGCATCTCCTGTCAGTAAAACGCGATTATCTCTTAGTACACAGTTAATATTCCCACCTCGTTTTGAAACTTGTCTTGCTTGTAACTGTGTTTTATTGAGTTTATTAGCCCAAATTGGTGCTAATACACAATGTGATGTACCCGTAACAGGATCTTCATTCACGCCTTTTACAGGTGCGAAGAAGCGAGAAATAAAATCAAAAGGAGCATGACCTTTAGCTGTGATAATAACGCCAGGTAAAGGCAACTGTGCGATTTGAATGAAATCAGGTTGGTAATGAGTGATTATTTCTGGATCAGATAAAAAGCAAACATAACGATCACGCGCTTGCCAAACTTCATCGATTTGTAATGCTAATTTTTCTTCAAGGACTGACTTTATATCGTTATTTAATGTTGCAGGTATAGTTGGGAAATTCAGTGTAAAAAGAGAGTCTTGGCAAGAAACAGTGAGCTCGCCCGAAAGAGACTGGAATTTAAAGAGATCATGAGGGGACTGTTTTATGGTTTTTAGTACAAAAGCAGTGGCTAATGTTGCGTGTCCACAAAGAGGAACTTCAATTTTAGGTGTAAACCAACGAATATGGTCGCCAACTAAAAAAGCAGTTTCAGGTAAATTAATCTCACTAGCAAGTGTAATTAAGGTGTCATCAGGCAACCATTCTTCTAACAAAACGACAGCTGCGGGATTTCCTGAAAAAGGCATAGAGGAAAAAGCATTAACATAATAAATAGGAAGAACAGTCATTCCATTACCTTAGTGATAAACTATCAATAAATAGAAGGTAATGAGATTAAGTGTTTTAAATATCGGGCGCAATACTTAAAAACAGCGTTTAAATTGTAGGATATAAAAGCAAAAGCCATGCCTAAGTAATTAGACATGGCTTTAATCATTAACGCATAAGATTAAGCTTGAGCTTTCTCTTTGTTATCTGCGCTTTGTAAAAGCTTACGAACTGGAATAATCAGTGCAGCAAGAACAACAGCACAAATAACCAGAGCGATAGAAACATGAGAGAAGAAGTCTGGCATGACATCCAGTTTGTCTGGACGGATATTTCCCCCCATCAAACCTGCCGCCAAATTACCTAATGCGCTTGCACAGAACCATAATCCCATAACCTGACCACGCATTTTAGCCGGCGCTAAAATAGTCATTGTGGCAAGCCCAATTGGGCTTAAGCATAATTCACCTAATGTCAGCAATAAGATACTGCCAATTAACCAAAGCGGTGAAACGCCTTGTCCTGTTGCAATAACGCTTTCAGATGCAAACATCATGACGGTAAAGCCACCCGCTGCAAATAAAATACCAATCACAAACTTAGTCATACTGCTTAAATTCATATTCTTACGTGCCATCATTGGCCATAACCAGCTAAATACGGGCGCAAGAATAATAATAAACAGGGCGTTAACAGATTGGAACCAAACTGCAGGGATCTCAAATCCCATAAAGTTTAAGTCAGTATAGTCGTTAGCAAATAAGTTAAATGATGTCGGTTTTTGTTCGAATGCAGACCAGAAAAGGGCTGCTGAAACTAATAAAAGGAAACAAACAAATAAGCGAGAGCGGTCACTACTACTTAATCCAGCAAATAGGAATAAATAGATAAAATAGGCGATAACGCTACCGGAAATCACATAGACCATAAAGTTAGCCACAACCACTGGGTTAAAAGGAATAACGCCAGAAATAATTAGGCCAACAATTGCCATAAGAACAACAGATAATGCTAAGATCCATTGACCGACATTACGACGAACAACGGTTGGGCGATCCCAACTTGAATCTAAACCGACTTCGCTATCAAAGCGACGCATGGTAGGCACTGCGTAAAAGCGGAAAATCAATAACGCAACAAGCATACCAATCCCACCAATACCAAAGCCCCAATGCCAGCCATAATCACGTACTAAGAAGCCTGTGATGAGTGGTGCAATAAATGAGCCCATATTGATACCCATATAAAATAAGGAGAATCCACCATCGCGGCGAGTATCATCCCTTTTATATAAGGTTCCTACCATCACAGTTACGCAGGTTTTAAATAGCCCTGTACCCAATACAATCAGTAATAAACCGATAAAGAACAGGTCTTGTGACCAAAACGCAGAAAGTGCGATGGAGAGGTGCCCTAAGGCGATAAAGATAGAGCCATACCATACCGCTAGGCGTTGACCTAACCAGTTATCAGCGAGCCAACCTCCTGGCAGTGATGTTAAATAAACACCGCCTGCGAAAATACCCACAATAGCAGATGCCTGCTCTCTGGGGATTTCCATGCCACCCTCATAAACGGTTGCCGCCATAAATAGGATTAATAATGGGCGAATACCATAGAAAGAAAAGCGTTCCCACATTTCAGTGAAGAAAAGGGAGCTTAATGGATATGGGTGGCCAAAGAAAGTTCGGCTAGATTTTGAGTGAGTAGATTGCATCTTAAATTCCCAAAAAAAACCTCTACAGGTCGTTTGCAAGTAAAAAGAACAAAATATTAGCGAATGGTGAAACAAAATTATTTCATTTTGTTATCAATGCCACTGCATTTAATTAATATATTTTTAACATACTTTTGTCAGGATTTAGTAACTAAAAGTATATTTAATACTTTATAAACCATTTTTTGGTGCAAAAGTCGATAAAAATCTCATTTTGCAATAGTTAACCTTGCAATTTTTTGAAAAAAGAGAACAAGAAAATTTTAGAGAGCTTAACAAATAGGAGGTTAGAAAATTCTTAATAAACAATTAATTACAAAAAACAGAATAAAAAAAATAACAATTGAGCCTTTAAATGTAAAAGTGTAATTTTTTGAAGAAAAAAAACTATTAACTAGCCTTATTTGTAGATTTTTTGACTACTTTTCTTTTGGCGTCCTAAAGCTTAACCAAGAATAAATTAGATTAAAAAAGACAACGGCTGCGGTGAAATAAAAAACAGCTCTAAATCCATAGCTTGCAGCAACAAAAGCACCCATTAACGGTCCTGTAACATTTCCGACATCTCTTAGTGCTTGGTTATAGCTGAAAATTCGACCTGCAATAGCAGGGGTAATGTTATAGAGAATAAGTGTTTGTACGGCAGGTAACATGGCAGCATTAACGGCACCAAGTAAAAAACGTAGTGCACCAAGTTCCCAATAATTACTAACCAACGCCATTGGAATTAACATAAAAATAGAGAGCCCAAGGGTAAAGATAAGGACTTTATCTGGGCCAATACGGTCGCCTAGTTTACCAAAACGAGGGGCGCTAATCAGTGCTGCGATACCAGGTACGGAGGCAACAACACCACTGATAAAGGCAAGATTACTGATTGATCCTGTTAATTCGCGAATATAAAGCGTCAGAATTGGCGTAACTGAGCCCGTTGCTACTTGAATGATCATTGTGGTGAAAAATAGGCATACCACGAGTCTTTTGTTCTTAAGCGATGAAAAGACCTGTTTTGTGGTTAGTGCGTCTTTTTTAGAAACAGGCGTGAAGTTTTCACTGACGAAAAAGAGGGTGACCAAAAAGCAAATAAATAAAACGGCTGAAGTAATAAAGAAGACAGGGCGTAAACCATAGAGATCGGCAAGCATACCGCCAATTAAAGGGCCTATTAAGGCACCACTCACAGCACCAGTTGAAAGTGTACCTAATGCCCAGCCACTTTTTTTAACGGGGACTTGAGTGGCAATTAACGCATTTGCATTCGGAACAAAGCCACCTAATATACCGAGTAAAGCTCGCAGTACTAATAATTGCCATATATTTTGAGCAAATCCAATTAATACCATCACAATCGCCATACCAAGGGCTGAACGCAACAGCATTAATTTTCGACCTTTTCTATCTGATAATTTTCCCCAAAAAGGCGCTGCGATAGCAGAAAAAAGGAAGGTAATACTAAATGCAACCCCCGTCCAAAGATTAAGCTCTTCGTGATCAGTTATACCCAGTTCTTCTACATAAAGAGGGAGAAAAGGCATGATCAGACTAAAACCAGCGCCAGTTAGAAAACAGCCAAACCAGACAATATAGAGATTACGTTTCCAAGAATTATTTCGGGGCTTGAGATCCATGTTACTCCTTTAGCCGAGAACGAGAGAGTAAACCAAGAAAATAGGCTGAAAATAACCGTAGCGATGTTGAGTGTGGCAACAACGAGTCGGTTTTCTTATTTTATGATGAATAAGAATATAGCCATGATACAGAATAAGTGCGATAGGTCTTGCTCTTATAATGTGTTTTGCAGGAGTTTACAGCTTGTACTGTTATTGATTTTATTATTGTTATTTCAGTATATCGTGATATTACGAAGTGGCTGCTTTGGAATAAAACAGCCACTTTGTGATTAGTGCACTTTCTTTATTTCGTTATATAAAGAAGCGTCACCTTCTGGGCGAGTTTTAAAGCGACGATGCAACCACATATATTGGTCTGGTGCGCGTAAAATCTCTTGTTCAACCACTTTATTCATCGCTCTAGCAGTATTTTCCTCATTATCAACAGGAAAATCAGCAACAGGTGGTGAGATAATCAACTCATAACCCTTACCTTCAGGTAAGCGTTTTGGGGTAAATGGAATGAGTGCAGGATGACTGGTTTTTGCCAGAATATAAGTTCCCGTTGTTGTCGCTGCTTTATCAACAGCAAACAAAGGCACAAAAACACTTTTACGCGGGCCATAATCATGGTCAGGTGCATACCAAATAATTTCACCTGCTTTTAAACCGCGGATCATGCCTTTGACATCTTTTCTGTCGATCATAAATTTATTAGAACGTAATCGACCCCATGTTTGTAGCCAGTCCATAACGGGATTATCGTTAGGGCGATAAACACCGACCCCTGGGTTATAGATACCAAAAATTCGAGCACCAAGTTCAAGTGTCAGAAAATGGATGCCAATAAGCAAAATGCCTTGCCCTTTTTCTTGAACCATTGAGATATTCTCAAGTCCACTGACTTTAAACCAACGTTTGACGCGCCATTCAGGCCAAAACCACGCCATGCCAGTTTCAAATAATCCCATACCAACAGATTCAAAATTTTTATTAACTAAGGCTTCTCGCTCACTTTTGGGCATCTGTGGAAAACAGAGCTCAAGATTACGTTCCGCTATTTGGACGCGTTTCTTTAAAAAAACTTTCGAAAAACGGCCTAGGCGTGTCCCTAGCCAATAAATAACAGGATAAGGAAGGAGAACCAGAATATAGAGTAATCCAATCCCGAACCAAGTCAGCCAATATTTAGGCTGCAAAAATGATTTTTTAAATGGAGGTGACTTTATCATAAGCCTATCTATTTACTATTTTTCCAATGAATATCTTATATTGTGACACTTTTTAGCGCAGATAAGAAATTTTGTCATAAATTAGGTGAAATTATTTCGATGCCTTGTAATGCAGTCACCAATTCAGCAATATTTTTAGCTGCCATTTTGTCCATCACTTTTGCTCGATGAACTTCGACAGTTCTTATTGACACACAAGCAACTTCTGCTATTTCTCGGTTCATTAATCCTTGAATAACATAATAAGCGATGTCTTTTTCTCTTGGGGTTAATGAAGCATAGCGGCGGCGAATATCGTGTGCGGTAAAACGCGTATTGGTTTCAAGAAATGCGGCATCTAATGCAGATAACAGCGCATTGCTATCAACGGGTTTTTGTAGAAAGTCGATAGCCCCTTTTTTGATCTCTTCAACTGCCATAGGAATATCGCCATGACCCGTTAAAAAAATCACAGAAAGTGTACTGTGTTTATCAATTAAATGTTGGTGGACTTGTCTGCCATCAGGTTTTGGCATTCTCATATCTAACAAGACAACACCTTGCTGATAGAGATTGACGTTGTTGATAAAGAACTCGCTATCATTCCAAACATGGGCTGAATAACCTAAGCTTTCTAATAAAAACTGACAAGCATCAGTGACAGCAAGATCATCATCAACAAGATGAATTGTTGGCATTTTTTCTCCGTTATTTATTTTTTGTTAGGGAAAATAAGTGTAATTTTTATTCCAACTTTATTTTGTTCATTCTTTTGGTTTTCAATATGAATATCAGCACCTTGAGAAAGTAATAAACGTTGGCAAATCACCAAACCTAATCCAAGACCTTCCGTTTTTGTTGTTTGGAATGGGGAAAAGGGATGCTCAAGTTGGCTATGGCTCATTCCACCTGCATCATCTTCAATGACAATAAGCAACCTATCAGGGGCTTTATGAGTACTAATTTTTAGTACCTTAGCGCCAGCTTGGAGACTATTGGTGATTAAATTCGATAAAATTTGCTCTAATAATGTTTCGGGTAAACACAGGGTATCATGTTCATTAATATGGGTGATCAATGAAACCTGTGGGTATTTATCTTCTACGCGTAAGAGCTTCCAGATATGTTGGATACACTCTGCAATATTTTGATGAGAAAGCAAAATCGTATCGGTGTTAGGTGTTTGTTTTCCAACCCATAAACGTAGATTTCTAATGATATCAGCACCACGCTGTGCTTGCTTATCTATTTGTTGCAATGCAGGTAGCAATGGGTGCGATTCATTCTCTTTTTTAAGACGAATAACACTCCCTTGTGCATAACTTTTAATAGCAGATAGTGGCTGATTAAGTTCATGAGCAAATCCGGATGCCATTTCTCCCAATATATTTAAGCGCTGGGCGTGTTCTAACTCTTCTTTTTGTTGTCTTAATCGATTGTGTGCGTGTTCCAGTTGGCGACTGCGACGTCTAACTAAATAGCTGACCCAGACTTGGTTTAGGATAAGAAAAAGAATAGCTGTTAATGAAAGACCAATAATAAATTGGTGCTGAATAGCCCAACTCTGTGCATCTTGCCAAAGCTGTCTTTGTCGAGGATGCTGGTTGACTTCCCTTAATAGATTTTCAACTTGAGTATGTGAAGCCGGAGCTCCCCACTTCATCGGTTTACTGTCGTCAGTGAGTAAAACGCGTGTGACTTTATCAACAAGTTCATCAGGAACGGTATCTAGCGCTGCAAATGACCAATTAGGGTAGAGCGGTGTACTGGTTAAACAAGGGGTATTGGTTTGATAGGAAATCACGGGGCGGTAATCACTTTTACGAATAAGCCCTTCATGATCCATATTTTCCAGTAAACAAACAGGAATAATTGCTGCGTTAATATCTTCATCACGTAAGAGATAAAGCAAAGCATCTGCTGGAAAACCCGTGAAACGCAATGTGAAATCTTTATCAGGATCAATGCCCTCTTCTCGTAGCGCTTTATAACCTAAAAGATAGCCACCAAAGGCATCTGGTGCGATGGCACCAACGCGTTTTCCGATTAATTCATGGGCAGAAGTAATCGGGCTATCATTACGAACAAGGATTAGGCTACCAATAACATTTCGTGTGGTGTTATCAGGCTCATAGCCAGAGCGTAAAGAGAGTAACCAACGTAATGGAAATGCATTATCTAATTGAACAAATTGCGCAGGATTTGTGAGTAAGAAATCAACATTTTTCTTTGCAACCGCTAATTTCATCTCTTCCAGATTTAACGGTACTAATACAAAGTTTTCTGACGGAAATTGTTTATTTAAGGTGTCAACAAGTGGATGCCAATGTCTTTGTGTTGATGCGTCACCACGTAATGCTAAAACACCGATTGTCCACTCTTTTGCAGTGGCTTGTAGAGGAAGTACAAAAAAGAGCAGTAATAACCCGATGCTTACTGCGTTTCTTATCCCAATTGTCTGTTTTATCGTCATAAATATCTAATGTTAAATATTGTCTTGGATCAAGTTCGCACTTGGTATGTGGTAAACCACAATAGGTGTCGTCTTCAGTAATTTTTACAATGCATTTATAACAAAACACATACATTTTAATTTCTATTTCCTTCACTCATAGTGAGATTGTGTTATTGAGTGATGCTGGAGACAAATATGGATCTTGGAAAACGAAAATTTCTACAACAATTAGGGGTCCTTACTGCTGGTGCTTCACTGGTTCCTTTAGCTGAAGCCGGCATTAAATTATCACCTGAGCGTCGTGAAGGCTCGGAAGATAAACGCTATGGAATGCTGATTGATTTACGCCGTTGTGTAGGATGCCAGTCCTGTACAGTAAGCTGTAATATTGAGAATCAGACTCCTCAAGGACAATTTAGGACGACAGTAAACCAATATCAGGTTGCTATCAAGGGGCAAGAGGGGATAACCAACGTCTTACTGCCTAGATTGTGTAACCACTGTGATGAACCACCTTGTGTGCCAGTTTGCCCTGTTCAAGCAACTTTCCAACGCAAAGACGGTATTGTCGTTGTTGATAATGAACGTTGTGTTGGCTGTGCTTATTGTGTTCAAGCATGTCCTTACGATGCTCGTTTTATTAATCACTCAACACAAACAGCAGATAAATGTACTTTCTGCGCACATCGCCTCGAAGTTGGATTACTGCCAGCGTGCGTTGAATCTTGTGTCGGCGGTGCTCGTATTATCGGCGATATGAAAGATCCTAATAGCACTATCAGCAAAATGCTACGTACACATGAAAAAGAGCTGAAAGTATTAAAACCAGAAAGCGGCACATTGCCACAAGTTTTCTATCTCGGCCTCGATGATGCATTTGTACAACCGTTAGCCGGTCAAGGACAACCCGCATTATGGCAGCAGGAGGTTCACTCATGATCCCGCAAGTTTCTCAAATTCAAGAAGTCATCGCGAGCCCTCAAGAATATTTTTGGTTACCTTGGGCTGTACAATATTTCTTTTTTATCGGTATTGCTTGTAGTGCAACGCTTTATGCATGTTGGCAGTGCTGGAAAGGTCGTGCAGGTAATCAACGTTTAGAAGCCGTTGCCGTGTTTATTGCAGTAACAGCGGGTATTACAGCACCTCTTGCTTTAACGGCTGATTTACACCAAACAGCACGAGTGTGGCACTTTTATGCTTATCCAACACCGTGGTCATGGATGGCATGGGGGTCACTGTTACTACCGTTATTTTCAGCGTTTAGTATGCTCTACTTTGCAGCGATGGTTGTTCGCTTAGTGTGGAAGCGTGAATACAAATTAACGCGTTGGGTTGCATTAGCTTGCTCATTAACTGCGATTGGTTTGCTGTTATATACAGGTCGTGAAGCTTCTATCTTAAAAGCAAGACCTGTGTTGTATACCTATTGGTTACCAATATTGCTGTTCTTTAGTGCAATGCAAGTGTTACCGACATTACTGGCATTAGGCACACGTCGTGAACCGGTACATCAGCGTGAATTAGCGATGTGGTTTGTAAGTTCGCTGATGTTATTAGCAGTATGTACTGGCTTTTGGATTGCAGGCGATACGATTTCAGGTCAGGCAATCAGAGAACAATTAGCAATGGGAAGTCTTGGCTGGTGGAGTGCTATGGGTGTTATCACACTATGGGTTATCTCTGTCGCGATGGGACTTTTGATGGCAAAACAAGCTCGTTCGGTTGCATTTATTACCATCATGGCATTTGTATCAATGGGACTTGCGTGGGTATTACGTTGGTTGATGTTGATGGGTGCTCAATACATTCCAAAATATAACATAATTACAAACCCTTATGAGTTTACGCTAGGTAATGATGGACTGATGGCAATTGTCGGTACATTTGGATTGTGGATAGCGTTAACCATTTTATTTAGAGAAAGTATTCGTTGGGTTGTCAGGAGAGTGCAGCATGGCTAAGTTTACAAGACGTCAATGGCTTAAAGGTGGGTTAGTTATCGGTGGTATTGCCGCATTCGCTGCTAGCTACCGTGATGTTGCTAAACGTGCCATAGATGGTTTAGTTGATGGCACATCAGGCAAAGTGACACTTGATAGGATCAACGGAAACTCGTTATTACCTGAAGGTAAAGTTGTAAAAGACGCAAAATGGCAGGCGAATACAGATCAATCTGTTTGTATGACACAATGTTTTGGTTGCTGGACACAATGTGGTGTCCGTGCCCGTGTTGATAGAGCAAACAATAAAGTTTTACGTATTGCAGGTAATCCTTATCACCCACTTTCTCATGATCACCACTTTGGCTATAACATGCCAATTAAAGAAGCATTTGAAAAAATGGGTGGTGAAAGTGGTTTAGAAAACCGTTCTACAGCTTGTGCTCGTGGTGCAACCATGATGGAAAGCTTAGATAGCCCAACTCGTATTCTTGAACCGATGAAACGTGTGGGTAAACGCGGTGAAGGTAAATGGAAACGTATCAGTTTTGAGCAGTTGATCCAAGAAATTGTAGAAGGTGGCGATCTCTTTGGTGAAGGTCATGTTGATGGTTTACGCGCCATTCGTGATTTAGATACTTTAATCGATCCAAAGCAACCTGCTTTAGGCCCTAAAGCTAACCAGTTATTAATGACAAATGCGGGGGATGATGGACGTGATACGTTTATTCGTCGCTTTGCTCAAAACTCATTTGGTAGTAAAAACTTTGGTGCCCATGGCTCTTATTGTGGATTAGCGTACCGAGCTGGCTCTGGTGCGTTAATGAATGATTTAGATAAAAATGCCCACGTTAAACCTGACTGGGATTACGTTGAATTTGCACTGTTTTTGGGAACATCACCAGCACAATCAGGTAACCCATTTAAGCGTCAAGGTCGTCAATTAGCTAATGCTCGTATTCGTGATTCGTTCAATTATGTGGTTGTTGCGCCTGCATTACCGTTAACAACGACATTGGCTAACGATCATGGTCATTGGGTTCCTGTTCAACCGGGAACAGATGCGGCTTTAGTAATGGGGATGATCCGCTGGATCATTGAAAACAATCGCTACAATGCAGAATACCTGTCGGTGCCAAGCGAAGTTTCAATGAAAAATGTAGGTGAGAAAAGCTGGACAAATGCTACTCATCTTGTGATCAGTGACGAAAAGCACCCTCTGTCAGGGCAAATGCTAACAACAGCACATTTTAATGATGTTGCAGAAGGGGAAGAGCAAACCTTAGTATTATCACTTGAAGGTGAATTAGTTCCATCAACCCAAGTCGATAAAGCTCAGCTGTTTGCTACGTACACAGTGACATTAAAAACGGGTGCTACCGTTACAGTTAAATCAAGTTTCCAATTACTTGATGAAGCTGCTAAGCGTATGACACTGGCAGAATATAGTGAGCGTTGTAAAGTACCAGAGACAACAATTGCTGCATTAGGGCGTGAATTTACGGCATATGGCCGAAAAGCCGCAGTTATCTCTCATGGTGGTATGATGGGAGGGAATGGTTTCTATACAGCGTGGGGCGTGATTATGCTTAATGCGCTAATAGGCAACTTAAACCTTAAAGGTGGGGTGTCTGTTGGTGGCGGTAAGTTTAATGGTGCAACTGATGGCCCATGTTACAAAATGGATAGCTTTAAAGGTAAAGTTAAACCCAAAGGTATGGTGTTATCACGCAGTAAAGCCGCCTATGAAAAATCTGATGAGTACCGTGAGCGTGTAGAGAAAGGGGAATCTCCATATCCTGCAAAAGCACCTTGGTATCCGTTTGCTGCTGGACAATTAACTGAACAACTAGGCTCTGCATTAGCAGGTTATCCTTATTCATTAAAAGCATGGATAACGAATATGACCAACCCTATTTATGGGATTGCAGGTATTCGCCAAGTAATGGAAGAGCGTCTAAAAGATCCGAAGCATCTACCTTTAATTATTGGTATTGATGCCTTTATGAATGAAACAACAGCGCTAGCTGATTATATTGTTCCTGATACGCATAACTTTGAAAGCTGGGGTTTCAGTGCTCCTTGGTCTGGTGTTCAAACTAAAGCAAGTACAGCGCGTTGGCCGATTATTGAACCTCGTGTTGCAAAAACAGCAGATGGTCAACCCATTTCAATGGAAACATTCTGTATTGCTGTGGCAAAAGCTTTAGATTTACCGGGCTTTGGTGATAAAGCAATTGAAGATATGGATGGTAACTTCTATCCAATCAATAGTGCTGAAGACTACTATTTACGTGTTGCAGCCAATATGGCATTTATGGGGGAGAAACCTGTCGCACCAGCAACCAATGAAGATATTCTATTGAGTGGTGTAGACCGTATTTTACCAGCGATAACGTCAACGCTAAAAAATGAAGAAGTTCTTCAAGTTGCGTATATTTATACACGTGGTGGTCGTTTTGCACCTTATGAAAAAGCATGGAATGGTGATGAAACTGGACCACAGTGGAAAAAACCATTGCAGATTTGGAATGAAGAAGTTGCGAAAAATCATCACGCAATAACAGGTGAACGTTATAGTGGCTGCCCGACGTATTATCCACCGCGTTTATCAGATGGTAGTGATATTCATCAACACTACCCTGAAGAGCAATGGCCATTAAAATTAATGTCCTTTAAATCTCATGTGGTAAGTAGTTCAACAGGCATGATCCAACGTTTAAGAATGGTGAAACCGAGTAACTTAGTCGCAATTAATCCTCAAGATGGTAAAAAATGGGGAGTTAATCATGGTGATAAAGTTCGCATTGTTACACCGGGTGGGCAAGTTGAAGCCGAAATCAGCTTACTAGACGGCGTAATGCCAGGTGTTTTAGCGATTGAACATGGATATGGGCATCAAGAGTTAGGCTCTCGTCAGCATTACTTAGATGAACAACCATTACCGATGGATAAAGGCATTGGCAATGGTATCAACCTTAATGATTTAGGGTTTGCCGATCCAACACGTCAAATCACTAATACTTGGTTAGATTGGGTCTCTGGCGCATCTGTTCGTCAAGGCTTACCTGCTAAGATTGAGCGTATAGCTTAATTATCAATTTGGTATTTTAAATAATCACTTCACTCTTTATTAAAACAAGAGTGAAGTGATCGCACAAAAAATCAGTTTTACTCTATCTTTTATAAGATAGAGCTATATCAGTTTAATTATTTTAATATCACATGTACCCTACATACATAATATTATAATAAATTTAAGGTGGTCAACACGCATATTAGCCACCTCAATTACAGTGAGTAATAATGGGAATTGGACTCCTTTTTTCTTCTGTTTGTTTTTTTATTTAAATGTAATAAGATTATTTCTCGTATATATATTTTAAAATATTATATATGAAAAATAATTCAATTCGATTTTTCACATTAATTTTTTCGGTAATATGTCTTTTGTGTGAATACACGGTGCTACTACTAATGGACAGTTTTTTAGCAATCTGGTGATTAGGTATTTCATTCATCCAATAATTAATTATCTTTTGTTCTTGTAAACTAAAAATAGAACATAATGAATGTTTATAGGTTGGAAAGAAAACTTGGCAACGAGAAGTGAATAAAGATGTCTTTTCAAGTACCCAAGGTAGGATCTTCTTTGGGAGAATAAAACAGTTATTTGTCAATGCGATAGGTCTTTCTTTGTCTGGGTAGTTTGCATCAATATAAAGATAAAGACGGCAACTTCTTGTTGAAATGAAAAAAAACTGCAAATGTGGGCAATGTGCTATTTCCCGACAATACTTTGTAAGATCAATGAATATAATATCTGGCATTGAATGATTAATATAATTATTTGCTTCTTGTATAGATGATATGTCAATTATTTCATGTCTTACATTTCTCTTCGAAAAATAATGTTTTATACCATTACGAGTAAAAAAACATTCATCAATAATTAATACTTTCACAAATAACTTCCTTGTTTGTAGCCGTTTTAATTTATTAAAATAAAGACAACCTCATTTTATGTCAATTCGGCTTATATGTTCTTTTTTTGAAGATATATCGAATAAAATAGTTATGATTATTTTTCCATTAAATGGAAATTGATATTATTAATATAACTAATTATTTTTATACCGTAAGAGTTGGTTTATATATGGATATAACCAATATGTGATGATGGGTTATAGTGAGGTAAAAATGAGAACAGGAGTACCAAGTACTCCTGCTTTGCGTTCGCTATCTTTTCTAGATCTTTTTATTAATGCTTGGTGTTGTCTGAAACAGAATCTTCAGATGATTCAATTTTATCAATACCTGCTTGAAGAATATGAATCAACTGTTTAGCTATGTCTGTTGTGAGCCAAAGTGTCTTATCTACAACTGCGTTTTCTGGATGATGCTCGTTTTCAGGAAGATAATGTAAACGCAACATCATGGCATCGTAGATGTCAACGGTACTGATGTCCCAGCCTACAACAGGATGTGTCTGAATAACTTCATTTTTTCTACTCATAATACCTCCTAATCATACAACCGGTTTTGACTAAGAGAGAAGCTCCCACACAAGGTGGTTACTTTTCAGTATACGAGATTTATCGCGATTAAAAAGATAAATTTTTGTTATAACAAAAAAATGTGTGCTGGCTCTGATAAAAGAGTAATGCACCATTAACAGTCGAACAAATGTTATATGGTGCATTTTAGATAAATATCAAGGGGAAGGATTAATCGACAGTGATATCCCAATGAATATTTTCATTTGCTAAGAAAGGAATAAGGGCTTCATTACCACAAAGGATTTGTGCTGGCGCTTCAATTGTTTTTTCAGTTAATGTGATTGTTCCTTCATTAACAGGTAAACCATAAAAACGAGGGCCATTTAAAGAACAGAAAGCTTCAAAGTGTTGTAATGCATTAAGTTCTTTAAATACGGTTGCGTAAGCTGCCAGTGCGGTTGGTGCGTTAAATACTCCCGCACAACCACAAGATGATTCTTTGCGGTGTTGTAAATGAGGTGCAGAATCTGTACCTAAGAAAAAGCGAGAATTTCCTGATGCAACAGCTTCTCTTAGTGCTTCTTGGTGAACGTTGCGTTTAAGAATAGGTAAGCAATATAGATGAGGTTTAACACCACCCACCAACATATGATTGCGGTTAAACATCAGATGTTGCGGAGTAATGGTAGCACCGAGAAATTCATTTCCTTCTAACACATACTGAGCTGCTTCTTTAGTTGTAATGTGTTCAAAAACAATTTTTAGCTCAGGAAATTGCTTGCGTACAGGAGACATAACGCTATCAATAAAACGCGCTTCTCTATCAAAAATATCAATATTTGAAGCGGTTACTTCGCCATGGATCAGCAATGGCATACCGATTTTTTCCATCACACTTAAGATAGGATAAATCTTTGTGATATCTGATACGCCATGACTTGAGTTAGTTGTTGCATTTGCAGGATAAAGTTTACAAGCAGTAAAAACACCTTGTAAGAAACCTTGTTCGACTTCTGAAGGCAATGTGCTATCTGTTAAATAGCAAGTCATTAACGGTTCGAAGTTATCTCCCGCAGGAATAGCCGCTTTGATACGATCACGATAAGTGCGAGCGGCTTCAATCGTTGTAACGGGTGGAACAAGGTTTGGCATGACAATAGCTCTGCCAAAATAGCGACTGGTATAAGGAACAACAGTTTTTAGCATGTCATCATCACGAAAGTGAACATGCCAATCATCAGGACGGCGAATAGTGAGGGTGATAGGTTGTGCAGTGGTCATATACCGGCTCCGTGTGTCTTAGGAAAATCGAAAGATCAAGGATTGGATTGGACTAAATAGTCAAGCCGGAAACGAATGCTAATACGAAAACGATTAAATAGCTACCATTTAATCGCATTTTTTTATTATGTTTTTGGATTTATGTAAGGTAAAACAGAGAATAAAATCAAAAGGTTATGAGGGTGACACAAAGAGAAATGGCTCCTCCAACTGGACTCGAACCAGTGACATACGGATTAACAGTCCGCCGTTCTACCGACTGAACTATGGAGGAACATCATTAAGTGGCGTGTATCATATAGTGAGTGATTTGATATGTCAAAGGACAATCGACGATACTTGTTTAAGTGCGTAGATAAACAACATATTGTGTATTTCTAAAACAGACAATCTAATAATGAGACGGTGAATATTTTTAAATGGTTATTTTTTCCACATTGAAGACTGAAAATAAAGATAAAAAATAAAGAGATAACTTATTTTAGGTGACACAAAGATTTGAAAAATAAAAGGGGGTGAAAAATAGAAATGGTATTGATAATAGAGAATGTAGAAAACAAAAAGCCCGCACTATAATAGCGCGGGCTTTTCTAAATTTGGCTCCTCCAACTGGACTCGAACCAGTGACATACGGATTAACAGTCCGCCGTTCTACCGACTGAACTATGGAGGAAGCGAGTTCTCGTGAGAACGAGAAGGATAATAGCGAGGGTGATGAAGTTTGTAAAGTAAAAAAAGTGAAACAATAGTTTAAGTGGTTAAAAAATAACTAATTTATAGTTTTTAAATCAAATAAGGTGGTTTTGAGTTTAAAAAATAGTCAGTAGCGCAGTATTGATTAAAATTATCCTATTAGAACGCATTCTTTTATTGATGATCTTGAGTGGGGATAAAATTTAAATCATGGATACATAAAATGGATATAAAAAAGCACAAAGGAAATAAATTAAGAAAATAGAGGAATAAAAATAGCTGATGAGTAAAAAGCAAAAAGCCCGCACTGTGATAGCGCGGGCTTTTCTAAATTTGGCTCCTCCAACTGGACTTGAACCAGTGACATACGGATTAACAGTCCGCCGTTCTACCGACTGAACTATGGAGGAAGCGAGTTCTCGTGAGAACGAGGCGAATAATAGCTATCCTCGGTCACCTTGTAAAGTAAAAAAATGAAAAAAAACACCGTTTGCTCAAGAGTGCATCAGATTGTTTCTTTTTTGATAAAAATGTATAAAAAATAAATGGTTATCAGTAGAAATAATACTCAAAATTACATTTCTACTAGATGAAATATGTTTTACCTTGGTAAGAAAAGATAAGGTTTTTTTTAAAAGAAAGTTTTTCAAACTATTTAGTAATACAATCTGACGAATTCACAGACTAAATTGAAGAATCAGAGGCTATGGATACTGCGAGTTTATCAACACCGATAGTATTAGAGTTTGAACATTTTAAAAAAACACTTCTTCTATATACAAAAGATAAAGAAGGGGGATGGGATACGATTGTCTCTGGTTTAGCGTTATGTCGGTATAGTTCTATTACAGAGTCAGAAGGTTGGATGTATGAACCAAGTTTGGCTATTGCTGCACAAGGTGCAAAGCAGATAACAATAGGGGTAGAGACAAATTGCTATCGTCCAATGAATATGCTTTTAACATCATCAGAAATACCCACTTTTGCTAAAGTTTGTGAGGCTTCAAAAGAAACGCCTTTTTTAGCAATGTTGCTAAAATTAGATCTTGCTCTATTACCTGAACTGTTAGCTGAAAATAAGTTTGAATTACTACAAGAAAATAATGAGATCCGAGCTCAACAAATTGTTCAAGTAACAGCACCAATTCTACAAGCAGTAACAAGGCTTATAAAACTAATAGATACACCCGAAGACGCACCGTTTATTGCTCCTTTGATCCAAAAAGAGATCCTTTATTACTTATTACGATCAAACGATGGTGCACGGCAGCAACTACTCGCTTCGCAACATCCTCAGTGTCGGCAAATTAATCATGCTCTTGATTGGATGAAACAACATTATCGCGAAATAATCCGGATTGAAGATCTAACAACATTAGTAGGTATGAGTACCTCTTCATTTCATTTTCACTTTAAAAATAGAATTGGCATGACACCATTACAATATCAAAAATGGTTACGACTAAATGAGGCGAGAAGGATCATGTTGATTGAAATGAGTGATGTTTCTGAAGCGGCATTTATTGTGGGTTATGAAAGTCCATCACAGTTTAGTCGTGAATATCAGCGACTATTTGGATTGTCACCCCTAAAAGATATTCAACGATTAAAGGTCTCAGGAGCAGAAAGGGTATCTTTGGATTATTAGGCAAGAATAATGGAGAAATGAGTTAAAGTAGTCATAGATAATTGCGTTACAGTCAGCTTATTAACTATGTGTATGTAAAGGAGTTTGGACGTGACGAATGTTTTTATTATTAATGCGGCAAAAGAGTTTGATGGGTCTGAAGGGAAGCTCAATGACCATTTGACGCAAATTGCCACAGAATTATTGTCTTCATATCAGATAAATGTGCAATCAACACGTATTGATGATGGTTATGATAATGATGAAGAAGTCGATAAATATTTATGGGCTGATGTCATCATTTATCAAATGCCAGCCTGGTGGATGGAAGGACCTTGGATCTTAAAAAAATACATTGATGATGTATTTAGTGCTGGATACGGCAAAATGTATATTGATGATGGCCGTACACGAAAAGATCCTTCAAAAAAATATGGTTCGGGGGGATTATTGCAAGGCAAAAAATATCTTCTTTCTGTAACTTGGAATGCACCTTTTGAATCTTTTGAAGAGCAAGAACAGTTCTTTGAAGGAAAAGGGATTGATGCTGTCTATTTCCCATTCCATAAAGCGAATCAATTTTTAGGTATGGAAGGATTAAAAACCTTTGGAATGTTTGATGTGGTGAAACAACCGCAAATTGAACAAGATATTAAAGCGTATAAAAAACACTTAGAACAAGAAATTGTTGGCATCACTGATTAGATATTTATCTTGCTAGATATAAATTAGCTATCTATTAGTCAATCAAGATAACGACTCAGATTGGATTTAGGTAGCTGATTTTGACAATATGGATTTAGAAAGCAAAAAGCCCGCACTATAGTAGCGCGGGCTTTTCTAAATTTGGCTCCTCCAACTGGACTTGAACCAGTGACATACGGATTAACAGTCCGCCGTTCTACCGACTGAACTATGGAGGAAGCGAGTTCTCTTGAGAACGAGGCGCATAATAACGATGATATATCAGAGTGTCAACGTTAAAAATGGATTAAATATCTGTTTGGTTGCTTTATCAACAAAGTGGCCAAATAATAGGAGTTATTCTCCGTGTTTTATATGTAACACGGAGAATCAATCAGGCTTGAGGGGATAACTGTGATGCTGAAATTGATTGTTGAACGGGATCAAATGCCATTAAGTACACATCGTAAAAATGAATTTCTTGTTTTTTACTAATAATCTCACGAATGTCTTCTTTTATTTGTTGAGATATCGCTGGGTGCTGCTGGATCTCATTTATGGCTTCATCAGAGAGTTTTTCAAAGGTATACCATTCACCGTTATAGCAAACTCTCAAATCGAGAACACCAATATCTTCAAATTTATAGATAGGTTTAATATCAAATAACAAGATACCAGCCATAACTAAGAACATCACAGTAAAAAGAACGAGTGAGATAACACCAAAGTAAGGTGAATAAATTAATAACGCAGCGAGTAATACATAAGAGAGAACCATGCTGATACATAACCAGATATGGTTTTTTAAAAACTGACTATTAAAATGTGGTTTCCCGTCTCTTTTCTCTGCTTTATTGATCCGGTCTAAATCACGCTCTAAGATTTCTTTTAATACATTCATTGTAAACACCTTAAGAGATGAATGTTGCAAACTTGTTTCTTATTACTAGATTATCACGGAGACAAGATAAGCGGGTAGAACAGTTTTTTTAAATTCTGGTGTTAACTGTTATTGCTAGACCATTAAGAATATTCTTAGTTGTTGTTAATAATAGAGATAAAATATCAAATAAATTTTATGCACAGTGATAAAAATAGAGGAAGAATTGTATTTTTAATGTGCAATTCGCATTTTTTTAATCTTTAGACGCATAAAACTATTGCTATTAAACTTGTCTCATGCGTTAATGAGTAAGGCCTCAATACAGACCTGATTTATGATTGACATTCTAAGTTAATGAGTTTTAAACAGCATCGCTTTTTGACCGTTTTCTTCATGTGTGCCCATAAGTTATAGGTAGTTCAGGCCAGTAGATGCCGAGAAGGCAACGTTTTATTGATATATAGGAAAGTCACATGTCTGACAAAATGAAAGGTCAAGTTAAGTGGTTCAACGAGTCTAAAGGCTTTGGTTTTATTACTCCAGCAGACGGAAGCAAAGACGTATTCGTTCACTTTTCTGCCATTCAAGGTAACGGTTTCAAAACTCTGGCTGAAGGTCAGAACGTAGAATTCACAATTGAAAACGGTGCAAAAGGTCCAGCAGCTGCTAACGTAACAGCTCTGTAATTTAAAGCCTTTTAAAAATTTTCTTCAAGCCTGTCACCTTATGGTGGCAGGCTTTTTCTTTATGGGTAAAATAAAGAAAAAGCGAATGATAATATTTATCAGGAGAGAAAATGCAAGTTAATGATAGCGTTGTTGTGAAAACAGATGGTATTGACGATCGTGAAGGAACAATCTTACTCATCGAAGAATTTAACGAAGGTATAATGTATTTAGTATCACTTCCCGAGTATCCAAAAGGAATTTGGTTTTTTAATGAAAAAGAAGGCGGGGAAGGAACATTTGTTAGACCAATACAGCAAAAATGACTTACGTTTAGGTACGGTTCATTTACATTTTTAAATCAGCTACTTATACTTTTGCCAAATTTTAGTTAGGAGAAAACACCTTGGATACACAAAGTTGTAGGTTAATGATAAATCCATTAACTGAGAATAATTTTATTCAAAATAATTGGTAGGCTGTTTTCTTTACTGAAACTGCTTACCATTTTGGTGGGCAGTGCATTGTAATATTTCTTTCTTATATATTCCTATTCTGCACTTACCCAAATGATTTCCCTTATGCAACTAAAATACGAAGGGTAACTTCATGTGCTACATTTTTTTCTCTTTATTTCCTCCACCTAATGCGATGAATTAATTTCAATACTCTGAACTATCAGAGCAAAATTTTCATATCGATTTTAATCATCATGTAGAGGAAATAAACATGACGATGACGCCTTACATTTTAAATCTCATCATTGCAATGTGTTTTGGTGCTTTGATTGGCGCTGAACGCCAATGGCGACAAAGAATGGCTGGGTTAAGAACAAATGCTTTAGTTGCAACGGGTGCAGCTGTTTTTATTTTAAGTTCAATAGAAACTTCGCCAGATAGCCCTGGTCGTATCGCGGCTCAAGTTGTTTCGGGTATTGGATTTCTTGGTGCTGGTGTGATCATGCGTGAAGGGATGAATATACGTGGGCTTAATACAGCCGCAACGCTTTGGTGTTCAGCAGGAATTGGCGTGTTATGTGGCTTAGGTTTATATCAATTAGCAACCATAGCCACACTTCTTATTCTTTGTGCAAATATTTTATTACGAGAAGCTGCTCAGCGGATAAACGCTCAGCCACAACATCAAGCGATAGACATTGAACAACGCTACTCAATACGAATTATTTGTCATGAAGAAGATGAGGTTTTAGTTAGAACACTTATTTTACAAGCAATAAATGGACTACATGTTCGATTACAGTCTTTAAGTAGTGCAGATACATTGATGCCTAGCCAATTGGAAGTTTGTGCTGAATTACTTGCAACACCTGCTGAGCAAAAAGAGATAGAAGCGATTGTTTGTCGAGTAAGTTTAGAGAAGAGTGTCAGTGCAATTAATTGGAAGATAGCGGCAGAGCATCCTGCTTAACGGATTTTTGAAAATAATGTCTTTCTAATCAAAGCTCTTTATATTGAATATAGGGAGCTTTTTTTCATCGAAATACTAACTAGATATCAAATTACAATATTATTTCAAAAAAGAATATGAGTATTGATAAAAGTTATAAAGAATATAACTTTGTAATTTGTAAGTAATAGTTCTGTCATATTTCAAGCTGCTGTGTAGGCGATTACGTTTATTCGCACTAGCTACATACTTTTGTATGTTCTTAGTAAATCATTCATTTTTACCTATCCAAACCTCAAATTATTTAGTGCATCAACATAATACTTAATTTAAGAACTAACTCCTCTGATGAGAATAATGAGATCTTAGTCATGTATTACGTATTATTACTAATATATATAAATAAAGTATTTTGTTTGTGTAATTATTATTTCTGTAACTATTACTTCATGGAATGAAAAACAGAAAAATGTATTCAAAAAAAGCTAATTAAAATACGCAATAGGGTGGAATATATTCATTTTCGTTTTAATAAAAACCAACATTTTTACCTAAATTGATTAATGTACAATTATTTATATTGTGGTTAACCCGTATATAATGAGTTATGAATGAAAAATGTTGAACAGCATTCAAGTATATTTGGCGTGATTTCTCATCTTTATTAATCTCGTGTTTTAGGCCGATTTGATTTATCTCTGATTATTTTGTTTTTAATAAACAGGAAAAACTAAAATCAAGTAAGCGGTTGCTACCCATGGTTTACTTATTAAATGAGGTACTTAGGCGTATTGTAGGACAAAAAGTCGTTATTAAGGGGCTTAGTGCAGTATAGAATATGGGGTGGAAATCGATGTTTTCCATTGATTATCTTGGATTTTTTTTTAATACCTAAATTATACTCTCAAATTATTTCAATGTATTTGGCGAAAATTTTATCAATATTCCCCGTCGTATTTAATTTAAGTTTGATTTTTTGAGTAATGTTTTTAATTTAATCAAATTAGACTCTAAAAAAATGGGGAAAAATTCAGGAAAATAGTGAGTTTAGACCGCTACAGTAAAGCTGATGAATTGCTGTGGTATGTTGTTTGTAATCACTAATCAATGATGAATGAAAATCTTTTGAAGAATTGTAAGATTTTTTGTAAAAACCATGTAGAAAAAATGATACCAATAAGTAATCTTATAATAAGCGTAGAAAAACCACACCACTCTTTTCATTCGATAAAATAATAATTTCAAAACTATATCGTTTATAACTTTGTCAAGGATGTAAATCTTACTTATTACAGAAGGAGAATTATCTTAGTATGAAATAGATGTGTCATTAGTATTTACTGTGAAAATATATATAAAGGATAATTGTGCTACTGACCTTTTTCGATTTACCAAAAAAGATAAAAACAAGTATAAGAGGAGCGCTAATTTAAAAAATTGTCGGTATAAAAGGGTGAGCAATCATTTCATGTTTGCTTACTAAAAAACGATGTAACTCATTTCAATAGAAGTGAAAGCAATACACAAAGTATTTGCATTCACGGCATGAATAGCCTCAATTATTACTTTTGAAAAATATGGTTACAATATTTTTCAAAAGCTTCCTTTTCCAAAAATTTAGAACACTTTTAGAGGATGGAATACTCAGCCTGTTATTGGTTTTTAAGATTAATCTAATAAATGAGATATAGATCTTGATTATCTAGATACATCAATATTTTTATTAGGCTTTGATGGAGAGAAAAAGTCTTTTTAAACTTGAAATTACTCATAAAAAGGGTAATAAAATGAGTCAAATTAGTGGTTAGAATAGAGGAATATTTAGAGATATATTTTATCGTTTTAAGTAAAGATATATCGATATTTAAATCTTTATACTCTCCTAAGCCCGTCAACATCAACTTTTGTTAAGTAATGGTGTTGTTACGAGTCAGCACTTTTGGTTCTGTAATGTCTTGAGACTTGTGTTAGCTAGGTTGAAAGAAAGAGGCTAACCGTATGATAAGAGGAAAAGTGAAACAATGCTCATCATTTGTAAGAATAAAATAAATTGTTGTAAAGAGCTGTTTCGGGGTCAAAAAGTAACATTTGATATTTTTTAGTTCTAGGTAATGCCAATAGAATAATCAATAAGATGTTATTTTGATCGTATTTGTTTTTCTGTCTTTACATTGAAAAAGTCGATGTGTACAAGTGTTAACTCTGGATTGTCATATTTGTCATTACAGCCATTTATTGTGTAGAGATAATGCTGATAATAGGAAAAACAGAATTTATATTTTGTCTTATTATTTTATGAATTAATTACTTTGTATTGGAGATCTTGGGATCTTTTTTTATCAAATTGAAATTTATATTTCAAAAAATGTCTTTTTTATAACAAAATAGTTGTGGTTATATAAAACATGATTTATTAATTTGTTTTTTTCTTTATGCTTTTTTTATTGTCTGTTATATTTTTAATTAATAGTGGGTTATTTAATTAATATATATCTATAAATAGTAAAAAATAAGAAAGTTTTAAGTTTATTTTTTATTTTAATAAAATATGGCTTTATTTTATAAAAAAATGATTGTTTTTTAAAATTTAACTTAAGTTAAATATTGTATTATTTTTTATATTCTGTTTTTAAATTGATAATTAAGTTACAGGTGTTTTTATTTAATTAAATTAAAAATATTCTTTTAGTTTTATATTAAACTCGTGATGGTTTTAAATTCCCATTGCTCATAATATATACTGTAATTCATAAATAAAACTTATTTATATATGGATATTATTTCTCTGTGACTAATTTACAGCCAATAAAACTCTTATTAAGAGTTCTGTAATTTAAGTGTTAAATAGTACTTAATAATCATTAGTTAAATTGTATTATTACAGTTGAAACTTTAATAATGTGGAAATAAATATTCAATGATTTAAGGGTGAAGATGCATAACTAAGAATTTAATTTTATATGACTTATCGTTCTGCTTAATAAATGAATTGTTTTATCACTATGATTTTAAAGGGTAATTTTGATTTTTAAATGATGAAAAAATTTAGGATAACTATAAGTAATTAGAATAGGTTGTTTTTCAAACAAATTGTAAATAAAAAGTGATCATTTCTGAAGGTTTACGTAAATGATGAAAAAAATAATATCTATAGAAATATTTATTAAAACTGGGAAGCTTGTTTAGATAAAGATGAGGAGGAGATATATCAATATATGTTACTGTGATCAAAAAAATCTTCAATTGTGGATTTGTCAAATTTTTATGCTGTATTTTTAGGTTTATAAGTTTAATAGATCGTATAAAATAAAAAATTATCATTAATATTTTAATTTGGGTAGATTAGCTTATTAATTTACACTAAGTTTTATTACTTTTATCACTTGAATAGTTAATGAACTAATTCCATAATAATGATTATCTTTTTGTGATGTGACTCACATAGTATTTAAATTAGACTACTTTATCCGTTGAATAACTTAATCGTTAAGGAGTAAAGTTGTCGCGTTAGGATTATTCTTAACGAGCTATATTGGCGAGCATTTAAAGTTTACTTTTAATTTAAATGTTTTTTTCGCTACTTTTGAAAATGACCGTAACTAAGTAATACAAGGTAGTGTTACTACGTGTCATGTTCATAAAATGGGGCCTGGAAATTTAATATTACATTTATATTAATTTCCTCGGGATCTTTCATTAGGGAGATCCTCTTTGTTCAATATAATCGGACGGGATGTAAAGAGATGAGTACGGTTGAATTGCTTAAGCATATTTATGACATAAATTTATCGTATTTGCTTTTGGCGCAAAGGTTAATTAACCAAGAAAAGGCTTCTGCAATGTTTCGGCTTGGGATTAGTGACGCTATGGCGGATGCACTGGCAGAGCTTACATTGCCTCAATTGGTTAAGTTGGCTGAAACAAACCAACTAATCTGTAATTTCCGGTTTGAAGACAGCGAAACAATAGAACAACTCACTAAAGAATCTAGAGTGGATGATTTACAACAAATTCATACTGGCATTCTTCTTTCTTCTAACTTGTTTCGTCAGTTATCGGAACAAGATACTACTGCGACAAAGAAACGGGCATAACAATGAGTGAGAAAAGTATCGTTCGAGAAGCGAAGGATATTCGCTTAGCAATGGAATTAATCACCTTGGGTGCCCGCTTACAAATGCTTGAAAGTGAAACTCAATTAAGTCGGGGGCGTTTAATTAAATTATACAAAGAATTAAGAGGGAGCCCCCCTCCAAAAGGAATGCTGCCATTTTCAACGGATTGGTTTATGACATGGGAACAAAATATCCATTCCTCAATGTTCTATAACGCTTATCGCTTTTTATTAAAAAATGGCGGTTGTGTTGGCGTTGAGGCTGTTGTTAAAGCTTATCGTTTATACTTAGAGCAATGTCCGCCTGTTAAAGATCAAGAACCTATTTTAGCACTAACAAGAGCATGGACATTAGTACGCTTTGTTGAAAGTGGCATGTTGCAACTTTCCGTTTGTACCAAATGTAATGGTTCATTTATTACACACGCACACCAGCCAGCTAGTAATTATGTTTGTAGTCTTTGCCAGCCACCTTCTCGCGCAATAAAAAAACGTAAACTTTCCGCCAATCCTGCCGATATTAACTTACAACTGTTGGATGGTCTTGAACAGTTTGCAATGTGATTCGAGATTGAAAGTTAAATATCAGGTTATAGAGCTTAGTTATCTATAACCTGAGCCGTTTCCTCTCCCCCTCCTATCTCTTGCTGCTATGTTCGCCATTCTCTCTATAACGAAATTAGCTAAAGGGATATCGCGTGTTAGTACTCTTAGGATATATCGTGGTTATGAGCGCCGTCATCGGGGGATATCTTCTCGTCGGTGGTAGTTTAGGCGCCTTGTACCAGCCAGCCGAATTTATAATCATCTTTGGTGCCGGTATCGGTGCTTTTATTGTAGGTAATAATGGTAGAGCAATTGTATCGACAATGAAGATCCTACCTAAATTACTTCGTAGTACAAATTACAATAAAGCGATGTACATGGATTTAATGGCACTCATGTTTCGTTTATTGTCAAAAGCTCGTCAAAACGGGATGTTGGCATTAGAGAGAGATATCGAAAACCCACAACAAAGTGACATTTTTTCCCAATATCCTCGCATTATGAAAGATGTTTATATGCTCAGTTTTATTACTGACTATATGCGTCTAATGGTGACAGGGAATATGAATCCTTATGAAATTGAATCTCTGATGGATGAAGAGATTGCAACTTTTGAGGAAGAAAGCGAAGTGCCTGCAACAGGTTTATCGGCGATGGGTGATTCATTACCTGCATTCGGTATCGTTGCTGCGGTTATGGGTGTTGTTAATGCGTTAGGTGCCGCAGATAGACCTGCTGGCGAAATGGGCGTATTAATTGGACACGCAATGGTTGGTACTTTCTTAGGTATTTTATTAGCTTATGGTTTTATTTCGCCATTAGCTTCTAGACTCAGACAGCGCTCTAGTCAGCAAATGAAAATGATGGAGTGCATCAAAACAACATTGTTATCTAGCATGAATGGATATGCGCCACAGATAGCAGTTGAATTTGGACGTAAAACCCTCTTTCTGGCAGACAGACCTTCTTTTATTGAGTTGGAAGAACATGTACGTCAGGTACGGACACCAATGCAGGCAAATCCTGATGCAATGAAAGAAGAGTAATTATGAAGAGTAATTCACAAATCATTCGAGTTAAAAAGCGAGGGAGAAAGCAACATCACGCTCATGGTGGTGCATGGAAGATAGCTTATGCTGACTTTATGACCGCAATGATGGCTTTCTTTCTGGTGATGTGGTTACTTTCAATCTCTAGCCCACAAGAATTAACTCGTGTAGCAGAATATTTTCGTACGCCATTAAAAGTTGCTATTGAAAAAGGGCGATTTAGCGGGGATGCAACCAATCCTATTCCTGGAGGAGGGCGTGATCCTGTTTATAACGAAGGGGATATCTTGCCAAAAGGCCAGGAAGATAAACAGCTCAATGAAAAGCAACAATTCCGCAGATTAAAAGAGAATTTAGAACAAGTCATTTTAAATGATCCTAGATTAAAAGATCTGAAGCCTCATTTATTAATCGACATGATGGATGAAGGTTTACGTATCCAAATTATCGATAAAGCAAATCGACCTATGTTTAGAGTCGGTAGTGCTACCGTTGAACCTTATATGAAGGATATTTTGACGGCTATTGCACCTATTTTAAATGACACACCATACAAAATCAGTTTATCGGGTCATACCGATGACATTCCTTATGCAAGTGGTGCTTTTAAATACAGTAACTGGGAACTATCAACGGATCGTGCGAATGCCTCTCGTCGAGAGTTAATTGGTGCTGGCTTAGGTGAATGGAAAGTGTTGCGTGTTGTGGGTATGGCATCAACAGTTCATTTAGTTAAAGAGGATGGTTTTGCACCGGCTAACCGACGGATCAGTATTCTGGTCTTAACGAAGCAAGCAGAACAAAAAATTGTACAAGAAAATGAGCGGGTTGCACCGACAGTAAAAGAGGCATCAGAAATTGAACCTCTACTTTTAGGGCAAGAAACCCCACAAGAAAAAGCAGAAAATACACAGACGGGTTCGTCTGTGTCTTCTGCATCTGAGCTTCCCGAATCAAAAAAGGAAAATGTTGAAACAGGAGTTTCTGGGGAAAGTTTGCCATCACAATCGACAAATATTACTACAAAGCAGGGAACAGCCCCCTAATTTGTTAGTAATCGCGTAAAGGTGAATGAGTAACGATGGATATTACTGAGTTTTATCAAACATTTTTTGATGAAGCAGATGAGTTGTTAGCTGATATGGAACAGCATTTACTGTTACTTGATCCTGCAAACCCAGATCAAGAACAGATGAATGCGATTTTCCGTAGTGCGCACTCCATAAAAGGAGGAGCTGCAACATTTGGCTTCGTTAAACTTCAACAGACCACTCATGTGCTTGAAAACTTGCTAGATAGTGCAAGACGTCATGAGATGGCGCTCACCGACGACATTATTAACCTGTTTCTGGAAGCGAAAGATATTATGCAACAGCAATTGGATGCACATAAAAACTCACAAGAACCTGATGAGGAAACATTTAACTATATTTGTGAGAAGTTGCGTCAGCTGGCTCTCGATGTAAAAGAAGAACAATCCGCTCCTCAAGTTGAGGCTGTTGCTGGATCTGAAACTTCAGACTCACAGGCCGCAATGACTGAAACTCCTGTTTTGTCATCTGACACTGAAAGTGTGCAAAATGAAGATGAAGCTATAGTCGAAGCAACATCGACAATGGCGGCTGATGGACATTATTACCATCATATTATTTTGTCTGATCTTAAAGAGACAGATATTGATTTAATGCTTGATGAATTAAAGCACCTTGGCGAAGTTAGCCAAGTTGAAAAACAGCATCATGGTCTTGAAGCAATATTGAAAACTACTGCAACAGAAGAAGATATCAGCGCTGTACTTTGTTTTGTGATTGAACCAGAACAAATATCGTTTAAAAAAGTGGCTGTTGCAGAAAAAAACACAGTTACAGAAGAAAGTACAACATCTGTTGATGATGTTCATGTTGAAAGCCAAGTAGAGCAAGCGACACCTGAACAAAAACCAGTTGCTGAAAAAGTAACACCATCAGCAGAACCGGCTAAAGCACCAGCGAAAAGACCTGCTGCAGCTGCTGCGCCAAAAACAGAATCAAGCAGTATTCGTGTTGCAGTTGAAAAAGTTGACCAATTAATCAATTTAGTGGGTGAACTGGTTATCACACAGTCAATGTTGGCACAGCACAGTGATAGCCTTGACCCTGCAATATATAGTGATTTACTAAGTTGTATTGCTCAATTACAGCGCAACTCTCGTGATTTACAAGAATCTGTTATGTCAATTCGTATGATGCCGATGGAATATGTTTTCAGTCGCTTCCCTCGAGTTGTGCGTGATGTTGCAGGTAAAATGAATAAGAAAGTTGAGCTAAACATGATTGGTAGCTCAACGGAACTTGATAAAAGCTTAATTGAAAAAATTATCGATCCTTTAACTCACTTAGTGCGTAACAGTCTTGATCATGGCATTGAAATGCCAGCCGATCGTGTTGCAGCGGGTAAACCGGAAGCGGGGCAATTAACCCTGTCTGCGGAACATCAAGGCGGTAATATTTGTATTGAAGTGACTGATGATGGTGCTGGATTAAACCGCGAACGTATTTTGAAAAAAGCGATTTCCTCTGGGCTTGCAGTTTCTGAAAATATGAGCAACGAAGAAGTTGCTATGCTGATCTTTGCACCGGGTTTTTCTACCGCAGAAGTCGTTACGGATGTTTCTGGTCGTGGTGTGGGTATGGATGTTGTAAAACGAAATATCCAAGAAATGGGCGGCCAAATTCAAATTAGTTTTGAAGTGGGTAAAGGAACGCGTATTCGTATTTTACTTCCACTGACATTAGCAATTTTAGATGGTATGTCTGTCAAAGTTCATAACGAAGTCTTTATTTTACCATTAGGAACGGTAGTCAGTTCTTTACAACCGGAAGAAGATGATATTTATCCATTGGCTGGTGATGAGAAATTATTGCAGGTCAGAGGGGAATATTTACCACTGATTGAATTGCATCGTACTTTTAATATTGAAGGTGCTCAAACCGATATTACCCAAGCAATTGCGGTAATTGTTCAAAGTGCCGGACGTCGTTATGCTTTATTGGTAGATCAATTAGTTGGTCAGCATCAAGTTGTTGTTAAAAATATAGAAAGCAATTACCGAAAAGTGCCTGGAATATCTGCTGCAACAATTATGGGCGATGGTAGTGTGGCTTTAATTCTTGATGTACCAGAATTGCAACGTTTAAGTCATACACAAATGACTAATAAGAAAAAGAATACAACTGCAAGCGCAGTCATTTAATAGTGAGGATAAAATAAGATTATGGCTTCGGAACATTTCGAGAAATTATCCGGTGAAACTGTTGGACAAGGATTTCTAATTTTTACGCTGGGCGATGAAGAATATGGAATTGATATTTTAAAGGTTCAAGAAATTCGCGGATATGATCAAGTTACACGTATTGCTAATTCACCTAGCTTTATTAAAGGTGTAACTAATTTACGGGGCGTTATTGTTCCGATAGTTGATCTGCGTATTAAATTTTCACAAGAAAGTGTAACTTATAATGACAATACTGTTGTTATTGTGGTTAACTTATTAAATCGAATTGTGGGAATTGTTGTTGATGGCGTTTCTGATGTTCTTACGCTAAAGCCAGAGCAGATCTGCCCTGCACCAGAGTTTGCAGTTACAATGTCTACTGAGTATTTAACAGGTTTAGGTACTTTAGATGAAAGAATGCTTATTCTTGTTGATATTGAAAAATTACTCAACAGCGAAGAAATGGAATTAGTCGATAGCGCAACAATTCAAGCTAAATAAGTTTTTATTTTTTAAAAAATAATCTAAATACTGTTCCGGTAATTCTGCCGGAATAGTTATTTCTATCTTTTTTATTTTATTAACGAGTGCTAAAGCATCAAATTAACTTTAAGTAAAATTAAAAGATAAAAAAGAACTAATAATTTTAGTTAAGTTCTACTTTATTATTTATTAACTTATAAGTAGCTATCACCTAGCTGTAATATTTTTCTACTGACGGAAATAACTTTAAAGTTTTTTATACTTATAATTTTAATTAAAAACAGTATTACCATCGCTTTCTAATGGGGCAAAAACATGACTAAGACGAAATGAAACCTATAAAGTTTCTCTTAAGTCTGCCGATAACTTGCTCATTACCGTTTATTATAAAAAGGGAAACTATGTTTAGCCGAATGAAAATAGTGACTGGATTATTATCCATTCTTCTGTTGTTTGGTGTTTTGCAATTTATTTCAGGGGGAGTTTTTTACTCAAATATTGTTGAGACAAGAAATGACCTTAATAAAACACTGATAATACAGGATCAACGTGAGCGCCTAGATGAAAGCTGGGCTAACTTGCTGCAAGCCCGTAATAATATTAACCGCGCTGCGATTAGCTTTTTATTACAAGATAAAAATCTTAATGTAGATGATTCTCTATCTGTTGACTATCTGACGGGTCTTGCTCGTAAAAATATGTCTCGTGCAGATGAGAAATTTAAAGAATTTGAAAAGAATATCACCGCTTATCAAGTTCATTCAGAAGATGATGTTCGTAGCCTAAAAGGGCGTTTTATCGAATATTATTCTGCACTAAACCAACTGGAAATTTTACTTCAAGATAAAAACTTAAAAGACTTTTTTGAGCAACCAACTACGGGTTATCAAGACTCTTTTTATAAAGAATATCTTGCCTATGTCATGCGTAATGAGAAATTTAACGAAGAGTTAAATGTGGCACTAGAAGCTTCTCACCAACGCACTGTCATTACTATGGTTGTATTAGCCATTATCGTGATCTCGGCATTAATTTTATGCTGGTTTGCATTACGTAATGCCTTAATTAGACCATTAAATTCACTTCTATTAAGTATCAAAACCTTCTCTGAAGGTGATTTACGTCCAAATATCGAAGTAAATGGCCGTAATGAAATGAGCTTGTTAGCGAATGGTTTAAAACATATGCAACAAGAGCTTATTCAAACCGTTCGTGGTGTCTATCAAAGTACAGAAAACATTTATAACAGTACAAGTGAAATTGCTGCTGGAAATAATGATTTATCTGCTCGTACAGAAGAGCAAGTGGCTTCGTTAGAAGAAACTGCTGCAAGTATGGAACAGTTAACGGCGACCGTAAAACAGAACGCAGACAATGCTCGCCAAGCAAGTAACCTTGCTAATGATGCCTCAGATATTGCCCGCCAAGGCGGAAAAGTTGTTGCTAATGTGGTGCAAACGATGCACGACATAGCCGGAAGTTCTCAGAAAATCACCGATATCACAGCGGTTATCGATGGCATTGCATTCCAGACCAATATTTTGGCACTGAATGCGGCTGTTGAAGCAGCAAGAGCCGGTGAGCATGGTCGCGGATTTGCGGTAGTTGCCGGTGAAGTTCGTAACCTTGCACAGAGAAGTGCAGAAGCTGCTAAAGAAATAAAAACACTGATTGAAGATTCTGTAAATCGTACTGAAACGGGTTCTGTACTCGTTGAAAGTGCGGGTGAGACGATGACGCGCATCGTGGATTCAGTAACGCGTGTTACTGATATCATGGGCGAAATCGCTTCTGCATCAGATGAGCAAAGCCGAGGTATTTCACAAGTTGGCCTTGCGGTTTCTGAAATGGATCGCGTCACTCAGCAAAACGCCTCTTTAGTAGAACAATCTGCAGCCGCTGCTGCTGGTCTTGAAGATCAAGCAGTTGCATTAACCCGCTTAGTTTCAATCTTCAAATTACCGGGTCAGGAAGAAAAAACGCTAGAAAGAAAGGAATCGGATGCAACCCCTGTAGTTAAAGCCGCTGCTCCACTTATAAAACCAGGAACCTCAGAAAAGAAAAAGAGCAGCAGTGTTGAAGATCCCGCTAACTGGGAAACTTTCTAACAACAACAAGTGGCTGACAAGCGGTGGCTTTTAACCACCGCTTTAAACGAGGTGAAGGCATGTTTAGGTTTCGCAAATTAAAGATATCCACCAGTCTCTATTTATTGCTGATGATGTTTTGCGTTATGCAGGTGATTTCTAGTGGTATTTCGCTAGGGATCGTTCATTTGAATAACGAACAAATCACCAGAGTAGATATAGATACATCTAAGCGAGATGAATTAGGATTAAGTTGGGCATCTTTAATACAAACACGTAATGCGATTAATCGCGTTGCAATCGCAGTGAAAACTGAACAGTCAACGGATTTTATTCAATCTATTGAATCAATAGCACTTTCACGCTTGGAAATAGCGAATACACATTTTCAAAATTTCCTTGCTGATATCAATAAAGAGGCAATTCCAACAGAAGAAAAAGAAATCGTTGAAGCAGTGAAAAACGATTACCACGTTTTATATGGTGCATTAACTGAATTACATAGCATGTTAAAAAACGATAACTTCCAAGGTTTTTTAGATCAACCAACTGAACGTTATCAAACTGCGATGGAAAATTCATTTAACACTTATATGAATTATGTTCAGACAGAAATTACTGAATCTATAGAGCAAGGACATCGCTCTTATACTATTGCTATCTTGATGTTTATCGGTGCAATAGCGATGGTTATTGTTGTATCAATCGCCGCTCATCGCTGGTTAAGTTTTAATATCATTAAACCTTTCGCAAGTTTAAGCCGTTATTTTAATGATGTTGCTACCGGTAAATTAAATCGTGAAATTCTTGTTTTTACCGATGATGAAATAGGGGATGTGTTTAGACGACTACGAGATATGCGTGGTGAGCTCGCGCGTTCTATTCGTATCGTTCGTGATAACAGTCATGCTATGTATTCTGGTATTCAAGAAATTTCCAAAGGAAATACGGATTTATCCTCAAGAACTGAACAACAAGCTGCTTCGTTAGAAGAAACTGCGGCAAGCATGGAAGAGTTAACAGCAACGGTAAAACAAAATGCTGATAACGCCCTGCAAGCGAGCAAGCTCGCAGAGTCTGCTTCTGAAACAGCCATACGTGGTGGCCAAATCACGCATAGTGTTGTTGAAACCATGGATGCGATTACACAAAGTTCTCAAAAGATAGGGGCTATTATCAGTGTGATTGATGGTATTGCGTTCCAAACCAATATATTAGCACTTAACGCAGCGGTTGAAGCTGCGCGCGCAGGCGAACAAGGGCGTGGATTCTCTGTTGTTGCTGGAGAAGTTCGTAACCTTGCTCAACGCAGTGCTGATGCTGCAAAAGAGATCAAAATATTGATTGATGAATCTGTTTTACGAGTCTCTCAAGGTTCTCAACTCGTTAATAATGCAGGGCAGACAATGGAGGAACTCGTCACATCAGTAAATAAAGTCACTGAATTAATGGCAGAAATCGCCTCAGCTTCTGATGAACAAAGTCGAGGTATTCACCAAGTTGCTGATGCAGTCAGTCAGATGGATCAGGTGACACAGCAAAACGCTGCTTTGGTGGAGCAATCAGCATCTGCTGCCGCAGCATTGGAAGATCAGGCTAATAACCTTGTTGATGCTGTATCGGCATTCGAGTTGCCTGACACGGATGAGAATAATAATTCTTCATCCCTAGAAGGTAATGGGTTGAAAAAAGCAGATAAAAAATCATTTTTTAAAAAGACCCATTAAAAAACAATGAAACGTAATGTTACTGAAGTCTTATCAGATATCGCTGCTCAACCGTTGGATATTTTTACCCAACGGTTCATGTTGTCCGATGATCAGTTCCAATCTATATGCCAATTGATTTATCAAAAGGCAGGTATTGTGCTGACTAACAACAAAAGGGAGATGGTTTATAACCGTCTCACTAGGAGGTTACGTGAATTACGGATGAATAACTTTGGTGACTATCTTGCGTTTCTTAAAAGTGATGTACGCAACCCTGAATGGCAAGAGTTTGTAAATGCATTAACAACCAATCTCACCGCATTTTTCAGGGAGGCGCATCATTTTCCTATTCTGGCTAAACATGCCAGAAAAAGAGCAGGAGGCGTCTACCGAGTATGGTGTGCAGCAGCATCTACTGGAGAAGAACCTTATTCAATTGCGATGACTTTACGCGATGTTTTTGGGAATAACCCTTATAAAACCAAAATTATTGCCAGCGATATCGATACTAATGTGTTGGATAAAGCACGAAAAGGTGTTTACCGACAGGAAGAGCTTAAAACTTTAAATGATGAATATTTGAAAAAATATTTTCTCAAAGGTGTCGGCGATTTTGAAGGATACGTGAAAATTAGACAGCAAATTAGCGAGATGGTCTCTTTTCAGTATTTGAATTTACTCGACAAGCAATGGGATCTAGAAGGCAGTTTTGATGCGATTTTTTGTCGCAATGTCATGATTTATTTTGACAAAGCGACACAACAAACCTTACTTAACCGCTTTACCTCATTACTTAAGCCAGACGGAATGCTGTTTGTTGGACATTCTGAGAATGTAAGCCAGCTTAGCAAGGATTTCTACTTGCATGGGCATACCGTTTACGGGCTGACACCAGCAAGGAGAGGTTATGAATAAAATAACGGTACTCTGTGTTGATGATTCGGCGTTAATGCGTCAAATCATGCGAGAAATCATCAACAGTCATAGCGATATGGAAGTTGTTGATTGTGCACCAGATCCTATAGTGGCTCGTGACTTAATAAAAAAGTACAACCCACAGGTATTAACGTTAGACGTTGAAATGCCACGTATGGATGGTATTGATTTCTTGGAAAAACTGATGCGATTAAGACCAATGCCTGTCGTTATGGTCTCATCATTAACAGCAAAAGGTTCAGAAGTGACGTTAAAAGCGTTAGAACTGGGTGCGGTTGATTTTGTGACTAAACCACAGCTTGGTTTGCGTGAAGGTATGATGGCTTATAGTGAACTGATTGCTGAGAAAATTCGTGCCGCAGCACTGGCACGGATTAATCGCCGAGAAGTACAAGCAGCGCCTTCTAAATCATTGTCATTTACACCGATGATTTCGAGTGAAAAGTTGATTGCTGTAGGTGCATCAACTGGTGGCACAGAGGCTATTCGTAATTTTCTAGAACCATTACCCATTACCAGCCCTGCGATATTAATTACGCAACATATGCCAGCAGGGTTTACGCACTCATTTGCAGAACGATTAAATCGTTTATGCCAAATTAGTGTAAAAGAAGCAGAAGATGGCGAACGTGTATTGCCTGGGCATGCTTATATTGCGCCAGGTGATTATCACATGGAGCTTCGTCGTAATGGTGCTAACTACCAGATCCACATTAATAAAGAACCCGCAGTAAACCGTCATCGTCCTTCTGTCGATGTGCTATTTAGGTCTGTCGCAAAATATGCGGGACGTAATGCTATCGGTGTAATTTTAACCGGAATGGGAAGTGACGGTGCTGCTGGTTTATTAGAAATGCGTCGTGCTGGTAGTTATACCTTTGCACAAGATGAAGCGAGTTGTGTCGTCTTTGGTATGCCTCGCGCTGCGGTTGAATTAGGCGCAGTAGACGAAGTGAAAAGCATAAGCGCAATGAGTAAAGCGGTGCTGATGAAAATCAGCAGCACACAATCATTGCGTATCTGATTAAGTTCAGTTTAAAAAGCAACACAGTAATTTGCCGATATATTTTGAAGGAGTTTTCAATGGCAAGTAAGGATCTGAAATTTTTAGTGGTTGATGATTTTTCAACAATGCGCCGCATAGTTCGTAATTTGCTAAAGGAATTAGGATTTACGAATGTAGAAGAAGCAGAAGATGGTGCTGACGCGTTAGCTAAATTACGCAATTCGGCAATTGATTTTGTGATCACAGACTGGAACATGCCAAACATGGATGGTCTAGAGCTTCTTAAAAATATTCGTAGTGACGCGGGACTTGCAGCAACACCAGTACTTATGGTAACCGCTGAAGCTAAAAAAGAAAATATCATTGCAGCAGCGCAAGCTGGTGCAAGTGGATATGTTGTTAAACCTTTTACAGCAGCAATTCTTGAAGAAAAACTAAATAAAATTTTTGAAAAACTGGGCATCTAAGGAGTCGCAATGAGTGGGAATCCAATTATGCCGAAAGATAATATTGAAATGACATCTGATATTATCAGCCGGATCGGACAATTGACGCGGATGTTACGCGACAGTTTGCGAGAATTAGGATTGGATAAAGCAATAGCCGAAGCAGCAGAAGCCATCCCTGACGCTAGGGAACGACTGGACTATGTTGCTCAAATGACCGCTCAGGCAGCTGAGCGTACATTGAACTGTGTCGAAGCTGCGCAGCCTAAACAGGATGCGTTAAGTTCCGATGCGACTAAGCTTACTGAACGTTGGGACCAATGGTTCGAACAGCCAGAAGAGCTGAAAGATGTACGCTCTCTTGTAACCGATACCCGCAATTATTTGCGGGATATCCCTGAGAGTACGGCTTTTACTAACAGTCAGTTATTGGAAATTATGATGGCGCAGGATTTCCAAGATCTGACCGGCCAGGTAATTAAACGCATGATGAGTGTCGTTCAAGAAATTGAAAAACAACTCGTGATGGTATTAATGGAAAACCTGCCACCAGAGCAACTTGAAAAGTCTAATGTGAAGAAAGAGACCGACTCTTTATTAAATGGTCCACAGGTTAATAAAAACAACGCTGGTGTGATCAAAAATCAAGATCAAGTTGATGATTTACTGGAAAGTTTAGGTTTCTAACCTTCTAATGAGTTTTAGGGCGATAAGGACGTTGAGATATGCAGGACGCATTCGCTCTATGCTCAGCTCTTTTAGGATGATGTACTTTATGGATAAAAAATCACGTAATAATGCTTTAATAGCACACGCTATTGAAGAAAATGTAAGCCGCTTTTTTTAAGCGGCTTTTGAAATTGTTGAAATAAGCATCAAAAGCGGAATCGCTCAATTTTACTGTGAATTTTGCTGACTTCCTTACAATCATCGTCAATATTGCCTATATCTCCATTTTTATCATTGGGTTATTTTTAAAGTACATACTGCCATAGCCCAAAAAGCCCCGTAAATTTGCGATTGTTCAGCCCATCAATTTCCTCTGAATTTGTCATGCTTAGAGTCATTTCATTCATGCTTTTAATCTCAATATCTAAATCGGACAGACTGTGGCTGAAGATAGCGATCTCGAAAAAACAGAGGACCCCACACCCCATAAACGGGAAAAAGCCAAAAAGGATGGACAAATTGTCCGTTCTAAAGAGCTATCGTCCGTATTAATGATCTTGGGTGGAGTGAGTTTGCTGTGGATGAGTGGTGGGTTTATCACTCGTGGGCTACATGCCATGTTAACAGAAGGGTTTACGTTTAATCATCACCTTATTGGTAATGAGAATTTGCTGATCCCTCGATTTGGCAGCTTGATTAAACAAGCTGTGTTTGCGTTATCACCTGTGTTTTTGGGTTTAGTGCTTGTGGCAATTGGTGGCTCTGCCTTATTAGGCGGGATTAACTTTAGTAGCAAATCCATTAAATTTGATCCGAAAAAATGGAACCCTATTTCTGGATTAAAGCGCATTTTTTCAATGAATGCGTTAGCTGAGTTATTTAAAGCGATACTGAAATCAACCTTTGTGGGGATCGCTGCAACCGTTTTTTTATGGCACAACTGGAACGATATTCTTCATCTGATCACGCTTCCACCACTGAGTGCGTTAGCGAATGCGATGCAATTGCTGATTTTCGCCGTCTATATCACGGTGTTTATGCTGATCCCTATGGTGGCATTCGACATTATTTTCCAAATTCGTAGCCATTTGAAAAAGCTACGCATGACGCGCCAAGAAATTAAAGATGAATTTAAACAGCAAGAGGGTGATCCGCAACTTAAAGCGCGTATCCGTCAGCAACAACAGGCAATGTCTCGCCGTCGAATGATGGCGGATGTACCGAAAGCTGACGTTATTGTTACGAACCCAACACACTATGCTGTTGCACTGCAATATAACGACAAAATGACTGCACCTAAAGTTTTAGCAAAAGGTGCAGGGGCTATTGCGTTAAAAATTAAAGAGATTGGTGCAGAAAATCGAATTCCGCTTCTAGAAGCGCCACCGCTTGCTAGGGCGTTATATCGTCACAGTGAAATAGGTCATGCAATACCTTCAACCCTCTATGCTGCGGTTGCAGAGGTACTTGCTTGGGTTTATCAGCTGAAACGATGGAAAACCGAAGGTGGTTTAAAACCTAAACAACCTATGAACTTGCCAGTGCCTCCCGCACTGGACTTTGCTGGAGAAGATAATCGTCATGGCTAATTTGGCCTCATTACTCCGCTTGCCGGGAAATTGGAAAAGTTCTCAGTGGCAGATACTGGCAGGGCCAGTGCTTATCTTGTTGATACTGTCAATGATGGTATTGCCATTGCCACCTTTTCTATTGGATTTATTATTTACCTTTAACATCGCACTCTCCATCATGGTGCTGTTGGTCGCAATGTTCACTCGACGTACTTTGGACTTTGCTGCCTTTCCTACTATTTTGCTGTTTACTACGTTGTTACGTTTATCATTAAACGTTGCTTCAACACGTATCATCTTAATGGAAGGACATACAGGCCCCGCAGCAGCAGGGCGTGTTGTTGAAGCCTTTGGCCATTTCCTTGTTGGCGGTAACTTTGCTATTGGTATTGTGGTCTTTATCATCCTTATTTTGATTAACTTTATGGTTATCACCAAGGGTGCGGGACGTATTGCTGAAGTAGGTGCGCGTTTCGTGTTAGATGGAATGCCGGGTAAACAGATGGCAATCGATGCTGACCTGAATGCCGGTATTATCAACGAAGACGAAGCAAAGAAACGCCGTAAAGAAGTTTCATTAGAATCCGACTTTTACGGTTCGATGGATGGTGCGAGTAAGTTCGTTCGTGGTGATGCCATCGCTGGCTTAATGATCCTTGTGATTAACGTGGTGGGTGGTCTTATCGTCGGTGTCGCTCAACACGGAATGGCACTAAACGATGCAGCAACGACTTATACCCTTTTAACTATCGGTGATGGTCTGGTTGCTCAAATTCCTGCATTGATTATCTCAACAGCTGCGGGTGTTATTGTTACTCGTGTTGCAACAGACGAAGACGTTGGGCAACAAATGGTTACCCAACTGTTTGATAACCCTCGTGTTCTACTGTTAACTGCAGGTGTGCTAGGTCTGTTAGGTTTAGTGCCGGGAATGCCTAACTTTGTTTTTCTTTTCTTCACCGCTGCATTAGGTGGATTAGGTTGGTATATCTTACGCCGCAACGCCAATCCTGAAGTGCAACAACAAAAAGAGATGGAAGAAGTTGAAAAACAAAACCGTGTTGTTGAAGCTTCATGGGAAGATGTACAGCTTGAAGATCCACTAGCAATGGAAGTCGGGTATCGCTTAATTCCAATGGTAGATAACCGCCAAAATGGTGAGTTGTTAGGTCGAATTAGTGGCATTCGTAAAAAGTTTGCTCAGGAAACGGGATATCTTCCTCCAGTTGTTCATATTCGAGACAATATGGAATTAAGACCTTCCTCTTATCGCATTCTAATGAAAGGGGTTGAAATAGGTCACGGTGAAGCGCATCCAGGTCGTTGGTTAGCAATCAATCCGGGTAATGCAGTTGGCTCTTTAGATGGCGATATTACTCAAGAGCCTGCATTTGGTTTACCCGCAGTTTGGATTGATGACAGCTTAAGAGAGCAAGCGCAGGTTCAAGGCTATACCGTTGTGGCTGCAAGTACTGTTATTGCAACGCACTTTAACCATGCATTAGCGAAATACGCATCAGAATTATTTGGTCGTCAAGAAGCACAAATGTTGTTTGATAGGGTGAGTAAAGAGCTCCCTAAAATGACAGAAAATATGATCCCAGATATGCTTTCGCTTACGGTATTGCACAAGGTATTGCAAAATTTGCTGTCTGAGCAAGTGCCTATTCGTGATATGAGAACCATATTAGAAGCTTTAGCAGAGCACGCGCCAGAGCAGAAAGATCCCGCAGAATTAACAGCCGTTGTTCGTGTTGCACTTCGCCGTGCGATCACACAACACTGGTTTGGCGATCAAGATGAAATTCAAGTCATTGGTTTAGATGCGAGTTTAGAGCGTATTCTTGTTCAAGCAATGCAAAGTGGCGGTGGTTTAGAGCCTGGGCTGGCTGAGAATATTGAGCAACAAGCAGCGGATGCAGTGCGTCACCAAGAGATGTCCGGTGGTGCTCCTGTATTATTAGTGAATCATGCGTTGCGTTCATTATTGTCACGTTTCTTACGCCGTAGCCTGCCACAATTAGCCGTATTGTCGAATATGGAAGTCAGTGAAGGTCGCCGCATTCGTATGACGTCGATGATTGGTGGACAACCTCATTAATCATTCTCACTGATAAACTGTTATTAAAGCCAAGGCCACTTTATTAAGTGGCCTTTTTTATATGTTGATATAACTGAAGGGTGTAATGGGATAGAGAGTAGGAAGAGTATTAACGGTTTATTGATGGCAAGGTGCATCAATAAATAGATATCACTAAGTTATCTATTTTAGCGTTATAAAAAGCACAATCATGATGTGATAATCAAGAGCCAAATGAGAGTAAAGGTTTAGATAAGCGAAATGAAGTGTCACAGGAAGATGATAGATAATAGCGTATATGATCTTCTGTTGCTGGTTTAAAGTGAGTAGTGTTTTATCTGCAAAGCAAAACGCCATCAATATTGATGGCGTATCGTGCGAATTCTGATAATTATCGAGAAAACCTAAACCTGAATTTTACGCCCAGCCAGTGTTGAACGCTGCGCTTGCCCATCAGAACCATAAAGGGTTGGGCTGTGGTTCTTCTGCAAAAAACGGATAGCATCACTATTACGAGAAATATGTTGATCGAGCAGTAATCCGTTATGTTGATTCAGATATTTTAACTCCGCCGTAATGTCTATTATCTGTGTCCATAAATCAGATAAGAACGGCAACCCTGCATAAGGTTTTTCTACACCGGCTTGTAGGCTTAGCGTATGACGCTGTTGGTCTGTATGACCTAAAGCTGATAAGACAAAATTCTTCTGTTCAGTTACTTCATGCAGGGCATTGATATTAATATTACCTGCGCATAATAACTGTTGTTCAGCACGTAAAATACTTGCAATGGTATTAAGTTGCGATAATTGAAGATCTAAAGTCTGGCGGAGTTCTTCCATCATAATCATTAAGATATTATTGAGTTATGCTTTCAGCAGCTTCACGGAAAAGAGCATCCGCGATTTTACCGCTGTCCATGGTTAATGTTCCGTTGGCAATTGCTTCTTTTAAGCGAGCAACTTTCTCAACGTTAATGTCTTTATTTCCTGGTTGAACAAGTTTTTTCTGCGCTTCACTCAGTTTTACAGAAGTGTCGCCTGTTGCAGTTTTTTGTTCAGTTGTTCCCGATTTACGTGAACCCTGTGTGACTTCACTTGGGTTGCGTTGTGCAATTGCATTAATCGGAAGCAGTGGATTCGCGCGTTCAATACTCATAGGAAAATCCTTTGTTAGGCATCAATTAATAGTCAGATGAAGCCATTGTAAAACAACCTATGTGTTTTCGCCTATCATCTTGTTTCTTTATATCGGCTATAGAATTAAAAACTTTAATCTTAGTCGTTATACTCGTCATACTTTAAGTTGTAGCGTTGTTGGCTACGCTCATTCGCACTAGTCCCATTACTCGTCATACTTTAAGTTGTAGCGTTGTTGACTGCACTCACTCACACTAGTCACATACTTATGTATGCTCCTAGCGATTCGTTCATTTGTCGCCTAGCTACATCTTAAATTATTTAGAGTATTACTCGTCATACTTTAAGTTGTAGCGTTGTTGACTGCATTCACTCACACTAGTCACATACTTATATATGCTCCTAGCGATTCGTTCATTTGTAACTTAAATTATTTAGAGTAAAAAATGTATACAAATACAGTTTTTGTTCAAATTGTAACGCAGAAGAGTTTACCTTGGTTTGCCATAACTGAAACGGGTAACAAGCAATTCAATATAGGCTTATTCTACTTATCAGCTTTTTAATCGATTAAAGAGGGATGCGTACAGAGCCATTTTCAAGTGCTTCACCAGTGACAATTTGGCCTGATTTAACTCTTACTCGAATGCTCTCATTGGCGACCGCATTGTTGACGGCTTTACCTTCATAACGGACTTGAAAGTGAGGACCTTGAGCAAATACAGTGACAGTTTGTCCTGCCAAAATAGCCCAAGGGCGACGAACCATTGTGGACGTTAACGGTTTTCCTGCGGATATTTGTCGCATTGCGATCGCATTTTTAATTAATGCCGGATCACGTAATACATCATAAGGTAATTTTTCTAATTCGCCCGTTGCCATGCTAACGGCAGAAGTTTCAATCATATCATCACGATTAATGTCTTTTTTCGCGATTAAATATTCACCATTAACGCTAACATCAATTTGAATAAAACGACGTTGTTTATCACACTGAATTGGGATTGAAAGACGCCCCCAATTACGAGAACCAGCATGACGTTGGATCTCTTGTGTTTGGCAGACAGGCCATTTCTCTTCTGGTGTTAAAACTGTCACAGTCACTTTATCACCTTGTTGATGCAGTGCGACAAAGAAATCTTGTAGTTCTTCAGGAAGTGATTTCGCGACACTCACATTCACCATAAAGAAAAAAGAAAATAGACCGATAAGAGTTCTAACTAACATAATTTGTATCACCTTACAGAGTTGATGCTAATTGTGTGTTTGTCATTATTTAGCAATAACAGTGTACATCGACTTTACACGCCTTAAACGCATAAATAGCAATCCAATTTACGCCTATTCCTCCAATCATCTTTTTTTTGAGCGTTTATTCTGTCAACTGAAATTGTTTTATCAGCTGAGATAAGTGGCTTAGCCACCAAGGATAGAAGATGCTCGATAAATTAGAAAATACGTTTCATTTTCAACAAGAAGCGCTCTCAATACGCAATAAACGCCAAGAAATTCTCGCTGCGAATATCGCTAACGCAGATACCCCAGGCTTTCAGGCTCGTGATATTGATTTTGCTTCTGAATTGAAGAAAACCATTGAAAATGGACGCACCGGTAGTCATGGCATGCAATTGGCTATGACATCTGAACGCCATATCCCGATCAAACCCGGTTATCGCTTAGAAGCGGACTTACTCTATCGCGTACCTCACCAAACTGCGATGGATGGTAATACCGTGGATATGGACATGGAACGTAGTAATTTTGCTGACAATAGCCTTAAGTATCAGGCTGATGTGACATTTATTAACTCGCAAGTTAAAAGCATGATGGCTGTATTGCAACAGTAGGGTAAAGAGCATGTCTTTATTTAGTATTTTCGATATTTCAAGTTCAGCACTTTCAGCGCAATCACAGCGTTTAAACGTGAGTGCCAGCAATATGGCAAACGCTGACAGTGTTGCGGGTCCAGATGGCGACCCATATCGTGCAAAGCAGGTTGTTTTTCAGGTAAATGCACCAGCCGGCCAAGAGATTGGCGGGGTTCGTGTTACTGAAGTGGTGGATGATCCTGCACCATTTCGTATGGAATATCAGCCGGGACACCCTTTTGCCGATGAAAAAGGGTATGTACGTATGCCGAATGTTGATGTTGTAGGTGAAATGATTAATACCATCTCTGCATCAAGAAGCTACCAAGCTAACGTCGAAGTGATGAACACGGCAAAATCGCTGATGCAAAAAACACTGATGATAGGTCAATAGGGAGAATAAATTGTGGGTATTTCCGCCTCAATGAATGAACCTTATGATAATACTATTATCGGGGATGCACCTTCTTCATACCATACGAAAAAAAGTGGTAGTGATGATATTAAAGGGAATTTCCTGACACTTCTCATCACCCAGATGAAAAATCAAGATCCAACAAACCCAATGCAAAATAATGAGTTAACTTCCCAATTAGCTCAAATTTCAACCGTTGAAGGCATTGAAACACTGAATAAAACAGTGAATAACATTGTTGGGCAGATTGACCAAAGTCAGGCGTTAAAAGCCTCTTCACTGGTGGGACGAGGTGTTATGGTTTCTGGGAATAAAATTGTTGTCTTTCAGCCAACCGACGGTAACGGTGAGACTGAAAAACCCGGTGATGGGAATGGCACAATTCCAACACCTGACACTCAAAATGAAAAAACACGTCAGCAAATGGGAACGTATAAAACAGATGATACGGATCCAAATACGCCTGACAGTGAACACCTTTTTTCAACACCTTTTGGTTTTGAATTACTCAGTCCAACCGATTCTCTTACGATAAACATCACCAATGCGAGTGGTGTGACCGTTCGTACAATCAATATGGACAAAAAGATGCTACCGGATGTTTATAACTTCTCTTGGGATTGCACTGATGAAAATGACAATCCTGTTCCACCGGGAAGCTATAAATTTACCGTTAACGCCACGCTTAATGATGCTCAGGTCCCTGTTAAGACACTGAATTATGCGCTGGTGAATAGTGTGTCCATGGTGGATGGTGGTGCCCGCCTTGATGTTGGCTTAGGTAATACCGTTTCATTGGATGAAATTCGTCAGGTTCTTTAACTAACACATATTCAACTTGGAGGGCGCATGTCCTTTTCACAAGCAGTAAGTGGTTTAAACGCAGCAGCCGCTAACTTAGATACTATCGGTAACAATATTTCTAACTCTGCAACCTACGGTTTTAAAGGTGCAAACGTTTCTTTTGCAGACGTTTTCGCCGGTTCAGGTGCAGGTCTGGGTGTTAAAGTTGCAGGCATTAGCCAAAACTTTAAAGACGGTAGTATCACAACCACTAACCGTCCAACAGATGTGGCAATTTCTGGCGGTGGTTTTTTCCGCATTGAAGACCAAAATGGCGGTGTTTTCTATTCACGTAACGGTGAATTTGGTAAAAATAAAGACGGTTTCCTGACCAATATGCAAGGTATGCGTGTAACAGGTTATCCAGTACAAGTTGTTGATGGTAAAAATGTTGTTCAAAAAGGGGCGACACCAACACCTATCGTTATTCCTACCGATATGATGAATGCCAGTGCAACAGATAAAATCAATATGGCGGTTAACCTGAATTCAGGTGAAGAGAAACCCGTTAAAGCGCCATTTGATTCTAAAGATGGTGATACTTATAACTTCAGTACTAACGTTACCACTTACGATAGCTTAGGTAATGAACATAACCTGAACTTATTCTTTGTAAAAACTAATGACAATGAATGGAAAGTTTATGGGCAAGATACGTCAACTAAATTAGCAGGTGGTGCGCCAACGCCTCATCAAGATTTAGGCACTTTAAAATATACCAATGCAGGGGTGTTAGAGAGTTATACAAAGACCGATATGAATATTGCCTCTTTGAATGGCTCGGCTGTGGGTACTATCGAATTTGATTTCACTGGCAGTACCCAGCAAAAAGTCTCTGAATCAAGTGTATCTAAATTAGCGCAAAACGGTTATCAAGCGGGTGAATTCACCAACTTCCGTATTGAGCAAGATGGCTCAATCATGGCGACTTACTCAAACCAACAAAGCCAAGTTGTTGGTCAAATCGCATTAGCTAACTTTGCAAACGCAGGTGGTTTAAGCTCACAAGGCGACAACATGTGGTCTGAAACTAACGGTTCAGGTTCACCAATCGTCGGTGTTGCTGGCTCTGGTGTATTCGGCAAATTAACCAATAACGCATTAGAAGCATCTAACGTGGATATGAGCCAAGAGTTAGTTAACATGATCGTTGCTCAACGTAACTATCAATCAAACGCACAAACCATCAAGACTCAGGATCAGATCCTGCAGACTCTGGTTAGCTTGCGCTAATAACGCCGGAAATAATCTGTTATGGATCATGTGATTTATACCGCGATGGGCGGCGCCAGACATTCGATGGAAAATCAAGCTGTCGTGGCGAACAACTTAGCAAACGCATCAACGCCGGGATTCAAAGCGCAGCTTAGTGCAATGCGAGCCGTACCTGTCAATGGCGATACCTTACCGACTCGTACATTAACGGTAGCCTCAACGCCAGGTAGCGATCAGAGTCAAGGAACGATGAACTATACCGGTCGATCAATGGACGTTGCGTTAAGTGATAACGGCTATTTAGCGGTTCAGCTTGAAGATGGCACAGAAGCCTATACCCGAAACGGGAATATCCAACGTAACGCTGACGGCATGTTGATGGTACAAGGACGTTTGTTAATGGGCGATAACGGTGCGATTGAAGTGCCGGCTCAAGCCAATGTCAGTATTGCCAACAACGGTATTGTGACTGCGCATGTACCTACTGATCCACCAAAAATGCTGGGTCAAATTGGTCGCCTGAAAATGGTAAAACCAGAGCAAAACGATTTAGTTCGTGGCGATGATGGTTTATTCCATTTATCACAACAAGGAACAGTGCGAGCGGGTGAGCAATTACCTGCTGATGATAGCGTGAAGGTGCTAGCTGGTGTGTTAGAAGGCAGTAATGTTAATCCAGCAGAAGCCATGGTCGATATGATAGCAAACGCAAGACGTTTCGAAATGCAAATGAAGGTTATTCATAGCGCTGATGATAATGCGCAACGAGCTAACCAATTGCTATCACTGAGTTAAATAGTGTAAGGGGAAAACCATGATCCGTTCTTTATGGATTGCTAAAACTGGGTTGGATGCACAACAGACAAACATGGATGTGATTTCCAACAACCTCGCAAACGTCAGCACCAATGGTTTTAAACGCCAACGTGCGGTTTTCGAAGATTTGCTGTATCAAACAATTCGTCAACCGGGTGCAATGACATCAGAACAGACGAATGCACCTTCAGGTTTACAAATTGGTACGGGTGTTCGTCCGGTTGCGACCGAACGTTTACATAGCCAAGGTAACTTAGCGCCAACAAACGGAACACGTGATGTGGCGATTAAAGGACAGGGTTTTTTCCATGTTCAGTTACCTGATGGCACAGACGCTTATACCCGTGATGGCGCATTCCAAATGGACCAAAATGGTCAATTAGTCACCACCAGTGGTTTCCAAGTCGTACCGGCAATTATTCTGCCTGATACTGCGAAGAAAGTGATGATTGGTCGTGATGGTACAGTCAGTGTTGAAATGGAAGGTGATCCAGCTCCACAACAAGTGGGTCAATTGACACTAACTACCTTTATTAATGACAGCGGATTAGAAAGTGTGGGTGAAAACTTGTACTTAGAAACCGCAAGTTCTGGCGCACCTACTGAAAATGCCCCAGGTATCAACGGCGCAGGCTTGTTGTATCAGGGATATGTTGAAACCTCTAACGTTAACGTAGCTGAAGAGTTGGTCAATATGATCCAGACTCAACGTGCTTATGAAATTAACAGTAAAGCGATTTCAACATCTGATCAGATGTTACAGAAACTAACGCAACTCTAATTTCGTTTGTTCATTAGCCTGACAGGGTTTCCTGTCAGGCGTATTACTAAAAGAGTATCGAAGATGGATACAAAGGTCATTACTGACAATTCTGGGGCAAGAAAGCTTAGTGTCAGATGGCGTCGTCATCAACGTTTAGGTACCGCCCTGTTGGTACTGACACTGTCGGGATGCGCATATATACCCAAAAAACCGTTAGTAGAAGGTAATACAACGGCGGTTCCAACGGCACCGACTGCACCGGCACCCAATGGCTCTATTTTTCAGGCAACTCAGCCTGTTTATTTTGGCTATCAACCTTTATTTGAAGATAGACGTCCTCGAAATATAGGCGATACGCTGACGATTACATTGCAAGAGAATGTCAGTGCAAGCAAAAACTCATCTGCAAATGCCAGTCGTAATGGTAAAGCAGGATTCCTTGCTGCGATTACGCCGGGATTCTTAGAAGGGATATTTGGTAATAAACGTACAGATATGAGCATGGAAGGAAACAGTGACTTTGGCGGTAAAGGTGGCGCAAATGCGAACAATACCTTTAAAGGCACCATTACAGTTACCGTCGATCAGCTCCTTGCCAATGGAAACCTACATGTTATTGGCGAAAAGCAAATCGCTATCAATCAAGGTACTGAATTTATCCGTTTCTCAGGTGTTGTGAACCCAAGAACTATCAGTGGTACTAATACCGTAAATTCAACCCAAGTTGCTGATGCGCGTATTGAATATATCGGAGACGGTTATATCAATGAAGCACAGTCTATGGGATGGCTACAACGCTTCTTCTTAAATGTATCACCTTTTTAATGAGTAGGGTCCAGATGAAAAAAATAGCGATGAGCCTTTTCTTTATCGTGATGACATGTGTCGGTTTTTCCGCTCATGCCGAACGGATCAGGGATCTCACCTCTGTTGAAGGGGTAAGAGAAAATGCGCTGATTGGTTATGGTTTGGTCGTGGGATTAGATGGAACGGGTGACCAAACAATGCAAACCCCGTTTACCACGCAAAGTCTGAATAACATGCTCTCACAATTGGGGATCACAGTACCACCCGGCACCAATATGCAATTGAAAAACGTTGCTGCGGTAATGGTAACTGCAAAATTACCGCCTTTTGGTCGTACAGGGCAATCCATCGACGTTGTTGTTTCATCCTTAGGTAATGCAAAAAGCTTACGTGGTGGTACGTTGCTGATGACACCATTAAAAGGTGTTGATAATCAGGTTTATGCTTTAGCACAAGGCAATATTATTGTCGGGGGAGCAGGTGCATCTGCAGGTGGTAATAGTGTTAAAGTGAATCAGTTAGCGGGTGGACGCATCAGTAGTGGCGCGATTATTGAACGTGAACTACCTTCGCAATTTGGTCAAACAGGTCTGCTGAATCTTCAACTGAACGAAGAAAACTTCACTTTGGCACAACATATCTCTGATACGGTTAATAAATTACGAGGTGTGGGTACTGCTATTCCTTTAGATGCTCGTACAGTTCAACTGCGTGTTCCTATTGGTAAAAGTGAACAAGTACGCTTTTTGGCTGAAGTACAGAATCTTGAAATTAAACGTGTTGTTGCAGATGCGAAAGTGATCATCAATGCAAGAACGGGTTCTGTTGTTATGAATCGTGATGTGACATTAGGAAGCTGTGCGATTGCTCAAGGCAACCTTTCCGTTACGGTTGATAGCCAAGTCAATGTAAGCCAGCCTAATACCCCGTTTGCGGGTGGTAGCACTGTTGTAACGCGTAATACCAGCGTGAATATGAGTGAACAAGGTGGCTCATTACAGCAAGTGAATGCAAGCGCAAGCTTAAACGAAGTGATCCGCACATTAAATGCACTTGGTGCAACACCAACAGATTTAATGTCAATTTTGCAAGCAATGGAAAGCGCGGGTTGCTTACGTGCGAGATTGGAGATTATCTGATGAAAGATTTATCTCTGCTTTCTTCAATGCCAGCGATGTCAGCGCCAGCATATGATAGTAATGCATTGAATAAACTTAAATATCAGGTTGGACAAAATGCTGATCAGCAAGGGCTGCGCCAAGTGGCGCAGCAACTTGAAGGTGTTTTCGTTCAAATGATGTTAAAAAGCATGCGTGATGCTATTCCTCAAGAAAGCATGTTTAACTCAGAAAGTACCAAGATGTACACCTCTCTTTATGATCAACAAATCGCTCAAGACTTATCACAAAAAGGCTTGGGCTTTGCTGACATGATAGAAAAACAACTTTCTGCCAAAGTCACGATGGACCCTAGCGAAATGGCGGGTAAAACACCGATGCCATTAGATGGTAGTGATATTTTTCAATCCATGCCAACACAAGCCTTGGGGCAAATTTATCGTGCTATGCAGCCTTATCAAAATGCAGTTGAAAGCACGATTGGTAAGCTTAAGGGCTTATCTGAAAGTAGTGCTTCTTTTGCATCAAAACTGTTAGGACCTGCGAAACAAGCCACAGAAGGTACGGGTGTACACCATCTTTTAGTTGTTGCTCAAGCCGCGCTTGAATCAGGTTGGGGTAAGCGTGAAATTCTAACGGGCGACGGCAAACCAAGTTATAACCTGTTCGGTATCAAAGCAGGAAGTAGCTGGAAAGGACCTGTCACGAATATCATGACAACCGAAGTGATTGAGGGTAAATCGATTAAAATGCGTGATAATTTCCGTGTTTATGGCTCCTATGTTGAAGCTATTCAAGATTACCTCAGACTTATCACTGAAAGCCCTCGTTACGCCAAAGTACCTCAAGCTCAAACCCCTGAACAAGCGGCTTACCGTATTCAAGAAGCGGGTTATGCCACCGATCCAGGTTATGCGAAAAAACTGGTTTCAATTATTGGTCAATTAAAAGGAAGTGGTGAGCAAGTTGCTAAAACGTATACTCACGATTTAAGCGACCTATTTTAATCATTTTCCCCTCAAGTTTAGAGGGGAAGAACCGATAATAAAGACCAGAGCATCCATTCAACTTGCCAGTTATGCTCCGTGCATACGGGTGATGACTAAACGTAAAAGGATAGACAAATGTCCAACAGTTTAATTAATACAGCGATGAGCGGACTTAATGCGGCACAAGCTGCGATGAGCACTGTGAGTAATAATATCGCTAACCAACATGTAAAATGGTACAACCGCCAAATGACTGTTTTTAATGAAAACAGCGGCACAATGACCGGTAATGGTTATATCGGTAATGGTGTTAATGTTAGTCGTATTCATCGTGAGTATAACGAATTCCTTGCTGGTCAAATGAACCGTGCAATGTCAAAACAAAGTGCACTTAATAGCTATACCCAAAATATCTCACAAATTAATGATTTGTTAGCAGATAAAGGGAATGACGTATCAAGCGCAATTGATGAATTTTTTACCAGCTTACCCAACGTAACCAATAACGCAGAAGATAATCCTGCTCGTACAACGGTTATTGGTAAAGCGGAAGCAATGGTTAATATGTTTGCTAAAGCAGACCAATCATTGCGTGATCTAGAAAAAGATATTAATAGTCAGGTAACTAACACCTCTAAAAATATCAATGAATATACAAAACAGATCGCAAAACTAAATAACGAAATTAGTCGTTCTAAAGGCTTTAATGGCGCTGATCCTAACGACTTATTAGACCAACGTGATCGTTTAATTCAAGAACTAAACACATTGGTTGATGTTCAAGTGACTCAACAAGACGGTGGTTTTGTTAACGTCACATTTGCTAATGGTTTGCCATTAGTATCTGGTACTCGCTCTTATGAAGTTTCTGCTATTCCATCAAATAAAAATAGCGAACGCCTTGTTATTGGTTATAGCAACGGTATTGATGAAGTTCGTGAAGTGGATGCAAAACGTATTAAAGGTGGCGAACTTGGCGGTGCATATCGTAGCCGTGAAGAAGTGTTAGATCCAAGCCGTAACCAATTAAATCAATTAGCATTAGTGTTGGGTGATCAATTTAATAAACAACATGAGCAAGGTTTTGATTTAGATGGTAAGAAAGGCGATAAATTCTTCGACCTTGGTGGTGCTCATGTGATGCCTAACGGTAAAAATAAAGGTGATGCTAATTTTACTGTTGAATATACAGATACGAAACAAGTTAAAGCAGCCGAATATACAGTTAAGTATGAAAGTGGCAAATGGAACGTCACGGTAGAGCCGGGTAATCGTAAATTTGAAGCAACTCCTGATGCTACAACCGGTGAATTAAAATTCGAAGGCATGAGCATCAAGGTAAATGGTACAGCACAAGAAGGTGATTCTATCGTTGTTCAATCTGTGGGTAATGTGATTGCAGATATGAAAGTTGCGGTAACTGATCCAAGCAAAATTGCTGCTGCGGGTTCGTTAAATGCGGACGGTGAAACGGCACCAAGTGATAACGAAAACATGAAAAAACTGTTTGAGTTACCTGATGAAAAAATCATTGATGGCAAAACAACAATTGCTGGTGGCTATGGTTCACTGATCAGTATGGTCGGTAACAAAGTAAATACTGCGCAAGTTGACTTCGATGCTCAGGTTTCTATCACTAAAAGTATTGTAGAACAGCAACAGTCTGTTTCTGGTGTGAACTTGGATGAAGAGTACGGTGAGATGTATCGCATTCAAGAATACTACATGGCAAATGCAAAAGTTATTCAAACTGCAAACAGTATGTTTGATGCCATTATGCAAGTTTTCTAAGTAACCCTTCATCAGAATAAGGAATATCACTGTGCGTTTAAGTTCAAATCAAATTTTTAGCCAGCGTGTGGACAATATTACCAGTTCACAAAGCAAATGGATGACTGAAGGAAATAAAATCTCCAGTGGTCGTCGTGTTGAAAAACCATCAGATGATCCAATGGCGGCTTCTCAAGCGGTAATGGTTAAACAATCTGAATCGCGTAACCAGCAGTATGCGACAGCGCGTGGATTTGCAAAAAACAGTATGTCTTTGCAAATGAGCTTAGCAAGCCAAATGGTTAATATCTCGACTAAAATCCAAGAAACGCTGGTTGCGGCAGGTAATGATGCGACATTAAGTGATGAAGACCGTTCATCCCTTGCTGATCAATTACAAGGTTTAAAAGATCAGTTAGTGGGTATTGGTAACACAAAAGATGGTGTTGGCCGTTATATTTTTGCTGGTTTCCAATCAGATAAACCACCTTTTGTGGCTGATGCAACAGGCAAAATCACCTATGAAGGTGGTGATAAGCAAATTACCCAAAAAGTAGATAGTAATATTGAAATGGTCACTAACTTTACAGGGATCGAAACATTACAATCTTCAGGTAGTAAAGGGACTGCTCCAGATATTTTTGAAGCATTAGATGGTGCTATCACTGCGTTACGTGAACCTTTAGCAGGTAAGCCACAAGCTGATCGCGATGCTGCATTAGAAAAAATTGATGCCGCAAACCGTGTTAATCGTGCAACCTTAAATAATATTTCAAGTGTAGAAGCTAAATTAGGTTTACAACTTCAAGAACTTGATAATTTGGATGATTTAGGGGCAGATACGTCGTTAAGAAACGCAAAACGTTTAAGCGAACTGCGTGAATTAGATTGGACACAAGCGATTTCAGATTATTACCAAGAAGAGTCTGTATTACAGGCTTCTTATAAAGTCTTTAACGACATGAAAGATATGTCGATGTTCAAAATGTATCGCTAATTATTTAGTACCGTCTTAAGACATTTTGATATCACCCCTGATATTTATTTATCAGGGGATTTTTTTATCAATTAAACTCAATCAACTATATTTTCTTTTTTAATGGTAAGAATAAGATTTTGTCTTGAGTTGAAGAAGCTTTGAAACCATTATGAAGATAAAAATGTTTTTCGCTTTCAGTTAAAGCATGAACCATAATCGCTCTAACACCAATGTTTTCAGCTACATGATGACAACGCAAAACAGCATCTCTTAACAAATCAGCACCAAGACCTCTTCCATTAAAAGTTTTATCAACAGCAACTCTAGCTAAAATAATCACGGGTATTGGGTCTGGTATATTGCGACGAATATGACTAATTGCTTCAGTATGATTAACACTACCTGTCGCTAAAGAATAGTACCCAACAACACGTTTTTTATTTTTTCTCAGACTAAAAATGTACGTGATGCACCTAAGAATTGGTTTTTTAAACCTCTTTATTTTATCCAGTTATCTAATACATTTTCACTATTATAAAAATTAGCCACTTCATGTGAACTTGGTAACGGCTCAGGTGCTATTACTTTTCCCATAATGGTTTTCTCATTAATAACTTTTCAAGAGCAGGGGCAATATCAACCGGTGCACCAATAATTTCTATAAATTTAGCATATTGAGCATCATTTAAATTAAAGGTTCTACGGTCTAAAATGACATCTTCGGCAGCTTGGCATGCTGCCTCAATAATAAATTCAGTACGAGATTTATGGAGAATTTCAGCAGCAATATCAATAAGTGCGCGTTGTGATTCTTTAGCGCGAATATTGAGTTGTACACTAGTTTTCATATCACGCCTCCTTGTATAGCAATTGATATACATGGATTGTGGAATAAATAAGCATTGATGGCTAGAGTGAAAACAGATTAATTTTAATGAGTAAATAGAAAATAAACTAGAATATTAAATAGCAAACAACAAAGGACTTTTATCTATGAAGGGAAAACAATTCGATATCCCAATTACAATTAATCATAAAGAAGCTATCGCAGAATTACGATTTACAACCTCTCCTGAAAGAGAATGTAAAATTACTGTCGATATTGAAGGCCATCACTATGGTGAATTTTCAGCAACAGATTATTTTGCCTGTTTAGATGCTATTCGTAATCAACTAACGGATGTTATTTTTCACTGTCATGGCGCAAGAATAGATACCTATCCATCAGGAATGTCTCGTGATATGGGTAGTGGTATGGCAGTTTATTGTATGAAAATGGGAAAGCAAGCACGCCAAGAAGATTTAGTCGGTACATTTAATTACTATCGAAATGAAACCTTAGTTACACCTTCAGAACAACGTAATTTTTTTCTGTTGTGGTTAGAATCGTTGAGATAGAAAATTATGTGTGCTTATTTTGAATTACTGATTAATAAATCAATACCGCTTTCTTTAATTAAATGTATTGAGCAAAAAGTTATCTGGGGTGATGAGTTATTTTCACATGATCCTAAAAAATACTCTTGGAATAACACGTTTATATTTACACGATATAAAGCCTGCGGTAGTGCATTAGAATGCTTATTTTCAGAGCGATTAAATCTTGATGATTATTGGGTTTATGTTTTAGAAGATTCAACCAATCATTTAATAACAGCAAAAAATTCAGAGAATAATGCTGAAGAATTCCATGGATTTATCAATGAATTATTAGCTAAAAAAGAAGATATATATATTATTCAGCAACATGAAGATATTATGTCGAAAACTTATGAGCATATTGAAACAATAAAAGAGTTTGAAAAAATATTCTATCCCAATATAGGTACTGAAAACGCTTTAGTCATAAGTATAAAAAATAAATAGTGGGCTGATTATTAGCCCATATCAAGAAACCAACTGCTGTAATATTAAGGTGATGCGATTAAACGTATCGCTAAAGACGCGCTCTGTAAATACAGGTAATGCAGGCATAATCATAGATAATGCTAACATACCGATAGTCAGCGTAAGAGGGAAACCAACCACAAAGACAGAAAGCTGTGGTGTCATACGGTTTAGAATACCTAATGAAAGGTTAAGGACTAAAAGTAGGGTGATTAATGGCATGGCTAACATCATACCGTTAATAAAGATTGTGCCCCCACTTTGAACTAAAGTAAGAATACCTAAAGAGTTAAAAGTCTGATTTCCAATAGGAACAACATAGAACGTATCAACTAATATAGATAATAGCCATAAATGACCATCAAAGACCATAAATAACAGCATTGTTAGCATATTAAAAATACGTGCCAGAATAGGCATATTAGGGCCACCTGATGGATCGACGAAAGTGGCAAATGAAAGCCCCATCTGTAAACCAATCACTTCACCGGCATGACGAACAGACGCGAATGCCAACTGCATCGATAACCCTAGAATTGTACCAATCAAAATTTGTTGCAACAGAACCCAAAAGGCAATAAGCGAGAATAAAGGCACATTGCTTTGCGGTAAGCCCGGTGCAACTAATGCGGTAATCAAAAAGGCGAGTGCAATGCGAAATTTTTTAGGTGTTTGTTTTTCACTAAATAGCGGTGCAGTGCTAAAAAGGGCGAGTATACGCACAAATGGCCAGAAAAAATCACTAATGTAGCCGTTAAGCATTTCACTGGTCAGGGTTATCATTGCTATTAACCAATCATCCCAGGAATGCCAGTAAATAAATTATGCATATAATCGATAAGTAAACTTAACATCCAAGGACCTGCAACTAAAATCGCCACTAATACAGCAAGAATTTTCGGGATAAACGATAATGTCATTTCATTTATCTGTGTTGCAGCTTGGAGCATACTGATCACAAGACCCGTCACCAGAGCGGACAATAAAAGAGGGCCTGCTAGTGATAAAGCGATTTTCATCGCTTCAGTACCTAGTGCTAAGACGGATTCTGGTGTCATGGGATTACCTCTGCGCTAATTGAAAAAGCTTTGTGCAAGCGAGCCTAATATTAATTGCCAACCATCGACTAAAACAAAAAGCATAAGTTTAAATGGCAATGAAACTGTGGCAGGTGGCACCATCATCATACCTAGCGCCATCAACACACTAGCCACAACTAAGTCGATAATCAGGAAAGGAATAAAAATCATAAAACCGATTTGGAAGGCGGTTTTTAGCTCGCTCGTAATATAAGCAGGCACCAAAATACGCATCGGTACACTTTCGCGAGTTTCAAACGCAGGTGCATCAGCAAGACGAGCAAACAGAGCCAAGTCAGTTTCACGAGTTTGTTGCATCATAAACTGACGCAAAGGTTTAGAACCGTTCTCTAAGGCTTGTTCAAAGGTAATTTGATCTTCAGTAAACGGCATATAGGCATCTTGATAAATTTTATCAAAAACCGGTGCCATAATGAAAAAGGTCATAAATAACGCCAAACCAAGAACGACTTGGTTTGGTGGTGCAGAAGGTGTACCTAAAGCATTACGTAATAATCCAAGGACAATAATAATGCGGGTAAAACTGGTCATCATCAGCAAAACAGCTGGAATAAATCCCAATGCTGTAATGAAGATTAATGTTTGAACTGGTAATGACCAACTTTGGCCACCACCCGGTAAAGGCTGTGTAATAACACCCGGAAATTGGGCAAACGCACTGCTAGGTAACAAGATTAAAACCAGCACACTAGCGAAGAGACGCCAACGCTTTAATGCGTTAAAAAAAGTGACACACTGATGCATTATGAGTTGCCTTTATCTCGCTTTAGCGTTTTTTGTAATATTTGAGTAAACAATGGCGATGTTGGTGATGAGGTCGCTTCCTGCGAGGCTTTATCAGGGACGGGTAATTTATGCAACAGATTTACCTGCGATGCAGTTACCCCTAATACGAGCCATTCCTGTTCAATTTCAACCACCACCACTCGTTCTTTTGCACCTAATGAACAACTTGCTTTGACGCTAAGTTGTGCTGTTGTTCCTTTAAATGAACCACGGGTAAAACCAAAACGGCGAAATAACCACATAGCAACAATAATAAGAACAATGATGCCTGCAAGTGCCGTGCTAACTTGAGCAAGGCTTTGGCCTACAGGCAACGGTTGTGTAGGTGTTTGAACAGTTTGTGTTGTAGCGGGTGCGGTAGTATTTACCGCACCTTGGCTGGAAAAGGAAGGAAGCTGTTCCATAGATTAACGGCTCAGGCGACGCATACGTTCTGATGGTGTAATGATATCGGTAATGCGAATACCGTATTTATCAGAAACAACCACAACTTCACCTTGAGCGATTAAATAACCATTGATAAGAATATCAAGAGGCTCACCAGCTAAACCATCCAGTGAAACCACAGAACCTTGTGACAGGCTTAGTAATTTTTTAATGGTCATTTTGGTGCGACCTAACTCTACTGTTAATTTGACTGGGATATCCATAATCAAATTGATATCAGAGAGATGGTTCAGTGTATCGTCTTCAGGTAAAAGATGTTCAAATAGGTCGGAACTATTATCCTGGCTTTTCCCAGTTTGCTGTTCCATTGCATCAGCCCACATATCCTCAGCCGATTGTGAATTATCAGTTGGGCGATTTGCATCACTCATTGGTTTGTTCCTCATCCAGAGCGTTTAAAACAGGGTTAATTAGGTGTTCAACACGAAGGGCATATTGCCCATTTACTGTACCGTATTGGCTTGTTAATACGGGCACACCATCAACATGTGCAATCAATCTTTCTGGTTTATCAATCGGGATAACATCCCCTTCTTTAAGTGTTAACACTTTTGATAAACGCAGTGGGATGTCAGTAAAGTTTGCAACTAGTTCAAGCTCTGAATGCTGAACTTGGTTGACTAAACTATCTAACCAAACCCCATCTTCTTGACGAACATTTTCAATTGGTGGATTGATCAGTCGTTCACGTAATGGCTCAATCATGGCAAACGGGATACAAATACTAAATTCCCCAACCATTGAGCCAATTTCTACCTGAAAAGGTGTCGTAACAACAATGTCATTCGGTGATGAGGTGATATTGGTAAATTTCACCTGCATTTCAGAACGAACATATTCCACCTGAATTTTGAATATGGAATCCCAAGCATCACGGTAGGCATCAAGTGCCAGTTTCAACATTTTGTTGATGATCCGCTGCTCTGTGTTGGTAAATTCACGCCCTTCCACAGGGATTGGAAAACGGCCATCACCACCAAACAGGTTATCTACCGCGATATAAACCAGATTTGGTTCAAAGGTAAATAATGCTGTTCCTCGTAACGGTTTTAAGTGCACCAAGTTAAGATTCGTTGGTACAGGTAAGTTACGAGCAAAGTCGTGATAAGGGTGAATTTTAACGCCACCAACAGTAATGTCAGGACTCCGACGGAGCATGTTAAACAGCCCCATACGGAATTGACGAGCAAAGCGTTCGTTAATAATTTCTAACGACTGTAAACGTTCTCGAACCACACGACGTTGCGTGTTGGGGTCATAAGGCTGAATATCCGGTTCATTCGGATCCTTCGCTATCGCAGGTTCCCTGTTCGCGCTTTTTTTGGCGTCGTCACCTGATGTGTCATCATTCAGCAGAGCATCAATCTCTGCCTGTGAAAGGATATTATCGCTCATAATGATTATCGCAGAATAAACGTGGTAAACAGTACATCGGAGAGGATCTGTTCAGATTCTCCCGGTACGAGAGTCGGTCTCAGCGCTTCTTTTACATCCGTCATTAGTTGGAGTTTTCCATTGTCTGTCGCGAGCTTATTAGCCTGTTGACGAGAAAGCAGTAGTAACAAGCGGCTACGAACCTCAGGTAAATAATCATGTAGACGCTTACGAGTGTCTTCATTATGCAATCTTAATGTGATCCCTATGTAGAGCACTCTGTCTAAGTGTTCTTCGTCATCAATTAGATTTACCGTAAAGGGTTCTAATGACATAAAAACGGGTGCTGGTATAACTTTTTGCTGATTTGTGCCCGCTGAACCTGATTTAGCATGCTTCAATGCCCACCAACTATATCCACCGAATGCCGCTGCAATAATGGCGATCACCAATAATACGATGATCAGAATTAAGCTATAGCTTTTACGTTCATTGCTGTAATTAGACATGGACAGTTAAATTCCTGTTTTGTAGTGGATACGTGTTCACTGTTGTGGACTTCCATATCCATCTAAATCAACCTTAATTATCCCGCTATTTCTGTTTTTTAATTGCAGAAACAGATAGGGAAAAAACCATTAACTCTTACGTTTATTGACATAGAGTGTCCTCCCAATACATTTGTATTAGGCAAAAATATCAACACCACCACGAGCAGATGCTAATTCTTGAGGCGTAAGGGTTATCTTTTGTAGTGCCGTTTCAGAGGCTAATTGCAGAGAATTACCCTCGCTTCCTTGATGATTATCGGCACCATCTCCACTAAATTGAGAGGAATCTGACATATTTTGTTGTTGCCAACTGTCATGAGTGTCGCTAGACACCTGACTCTGCGTGAGCTGGATCCCATTTTCAGAGAGAGCTTGACGCAATTGATGCATGGCATTTTCTAATACAGAACGAACTTGTCCGTTTTGTGAAGCAAGGTGTAACTGCGCTTGCCCATCTTCTATTTTCATGCGGATATGCAATGAACCTAGCTCTTCAGGGTGTAAACGTAGCTCTGCCTTTTGTAAGCCATTACGGCTAAACATCACAATTTGTTGATTAAGTTGCTGTTGCCACTCTTGTGTTCCCACTTGTGCATTTAATACCTGTGTTGCCATCGGTGAAAATTGCATTTGTGGTTGTGCTGATGAGTGAGTATGACCTGTAATACTTTGTGAAGCCAAAGAAGAGGTAGAAAGGGTGTTGTGAAGATCGGTTTCTACAACACGATTACCTGCCACCATTTGCTGAGCAACATTGTCCGCTAATTTTGCATTTGCAACTTGCTTATCGCTGTTTAGTAATGTATTCACTTTTTCTGCTGTTGGCGTTAAAAGTGTTGCTATGCTATCTCCTTTTTTCGCAGAAGTTTTTTCTGTTTGATTAGCACCGATACGTGTACTTTCTGTTGTTAATGTCGCTGTCTCTGGACGTAGCTGGGTTAACAAGGACTTTTCATCTGATTTTGATAGATTAAGCTTGTCAGTAAGGTTGAAGTCCGACATATCGTTATCTTTTGAAATAGTACGTGCTAATGACGCTAAACCTTCATCATGTTTAACTGATTGAGGCTGTTGTAATGCTTGAGTCAGTTGTTCTGAGGGAAGGGTAAGACGTTTTAATCCAGGTAGTCCTGCTAACTGAACGGGAAGTTCAGCGGCAAGCTCTTCTGCTGACATTAATAAAGAAGGGGTTTTATTTTCAACAATAGCCGCAAATTGTTCATTATCCGGCAAAGTAAGAGTCAATTGAGGTTTTTCAAGGGATGACTCTTCTATCACATTGGATTCTGTGGTGACAGACGCAAGATGACTACTGTCTTCTTTTGTTTTGTCTTCATCAGAGTGTGAATGTGCTTTGTTTTCTTTCGTTGAAGGGTTTGTGATATTAGCTGTCTTTTTATCACTCTGTGCATTTTGAGGTTGAGAGCCCAAAAGCTGAGCAAATGTCGGGGCATTATCACCGGGCTGACTATTTGAAGCGGATGTCGTTCCCGGAGAGGCTGCAGCGACATCCATGGTCAGAAGCGTTATCTCCATCAAGTTGTTCTCCGTAAAGTACTACGCTGTGCGTACTCGTCCATTTGTTTCTGTTCAATACGATCAAGATGTCGCTTACGGCTATCTTCAGCGCGTTGCTCCAAAGTCTCAAATGCATTGAGTCGTTGCTGTTTTTCTCTCCATTGTTCAGTTGCAAGATCAAGCTGCGCCTGCCAATGTTGAAGTTGTTGTTTATGTTGTTCGATAGTCAATTCGAGCGTTTTGAGAAATTGTTGGTAGTTTTGCCACGATGCTGACGACATCCCCCCTAAATTTAACGTTTCATTTAGACGTACACGGTATTCATCCTGATACCCAATCAACATATTGAGTTGCTGTTCCATTTGTTGATGACTCTGCCGGACCTGAGCCAGTTGAATAGCGGCTTGTTCAGCCGCTGTCTGTGCCAGTTCTCTCAGTGTCACTAAAGGTGACTGCTCCCGCATTGGAACCCTCTTTACTTTCTCTGATTATGTTCAGAATTAGTTTACTGTGATCAGTTGATTAAGTTGCTCACATGCACTTTGATAACTGCATTGCTCTTGAATATCTTGTTGTAAGAACTTCGCGAGGGACGGATAAAGTGCAATCGCTTTATCAAGCATAGGATCACTGCCCGCAGCATAAGCACCTACGTTAATTAAATCGCGGTTACGTTGATAACTCGATAAAAGCTGTTTAAACACTTGCACACGACGATAATGTGTTTTATCAATCAGTGATGTCATTGCACGGCTAATAGATGCTTCGATATCGATAGCAGGGTAGTGCCCAGATTCTGCAAGAGAACGCGAAAGCACAATATGACCATCTAAAATCGCACGCGCAGAGTCTGCAATTGGATCTTGCTGATCATCACCTTCTGTTAAAACAGTATAGAAAGCCGTGATAGAGCCACCTCCATCAACGCCATTTCCCGCACGTTCTACAAGAGCCGGTAATTTTGCGAAGACAGAAGGCGGATAGCCTTTAGTTGCAGGGGGTTCGCCTACTGCAAGGGCAATTTCACGTTGTGCCATACTGTAACGTGTAAGTGAATCCATAATCAGTAAGACGTGTTTTCCGCGATCACGAAAATCTTCGGCAATACGTGTTGCATAAGAAGCACCTTGCATACGAAGAAGTGGTGAGACGTCAGCAGGTGCTGCTACAACCACAGAGCGTGCTAAGCCTTCGGTGCCAAGAATATTTTCGATAAAGTCTTTAACTTCACGTCCACGTTCACCAATTAATCCAACAACAATCACATCAGCCTGAGTAAAACGCGCCATCATGCCTAATAGCACACTCTTACCTACACCAGAGCCTGCAAAAAGCCCCATACGCTGACCACGACCCACAGTTAACAGTGAGTTGATTGCACGCACGCCTACATCCAGTACATCGGTAATAGGAGTACGTTGTAGCGGGTTGATAGGCGGTGTGATCAGTGGTGCACGATAACCAGTATCTGGTGGTGGTAAACCATCTAAAGGATAACCAGAGCCATCTAAAACACGCCCTAACAGCGCATCTCCAAGGGGCAATTGGCGACCTTCATTTTCACCACCCGGAGTTGCCTGTGCATAAACACGGGCACCCGGAGTTAATCCCTCGACTTCCTGTAAAGGCATTAACAACATTTGGCTACCGTTGAACCCAACGACTTCACTTTCAACTTCTTCAACAGTTTTACCAATGGTACGTTCTATTAAACACGTAGAGCCAAGAGGCATAACAAGCCCCTTAGCTTCCATGACTAAACCTGTTGCTCTGGTTAAACGACCATATTGACGTACACGCGGAATTTTATTTAAACGCGATTCTGCATCACTGAGTTTTTCTAACCAACGCCCCAATCTTGCTGTCATTACAACGCCTCCGGAGCAGCAAGACGACAAAGCTCATGCCAACGAGTTGCAATCGTGGCATCGAGATCGCCATCATTTGTCACAACACGGCATCCACCAACATGAATACTGTTATCGGCAACCACTTTCCAACCATGAGCAGAAAGTGAATCACCCAGCTCTTTTTCAATCTGTGGAATATGTTTTGGGTTAACTCTTAACTGTGGGTTGTTTGAGAACATCTGTTCTTGTTGCAACATTAAGGTGATTTGCGCCAGTAATGCAGAACCATCACAAACAGCAGGCTGACCTAAAACTTCTTTTGCTGCTGTGAGGGCGATTTGCATTAAACGTGAAGCAATAACACTGTCTAATCCATTTAAAGAGTGCCTAAACTCAGCCAATAATCCTTGCCATTCATTAATTAATGGTGATTGTTGAGCAATGCCTTGGCGAATACCTTCTTCAATACCTGATTGTAATCCAGCCTGATAGCCTTCCTGATAACCCTGGTTTTTCCCTGCCTCAAAGCCCTCAGCGTGGCCCAATTTCTGGGCCTTGTCTTTCATGTCATCAAGCATATTAATTTGCTCAAGAACTTTCTGTTGCTGAACGACTTCTTTTTCCTGTTTTTCGACTTCCTTTTCGTCTTCTGTCGTTTCCTCGACAGTTAATGCCCAATCAGTGAGTTCTTTTGGAACCCAAGGCTTCCAGTTAGTATCAGTATGTTTATCAGACATAGGTATCGTCTCCTCCATGAAGAACAACCTCTCCAGTCTCTGCTAATTTGCGTACCACAAGCAGAATTGCTTTCTGCTCTGCTTCCACTTGAGACATGCGAACAGGGCCACGAGAACTCAAGTCATCACGCATGATCTCAGCAGCACGTTGCGACATATTGTTGAGGAAGTGATCGCGCAGCTCTTGATCGCATCCTTTCAATGCCACAACCAAGGAGTCGGATTCCACTTCCTGTAGAATGCGCTGGATAGAACGGTTGTCGATATCGATAAGGTTTTCGAACAGGAACATTTCGTCGATAATTTTTTGTGCCAATTCGCCGTCGTAATCGCGAACCGCAGTGATGACATTCTCTTCTTGCTGGCTCTTCATCAAGTTGATGATTTCAGCAGCAGTACGAACACCACCCATTTTACTGCGTTTGAGGTTTTGGCCATCAAGCAGGTTATTCAGTACTTCAGTTAACTCTGCTAATGCTGACGGCTGAACACCACCAAATGTTGCGATACGTAACATCACGTCATTACGTAATTTCTCATCAAACAGGGCAAGAATATCTGCCGCTTGACCCCGTTTGAGGTGAACCAAGATAGTTGCGATAATCTGCGGATGTTCGTCGCGGATAATATCGGCAGCCATTTGTGGTTCCATAAAGTTAAGTGTCTCGATACCCGTTGTTGTTTCACGCGTTTCAGAGATCTCATCTAATAGATTATTTGCACGTTCTTCACCCAAGGCTTTAACCAGAACAGAGCGTAAATAATCGTTCGCATTGACATTCAATGCTGCGTATTGAACTGCATCTTCTTCAAAGCTTGCCATAACATCAATCAATTGCTGATTTGAGATATGACGCATTGATGACATTGCAATACTCAGCTGTTGAACTTCGCGTGTACTTAGATGTTTAAATACTTCCGCCGCTCGGTCTTCACCGAGTGTTAGTAACATAACGGCGCTTTTTTCGGTTCCAGTTAAGTTATTACTCATTGCTCTTTACTCATCCATTGACGAATTACCATTGCGACGACACGAGGATCTTTCTCTGCCATTTCACGGATACGTTGGCTCTGCAATTCGGCACTCACACGTTTACGTGCTTGTTTACGTCTTGCTTCGTCATCTAATTCTGCTTCATCAACATCATCTTTAACTTGTAGCTTGGTTTTCAGCACAGCTTTCTGTGCAGCAATTTCAGCTTCACGGCGTTTCTCAAGCTGTGGTTTCACCAGTTTGCGCCATAAGATCCATGCGATGATGACAAGTAATAACCAGCGACCTAAATCTAATGCTTTCGCCAGAATTTCTGGATTTTCCCATACAGGAACGGTGATCACTTTCTCTTCAACATCATTGAACTGCGAGTTCACGACACTTAAAGAGTCACCTCGTTCTTGGGAATAGCCCATAGCTTCACGAACAAGCCCTTCAATTTGTTGAATTTGTTCATCAGTTAGCGGAACAAGTTTGGTTTCAACAATAGGCTCTTCGCCTTCAGCCGCTTCTTTCTTATCTTCAACTGTTTTGTAGTTCACAATAACAGCGACAGAAAGACGCTCAACATTACCGACTGGACGTTTGATATGGCGAATTCGGCGATCAACTTCATAGTTGGTTGTTTCATCTAAACGGCTATTGCTGTTTGGATTGCGCGTTAATGTACGATTCGTGCCTGCACCCGTACCTGTTGCATTTGCATCATCTGTTTTCTCACCTTCTTGCGCTTTTGGTGTTTCGATAGGCGCTTGAGGTGGAGCAACAGGCTGATTAGATAATGCACCAGGAACACCGCCAGCTAACATGCCTCCATTTTGCTCACTTTGGCTCAACTGTTTTGAGCGTACAGCGGCTTGGTTTGGTGGCTGGTTTGGTTTGTACTCTTCCGCGGTTTCTTCGGTATGAGAGAAATCAACTTGAGCCGTCACCTGTGCATGAACGTTTCCACGACCGACAATCGGGCTTAATAACGTTTCAATGCGTTTCTGGTAACGATTTTCTAGCTCTTGAACATATTTCAGTTGGGTAGAGTTAAGGTCACGACCCATTGCATCAGGTTGTGTCAATAATTTACCGCTTTGATCAACGATGGTCACACTGCTGTCAGGCATACCGGCAACACTGCTCGCAACGATATGCACGATGGCATTAATTTGACCTTCATCCAGCGCTCTACCCTGTAAAAGACCCACCGTAACGGATGCAGAAGGGGATTTCTGTTCACGAACAAAAAGAGATGGCTTTGGTAGTGCTAAATGAACACGAGCATTTTGTACAGGACCTAATGTCTCGATAGTGCGAGCAAGCTCACCTTCAAGTGCACGTTGATAGTTAATCTGTTCACTAAATTGGCTGATCCCGAACTTTTCTTTATCTAACAGTTCAAAACCGGCAGCACCGCCTTTTGGAAGTCCCGCTTGCGCGAGTTTCAGGCGTAATTCATGAACCTGATTGTCAGGCACCATAATCGCCGCGCCATTTTGTGACAAGCGATAAGGTACATTCATCTGTGTTAACTGTGTGACAATTTCGCCACCGTCTTTATCGCTAAGATTACTATAAAGCACTTTATAATCAGGGCTTTGTAACCATAAAAATGCAGCAACAAAAATGGCAATAGCCGCCGAACCCGCAATGATGAGCGGAATTTTCGGATCGGCTTTTATCCGGTTAATAATGGCGTTAAAACCCTTATTCTGGTTCACAACGTCGGTTTTTTCGGCATTCATAGACAATCCTTGCCTTGTAGTTCGGGATGAATACTAAAAGCGTGGCGTAACAAAACAGACTCCCCTTACGCAAATAAATAAACCTACTCTCAGGTGTCTCATTATTGGCCTTTTGCGTTTCATTTAATGGCGTAATTAGCCCTTAACTTTTGCGTTAATTACTCGCTTTGGAATGAAGCCCCTGTGTTAGGGTATAACTCGGTAAGCGTGTTGGTTCACTTCCTTACTATGACATTGATTCAGTAATTGAATTAGATGATTAACGCAGAGGTTTATATGTCAATTCCAGCTATTGAAAGTGTTCTGGATAAAATGCAAATCCAGACTTTGCAAGCATCCAATATTGTAAAACCCCAGCCAGTACAAGCAGGGTTTGCAACTCAGCTTGTTCAAGCAGTAGGTAAAATTAATGAAACTCGAATGAATGCAACCAACAAAGTTCAAGCGTTTACCTTAGGTACACCGGGCGTTGAATTAAACGACGTGATGGTGGATATGCAAAAATCCAGTATCTCATTACAAATGGGTGTACAAGTGCGTAATAAGCTAGTTGCTGCTTATCAAGAAATTATGAGCATGCAGGTGTAGTACCTTATCATTTGATAAAGGTGGCTTTTCTTTTATATAGCTAAAAGAAGAAACACCTAATCAAAACAGAATGGGGCATCTCGCTCAATATCATTAAATAGATGATATAAGCTTTCGAATGTGATTAAACATTCGAATACTTATACTATTGTCTGTTATTTATGGTAATGAGCGCCCCGATTTGTGCGGAAAGAATAAACGCATTATTTTATTGATGTGTGATTTTGCACATCTATATTAAAGCCACTCACTCTTTTATTATTTAATTGTTCAAGTTTTAGCTTCAATCAGTTTCTAATGATGCATTACATTGTTTTCTGATCTCTTTGATATTTCTTGATAAATCGTCAATGTATATTTCAGGATAAAAGAAGTAACTCACGGAAATATCATAATTACCTTCTTCATTTTTCTTGTATTGAACTTTCTGATCTTGGTTTATGATATCTCTAGAACTAAAATAAGCACGTTGAATATTATTTGCATCATAAGTAATAAATCCACCATTAGTAATAGCTACTTTTTTATATTGACCATATTGAGAGTCAAGACTTTTGATAATATTACTATCTTTAATTTTAAATTTATTTAAATCATTTGTTTCATAGGAGTAGACGACGCCATACAATCCCGTGAACTTTAATTCTTTGAATTTATTATAAAAATAAACCTTATAATTTCCTTCTTTTTTTCCATCAATAATTTCATCAAAGGTTATTGCCGTCATTGGGCAGGTTGAGGGATATTTATCTATAGGCTTTATTACAAAATTTGTTCTCTTCTGAAAATCATTAAATGACATTCCCCACGTTAATCCCAGTGGAGCGGGTTCGTTATAAATAACGGTTTTTGCACAAACGCTAAAACTAATTAACATCATACAGCCTATAATCATTTTCTTTTTCATAGTTATCTCATATTTATTGCTATCTATGTGTAAAACCTAGATATAGGAAATCACATTGATTAATTCTCTGTTACTACAGATTGTGACTACGCAATACACCTTAGATTTTTTATCTGCCTTATAAGTTTTCAATACACTAATGGACAATTTTTTTACTGATCAATAGTTGACGCCTTAAATAAAAATACTTATAAATGAACCTAACGATAATAACTTGAAGTTCAGGGGGCACTAAGCAGAATAATATAAAGTGGTGCTACTAAAATAAGACTTATCGCTTGAAATGGCATTACTGCGATTGTTTTCAATGTATCTGATGGTCTTAAATGTTTGGAATAATAATTAACGTTGGCAAAAACAGGTTTAGGTAAGGAATATTTTTCTAATAATTCATCTTTATTGGATAAATTAACCATCTCTCCATTAGCATAAAATTTTCCAATAATAAAAAATCTATTTTGATAATTAGGTATCTGATTTTTAATCATTTCCTCATCGCTATTAGACTGATAGTTGCTTCTATAAAAATGATAAGTACTGGCAAGCTCATCGAGTTCATCTATAGTGAAATCTTTAGGATCTAAATAAATCATATAGCTACCGTTAACAATACTCCCCATTATTCCTAGGCTAGCGCTAAAATAAATCACTTTTTCATTATATTTAGATGTGGCAAATTTTTTCAATGCAGTAATAGCCTCACCTTTAAAATGATAATTAGTAGAATCACTAAGGATATATAAATTATCATTTTCAATAAGTGCTGATTTAACCTTAATGATATCTCCACTTTTGTTGCTATCAATTTTTGTATATGAAGAACAGGCAGTAAGAAATAAAACCATCAATAGTATTTTAAAAAATATTTTCATTGAAACCTCCATGTTAAATGAGTTTTTAAATCTTATTAGCGACTTATAGTAAACAATAATTAAAGTATAGCAGGGGTAAATAAAGTTGAATTTTATAAAGAGAGTTATTGTGAAGAGGCTCAAATTAAGGTGAGGAAAGATAATTGACAAAAATACGGATTAAATAACAAATCCATACTAGACCTTCCTCTTAGAGTAAGCCCTATCATCATTTTAAACGTGATTTAAGGAGATGATTATGTGGGAACTTCTAAGAGATAATTGGTTTATTTTGATGTTATTACTTTGCCCGTTAATGCACCTCTTTATGCATAAACATCATCATGGTGAAAATAGTTCACACGATTGTTGTAAGAATAAAGAAGAAACAACGGCACCAGAAAAAAAGAAAACACATTTAGATGCTTAAGAATGAGACTTTATATTGCTTTTGAGCTAAATAATGAAATTTAGCTCAATCCCATTTCTTGAGATCTGTATTATCCCTTCGATTTCGCTGTGCCTTGATGAAACCGTAGTTGCCAATCATCATAAGAGTTTTTTATCCAGAGGGATGAACGGTAAGTCTGTTTTATTTTTCTGTTATCTTCTAATTGATAACTGATATAAGTTAATAACACTACATCATCACTTAGTTGTGAACCTTGATAGTTTTCTGAATAAATTTCTATATTGCTATTGTCGCTTGTAAGGCTGTTAATTGTGTCTGTTTTATTAACGCAAACACCAGAGCGACAAAATTCCATAAACTCATTATGTAAAAGTTGAATAAGCACATCTGTATTTTTTCGATGGGTGCTTTTGTGAAGTGTTTTTTCTTGTTGGATTAGTTTTTTATAAAGTTCTTCCATTGGTTTTTTTCTCGTTTTTTTCTATCTTATTTTTTCTTTATTTGACCATTTGTGAATATATTATGTGTTATTTGTTTTTATCTATTTGATTATATTGTCGTTATTTTATTTTTTGAAATTTAGCATAGAGGTTGTTATTTAGTAATTATACTGTATATTTAAACAGTGTTTTAAGCGTGTTAACTAATGGAAATGTAAATAAGGATATTACTATGACAACGGTAACTACAAATAAAGCGCTTGTTTTAAGCGGTGAAAGTAAAAATGCCATTTTAACGTTAGATGAGCAAATTGTTAATTGTATTGGTGAAGATGCCCAAATTATTCATACCGGTAAGAAAGCTAAGATTTATGATAATGAAGGCACTGAGTATGACGAAGATAAAGGTACTATCAAGCACGGTAAAAATTCACTTTTTATTACTACTGGTGAAGAAAGTTTTATTGAAGCGTCTAGCAAATCAGTGGCTTTTGCATCAGGTAAAAAAGCAGAAATATCGTATCCATTTGAACATGATGAAAGTAATGAAGATACAGAGCTTAATCTTGTGAAAAATTCAGTCGCTATTACAACAGGTGATGAGGCTGTTATTTGTTGCTATGCATCTAACTCAGTCGCAATATCAACGGGTAACGATATTTGGATACAAGATCTTACTGCAGGAAGTATTGGTATAGCAACAGGAAGTAACGCTAAGGTAGGCTCTGAGGGGAGTTTTAAAACAGGAGCTATCTTTGGTGATAATTCATCAATAATTGGTTCTGATGGGATTTACAGCGCTTTTGTTGGCGGAAAAAATTGTACAGCCACAATTGGTGAAAATGGAGCGTTATTATCTGAATTTCCATTAGAAGAATTAACTGCGGGTACTAATTCAGTTATCGTGGTGGGTTGGCATGATGGTGAGCGTAAACGTTTCTCGACTTATTATCAGGGAACGGACTTTGAAGGTAATATTGAATGGGTTACAAAAGATCCTGAAACAGGGAAGAAAACAAAGCACTTTAGAAGTAACACCTATAAAACAACAGAGTTAGGTGAATTAGTGCTAACTGGAACTTATGAAAGTGAAAAAGATATTTCTTGGCAAAAAGACTAATATTTGCTTAAAGAAAATTTAAAACACTTTAAAGCTCAATAATGTTATTGGGCTTTTTCTAATGAGCCGTATTTAATCGTATTTTAAACCAAAAAAATAAAATCAGCTCACATACAAATATAAATAGGTATGATAATACTAAGGTTTTTATAACTTGATGAAAAAATAATGGGATTACTGGTTAAAGCACTGATAGGTGCGTTTGTTGTGGTATTAATCGCCGTTTTATCGAAATCACGCCATTACTATATTGCGGGATTGGTTCCGCTATTTCCCACTTTTGCGCTTATTGCACACTATATTGTTGGCTCCGAACGCTCTATTGAAGCGTTGCGTACCACCATTATTTTTAGCCTATGGGCCGTTATTCCTTATATGGTTTACCTAATTTCACTCTATGTGATGATCAACTATGTAAAATTATTTACGGCACTGGCTACGGCAGTGATTTGCTGGGTTATTGCTGCTTGGTTACTTATTCAGTTATGGAACAAATTTCATGGATAGGGCCTTTGCTCGTTCCTATTTATTACTCGATTGAAAAATAAAAATAGAGAGAATATGAGAAAATCACTACAACAAAAAATAATTCAAATATGTAATGATAAGATTTCAGCCAAAGGAGAGGGCGTGGGATTATCTTTTTATGCTTTTTTTGCAAATAAAAATGACAACCCTGAATTATTAATGGAAGCTGCAACATGGTGGATTATGACACATAAATTGGATCACTTTGAAAAAGCAGTGAAAATAAAGAAAATGATCCAATCAGAAATGGATTGTGATGCTTAAAATTTCCTCTATTGCTTTAATCTTTTTATAAAACGATTTTATTAAACTAAAAATTATTGATTATTATCACATTAAAGCGGGTCATAAACAGCTATGGTAATTACATGATTAATAACGTAAACGGTGATGATATGGAATATTGGTTTATTGCGTATAAAGTGCGTTCCAGAAATGGTGATACCTACGCCGGACATAAAATTGTAGAAACAGAAAGTGGGATCACACCCCATATTGCGTTAGAAAAAGCATGTCAGGAAGTTGCTGAAGGAGCACAAGCTGATATTCCTGCGGTGAGAGTAGTTGCTTTTAATCGTTTATAAGAAATTCTACCTAATAGAAAATCCTGCATTTATTAATGTGGGATTTTTTTTATTATGGGCTTTAGCCAGTTTAAGTCGCGTCAGCGTCTTAAATATAAAACCACCCGCTATGCGGGTGGGTATTAAAGGTTATACCAAGAAAAACACCTTTCCGTTACGATATAGATGTTCAAGCTAATATTCGTAACTTAAATAAGGAAAGGTGTTTATGGGCATTAAAGCACAAAGCTCAGCACATACAAAGTGGCTGTGTAAATACCATATCGTCTTTTCGCCGAAATATAGACGGAAAGTGATTTTTAATAAAATTCGTTCAAGTATAGGTGAAATCCTTCGAGACCTTTGTAAATATAAAGGTGTGGAAATAATCGAAGGGCATCTTATGCCAGATCATGTTCATATGTTAGTGAGTATTCCACCGAAGATATGCGTATCAAGTTTCATGGGATATTTGAAAGGTAAAAGTTCGTTGATGATCTTTGATAGACATGCCAATCTCAAATATAAATTTGGCAACAGAAAGTTTTGGGCGGAAGGGTTCTATGTCACAACAGTTGGACTCAATGAAGCCACAATTCAAAAGTATATCAGAGAGCAAGAAAAGTCGGATTTAATCTCGGATAAATTGAGCAGTAAAGAATATGAAAACCCCTTCAAGGGGTAAGCCAAAGTAGCAAAGACACTTAGCTTGAACGAAGAGAAAGCAGCGTCATTTAGGCGCAGTCGGTAACAAGCCCTTATAGGGCAAGAGCAAACCACCCGTTTTACGGGTGGTTATGATTTTTAAATTTAAAATCTGGTTGTTTAATGCACTATATTTAGAAGCTAATTTACTAATAGAAATAATAAAAAATAAAGATTTTATTTAGATTATTTAATTACATTGATCTGATAGAGTTTTTTTATTTCTTTTACTTAAATAAAATTCAATTATGTGATCTCGGCTCTATTAATTTACTTTTAACAATTGAATAAAAAAAGGCTTATGGTTAATGTGCTGGTGGGCTAAGGAATAGCTCAATACAAGGAAATAAAAATCATCATTGTGATTTTTAGGTTATTAATAAAAGGAAATTTAAACTATGACAGTATTAACCGTTTATTTATGTGGTACCGGCTCTAACTCATTTGATAATAATAATCCTACCTTCTGGCAAGGCGAATTAGTCTCCACTTTAGCGCAAAACAACCAAGGACGAGAGTTTGCACAGTGGTTTATTGTTGATGGCCCAGGTAGTGGTAATTTGCAAGAAGATGATTTATGGGTTGAAAGCCCTAATTACTCAGATATCAAGGGTTCGCTATTTGGTAGTGGTTGGGAAGAAAATGTTAATCACGCACTTTGCTTAATGAAAGGTAACTTTGATTGGCAACGTGAAAAATTGACAGAAGAGCAGTATAACCAACTGAAAAAAGCGGGCATTCCTATTGAAGATGTCAAAGTAACAGGCTCTTTTTTATGGCGTAAATATGACTATGGCGATCGTCAAGTCACTCAGCAACAACTTCAGCAACAAATTATTCGTATCTTCCGTAAAGATGGCATTATTCCAACACAAGTTAACTTAGTGGGGTGGAGTCGTGGCGGTATTACTTGCCATATGTTAGCGAATGCAATGTTGGCAGATCCTCAATTAAAAGATATTCCTGTGAATATTTTTGCGATTGATCCTGTTCCGGGTCCACTAAATTTCCAACCTGAAAAAGTGACACTTGGTAAAAACGTCAAAGAGTATGTCGGATTTTATGCAAAAGATGAGCGCTCTAAAGGATTTACTTGTGTGATCCCAACTGTCGCGGCTGATACTAAAATGCATATTTTCCCTATTTCAGGACGTCATGCCACATTAGTGGGTAATGCTTCTATTGATGGTAGTGAAGGTGAAAATGCATTATATGCGCCGAGTATTGTGGTTCGTCATTTTGCAGAAGTCTGTTTAACTCGCTGGGGCTGCGATTTAGCCAATAAATTAGCTTTAACTGATGCACAAATTACGGGCTACCACACCGATATTGCTAATGATGCGGATAAATATACCGCAATGCGTCGTAAAACCTATTCTATCCATGAAAGCACAGGTAAAGACGAACGCAAAGTTTCATTAGGTAAAGAGGGCAAAGCATTCTCTGAGATCGTTGGGGTACAATATAATCCATCAGTCGGTTTAACCGCAGATTATTTATCAAATCAGCAACTCTATGATGTGATTAAATAAATTATTATTTATCAGATTATTATGAGTTAATAGGTCGCCCACAGTGAAGTGGGCGATTTCTATTTTAATCACTATCACATTATTTATCACAGTTTCTTACTAGGAAAATGATTGTTGATTTAATATACTTCCTTCGAGAGCTAACAGAATTTCATTAGACATAGACAGACTGTAGGAGGTTTCTATGCCTGAGTTTACTGTTAGAGTTGAGTTATCCGATCCTAAAAATGCAGATTATGTGTTATTAACACAAAAGATGGTAAAAGAAGGATTTAAAAAAGAGATCGATGGTTTGAAAGGTAAATATGTTCTGCCTCTTGCAGAGTTTAATTACCATACTGAAACTAAAGATCACAAAGAAGTTATCGAGTTAGCTTTTTCGATTGCAGAAAAAATAACCTTAAATCCAGCCATTTTAGTGACTGAAGTAAAAAATAGAGCGTGGAAAGGGTTAGAACGACTTTAAGATTATCTTTATAGAAGTCTATAAGCGAAGTCATTAAGGCTCGTGGGGAGTCTGAACGTATTTAGGTTTATGGCTTTATTGCCAATTTTTCTGTATTAAATCTCTATTCTTCTGCGTTTTTATTATAAAAACGTACTATCAATATCACTATTTCACTCTTTATATTAAACCAAGCGATGGAACAAAGTTCTTGTCAATGATATTGCATTATCATTGATTGTTTTTTATTACTTTAAACCGTGGGATAAAGCGCATGAATTGGATTTTAAAAACATTTTCACAGCTCACCACAGATGAGCTTTACGCTATTTTGGCATTAAGAAATCAGGTTTTTATTTGTGAACAGCAATGTGCTTATCAAGATCTGGATGGGGTAGATCAAAATACATTACACTTGTTCGCCAAAGAGGAAGGTGGCCAGCAACTTATTGCTTATGCACGTCTGTTGCCTCAAGGTATCGCATTTAAAGAAGCTTCAATAGGGCGGGTGATTGTTGCTCAAGATCAGCGGGGAAGTGGTATTGCGCATCAGTTAATAAAAGAGGCGATTGCAACTACGTGTCGTCAATTTAACACCCATACAATAAAAATAATGGCACAGGCTTATTTAGTCTCATTTTATCAATCGCATGGTTTTGTTATCGATTCAGAAACTTATCTTGAAGATAACATTCCACATATTGATATGGTTTTAGTGCAATCTATACAATCTGTGTAATCAAAAAAACAAAAAACAAAAAACAAAAAACAAAAAACAAAAGGCAAACGTTGATTTTTACGTTACCGATAACAAGTTAAGCTGAATAATAAGAGTGATTTTTTCTAAGTAAAGACGCCATTAGCTAATAAAACCGCTTTTGGCGCAGAGGAGAGTTATTTAAGATTGAGATCAGGATAATAACTATGTTCTGTAAACTGACCATAGCTATTTTGTACCCTCTGCTCTTGTTCAGTCTGTCTTATTAATATGCCAAGCTCATCTAGACGAGCTCGTAATAAATTTCGCGTCTCATTTTCGTTTTCTAAGATTTTCTTTAGCATATCCGTGAGTCGTTGTTGCAATCTCAGCTCACCGTCAGCCGGTTTTATCATCTTAGTGATACTTTCAACGCTTTTTAAATAATCCATTTCCATTTCTATCAGCTTGTCCCATTGCTGATCTTTGGCAAGCGTTAACATTTGCTCACTTGATTTTAAAACATGCTCGTAAGCCGCCATAATATCCATATTGTTGTCCACTCTAATTTAATAAGAATTAATCTGTGTGCCGATTTGTTGCCAAGCATCAGAAATTTCAGTTAAGAGCTTGATGACTTCATGAATTTTTTCTGGGTTATTTTTTAAGTTAGCATCGAGTAGCTGATTAACCATATAGTCATAAAGGAGCTCCAGATTCTCTGCAAGCTCGCCCCCTTTCTCTTTATCCAGGCCTTGTTTTAATCCGTTACCAATAATATTAATGGCTTTAGAAATATTTTCGCCTTTACCGGCGATATTTCCTTGTTCCATTAATATTAATGCACGGCGAAGGGCGCTAAGCGCCCCATTAAATAGGATCTGGATCAGCTGGTAAGGCGTGGCATTTAAAATCTCGCTTTCAACGTCGATTTGAGCGTACATTTTACTGGCTGATTGTTGATACATAGTGTCCTACTTTTAAAAAATTACATTAATAAACGGCCGATTGAAGCACTGGAGTTAGTCATGGAGTTAACCATTTTATCTAACTGTTGGAACTGGTTTTTATAACGTTCCATCGTGGCTGCAATATTACGCTGAGTGTTTTTAATTTGGCTATCAAGTGTTTTCTTACGCTTTTTCACACCATCAGTGGCAACATCTAAAGTACCATCTGTTGATTGCAGGGTTTTTTTCAGGAAAGTATAGGTTTGGGTACCAAAACCGGTTTCTTTACCATCACCCATAAAAAACTCTTTTACGTTAGCCGGTTTTTCTTTTAACGCATCATCCAGTTTTTTATTATCGATATCTAAAGAGCCATCAACCTTAAATTTAATCCCCATTTTATTTAGGGTATCTAGATCTGAGGTACCTTGTGAGCTAGTTACAAAGCTTTTTAGCTCAGACATAATCATACGACTGGTGCTATCACCGAGTAATACACCATTATCATTAGATGCTGCTTCACCTTTTTCAACTTGGGTATATTTGGTGAGTTCTTTGTAAGTGCTGTTTAACTCGTTATAAGCATCAGTCCAAGCCTTAATGGCTTTTTTCATTGGCTCAATATCACGAGCAACAGTAATTATTTCTGGTTTATCAACGGCGTCTTTGTTATCACTGGTTTTTTTCTTAAGATTTAAAGTGATCCCTTCAGGGGCATCTTTAATCTCATTAGTTTGACGCTCAATATCAATACCGTTAATCGTTAATTTCGCGTTATTGGCCTTAACAATTTCTCTCATTCCAGAAGTATGAGATGTTTCATCGGTAGCAGGTGAATTAGAAAGAAATTGATTAAGTTTATCATCACCTTCAACAGTGATTTTCATCTCAGATTTAGTACCTTCTTTGCGAGAAGTCAGTACTAAATAGTTTTCACCATCTTTGGCTTTAACGATAGTGGCTGAAACATTACCTTCTTTTTTATTGATTGCATCACGTAGCTCAATAATCGAAGTTTGTTTATCTTCTAATGGAATGCGTAAAGGTTCTTTTTCACCTTCTTGGGTAATAATTAAAGTTCGTTTATTCCCTTCACCTAAAGTTTCACCCAATGGTTTTTTAATATCATCTACTGACGTAGATTTTAATGTTTGTGCATGAGCAAGCTCTTTAATTGAGACAGTATAGTTACCAATACTGGCTTTACCATCAGTGCTGACTTTAAAGGCATCAAACTCATCGTCTACTTTGGTTGCAACAATTTTATCGAATTTTTTTAGCTCTTCTGATGCTTTTTGTAATTTATCAAGTTGACTGCGGATCTTACCGTAAGCAGTAATTTGTGCATCGTAGCTACCCATTTGTTTATTTAGGGGTTCAAGGCGTTTATTTTCCGCCGCCTCTAATTGTGCCAATGTTTGGCTAAGAGGCATCCCTGAGCCCACGCCTAGTGAAGCAATACCAGCCATACCGGTCTCCTTTCTGTGTTCGTAAAATAATCCTCAAGAACCGTTATCGGTAGAATCGGCGAAAAGTTTACGTCTATTTGGTATTTTTGATGAGTGAAACAGGCTGCCATATAGAAGCCTTTTGTTGCCATTGATGACCAAAGTCGAATTTAGATGAATAAAAATAGCTTGAGACGAAAATTGATAAAAATCTAATAAAAAAATAATAAATAAATTTCTTTATTTATCATTGGTTTAATATTAATTCTATAAAAAATCACAGAAATATTTGTAGGAAAAGTTAAAGGTTGTATGTGGGGTGCCGATAAACTTGTTGCCGGTGATTGACACCGTAAATGAATAGGCAAACTTTTATTTTATCGACTTGATTTTAAAGGAATCTAGCTATGGCACAAGTCATTAATACCAACTATCTATCTCTGGTAACTCAAAACAACCTGAACAAATCTCAGGGAGCTTTAGGAAGTGCAATCGAGCGTCTGTCTTCTGGTCTGCGTATTAACAGCGCTAAAGACGATGCAGCGGGTCAAGCGATTGCTAACCGTTTCACTGCAAACGTAAATGGTTTAACTCAAGCTGCACGTAATGCGAACGATGGTATCTCTATCGCTCAAACTACTGAAGGCGCGCTGAACGAAATCAACAACAACTTACAACGTATCCGTGAGTTAACAGTTCAAGCTAAAAACGGTTCTAACTCAGAATCAGATATCACTTCTATCCAAGACGAAGTTACAGAGCGTCTGAAAGAAATCGACCGTATTTCTGAACAAACTCAGTTTAACGGCGTTAAAGTACTGAGCGGTGAGAAGTCAACTATGACAGTTCACGTAGGTACTAACGATAAAGAAGCAATCAGCTTTAAATTAGATAAAGTTGATAGTAAAGAACTGAAATTAAATGATTTTGCAGTAGGTTCAGAAAAAGCTTATTCTGATGTTAAAGCATCTGAATTTAAAGATGATGCAGACCCAGCAGCAGTAGTCACAGGTAAGAGCTTTGAGATTGATACAGCGGCTATTAAAATTGATGATGGCAAAGGTGGCGATCTGCCAGTTGAAAATGCTAAATTACAAAAAGCTGAAGATGGTTCTTATGTTGTAACTGCAACTGTTGGCGGAAAAGTTCGTACATTCGAAACAGACTTAGCGGCTGATGCAAAACCAGCAGCTGATGGTAAAGTCAGTGTAACAGCTAAAGCTGATGAAATTGTTGATGAAAATGCAATTTCATTAGAAAAATTAGACGAAGCAATGGCTAAAGTTGACGGTATGCGTTCTTCTTTAGGTGCGATTCAAAACCGTTTTGAATCAACTATCAATAACCTGAACAACACTGTTAACAACTTATCTGCTGCACGTAGCCGTATCTTAGATGCTGACTATGCAACAGAAGTTTCTAACATGAGCCGTGGTCAAATCCTGCAACAAGCTGGTACTTCAGTACTTGCTCAAGCAAACCAAGTACCACAAACTGTTCTGTCTCTGTTACGTTAATTCGTACACTGACACAAAAGATACCTTTCTATATCCAAAAGGTCCTCGTAAGAGGGCCTTTTTTTGTTATGGGCTTTAGCCAGTTTAAGTCGCGTCAGCGTCTTAAATATAAAACCACCCGCTATGCGGGTGGGTATTAAAGGTTATACCAAGAAAAACACCTTTCCGTTACGATATAGATGTTCAAGCTAATATTCGTAACTTAAATAAGGAAAGGTGTTTATGGGCATTAAAGCACAAAGCTCAGCACATACAAAGTGGCTGTGTAAATACCATATCGTCTTTTCGCCGAAATATAGACGGAAAGTGATTTTTAATAAAATTCGTTCAAGTATAGGTGAAATCCTTCGAGACCTTTGTAAATATAAAGGTGTGGAAATAATCGAAGGGCATCTTATGCCAGATCATGTTCATATGTTAGTGAGTATTCCACCGAAGATATGCGTATCAAGTTTCATGGGATATTTGAAAGGTAAAAGTTCGTTGATGATCTTTGATAGACATGCCAATCTCAAATATAAATTTGGCAACAGAAAGTTTTGGGCGGAAGGGTTCTATGTCACAACAGTTGGACTCAATGAAGCCACAATTCAAAAGTATATCAGAGAGCAAGAAAAGTCGGATTTAATCTCGGATAAATTGAGCAGTAAAGAATATGAAAACCCCTTCAAGGGGTAAGCCAAAGTAGCAAAGACACTTAGCTTGAACGAAGAGAAAGCAGCGTCATTTAGGCGCAGTCGGTAACAAGCCCTTATAGGGCAAGAGCAAACCACCCGTTTTACGGGTGGTTATGATTTTTTTATTTTATCTTTAAACCCACTCTTTTTTAGTTTTATTTTTTCTCTCAACCTCTTTTACTTTTTTCTGTAATCAATTACTTCTTATAAATTAATTGACTGGCTTTTTTTGCTATTTTCGCGACGCCAAAAATCGTAAAACCCTCGAAATTGATGACGATAGTGTTTAGGCAACGTTATTACAGCGACGTAATAACAAACCTATTCATGAAAAAAATTTTTAAAATCAAGTCGAAGGAATATTGTATGGCACAAGTTATTAATACTAATTACCTGTCTTTAGTGACTCAAAATAATTTAAATAAATCACAAGGCGTTTTAGGCTCAGCGATTGAACGTTTATCTTCTGGCCTGCGTATCAATAGCGCAAAAGATGATGCGGCAGGTCAAGCCATTGCTAACCGTTTTACATCAAATATAAATGGTTTAACTCAAGCCTCTCGTAATTCAAATGATGGTATTTCAGTTGCTCAAACCACCGAAGGGGCTTTAGATGAAATTAATGACAACTTACAACGTATTCGCGAACTGACAGTTCAAGCTAAAAATGGCACTAATTCAGATTCTGATATTAGTTCTATTCAAAATGAAGTCACTGAACGTTTCGCGGAAATTAATCGTATTTCTGAACAAACTCAATTCAATGGTGTGAAAGTATTGAATGGTGATACCAAAATGACGATCCAAGTCGGTACGAATGATAAAGAAGTGATTACTTTTCAATTGGATAAAATCGATAATGATACTTTAGGGGTTGGGAACGATAAGTTATACACCGAAACAACGACTAAAAAAGGTGTGACTGAAAAGGGGACTACTGTGCAACCAGGTGATCTTGGTTCAATTTTAACAGGCGCAGCTACAATGTCAGGTAGTGACACTTTATCTGCATATAAGGAAGATGGTAAAGAGGTTAAAGGAAAATATATCTATCATGATGACTCTGGTAAAAAAGATTATTTGGTTTCAGCATCTGATCTTGAATTAAAAGGTGCGACAACTAAAAATGAAGTGAGCATAAAAGCAACATCCAAAACTACGGCAAATGAATTTACTGCCAGTACAGGTGTTGATGTAAAAACTCTAACCGTAAATGATGATGCCCTTGCAACATTAGATAGTGCCATTAATAAAGTCGATGAGGCGCGTTCTAAATTAGGTGCGGTACAAAACCGTTTTGAATCTACTATTAATAATTTAAATAATACTGTTACCAATTTATCGGCTTCTCGTAGCCGCATTTTGGATGCAGATTATGCCACTGAAGTATCCAATATGAGCAAAGGCCAAATTCTGCAACAAGCGGGTACTTCAGTACTAGCTCAAGCAAATCAAGTGCCACAATCTGTTCTCTCTCTATTACGTTAATCTTCTCTTGAAATAATCCTCAATTAACACCCACTGCAATTTTTTGCAGTGGGTGTTTTTTCATCAAAACAATCGTTTTTTTAATTAATCATTTATGAGTATTTCAACTCGCCAATTAGACGCTAAAATCTCACAAAATAAAATACTATGATTTATATGTTATTTTTTTATGAACAGAATGCATATTCAATACGTCTATTCCTTTTAATGAGATAAATTATCAATTTAATTAACGGTTTTTCTAAGGATTAACCCTGACTGTTTTAAGGTAAAGTAGTTCTCGTAATGCAATGACAAATTAATTTATCAATGAAAACCCGATTATTGCTGAAAATTTGGCATAGGTGAAAAAGAGGCGCTTTTGCTTCACTGTTCAGCCGATTGCTAAATTTATTTCGCCAGATAATGGTTTCCGGTCTTTTATCCAAAGGTGTCTTTTGTTGTGAGTGATTTGTATACCGCCGAAGGCGTGATGGACAAAAATAGCCTCTGGGAGCGATATGTCCCGTTGGTTCGCCATGAAGCATTACGATTACAGGTCAAGTTACCTGCGAGTGTTGAATTGGATGATCTTTTGCAAGCGGGTGGAATTGGGCTGCTAAATGCTGTTGAGCGTTATGACTCAATGCAAGGTGCTGCCTTTACCACTTACGCTGTTCAACGTATCCGTGGCTCTATGTTAGATGAGCTACGTAGTCGAGATTGGGCGCCACGCAGTGTGCGTCGCAATGCAAGAGAAGTAACACATTCTATTCATCAACTTGAGCAGGATCTAGGACGACCACCATTAGAACAGGAAGTTGCTGATCATTTGCAGATTGAGTTAGCAGAATACCGGCAGATCCTATTGGATACGAATAACAGCCAATTGTTCTCTTATGACGAATGGCATGAAATTTACGGTGAAAGCTGTGAACCGTCTCAAGACGAAGATCATGATGACAATCCATTACAGATGTTATTAGAAAGTGATATTCGCCAAAGAGTCATAGACGCGATAGAATTGCTTCCCGAAAGGGAAAAAATGGTTCTTACCCTGTATTATCAGGAAGAACTTAATTTGAAAGAAATAGGCGCAGTGCTTAATGTCGGGGAATCCCGCGTGAGCCAGCTACACAGCCAAGCCATAAAAAGGCTGCGAGCACGCTTAAACCCAGAGAAATAGAAGTTTTGCTTATTTTTGTTTTTGTTTATTAAGACTACAACACAGGGCTTTATCTCTTATGTCTGTTTCAACACAAAAGAAACGGCCGCTAAGCCGTTACATTAAAGACTATAAACACAGCCAGACTCATTGTCTACATTGCCACAAGGCGCTTGATCGGATCTCTCTCGTATTCAATCGCCAAGTTATCAATAAAGAAGCCATTTCTGAAATGACAGATTTAATTGATGATGAAACGTGGGAAACGTTACAAGAGAAGTTCTCTGCGCTATGCCGTTTTTGTAGTGAGATTTACTGTAATAGTGAAACTGACTACTTTGACATTATGTCTTTTAAGCAGTATTTGTTTGAACAAACGGAGATGAGCCACAGTACTGTTCGTGAGTATGTGGTTCGTTTACGTCGGCTCGATGAATTACTGACTTCCACTAATTTTCCTCGTCAAGAGTTTACGACAGAGAAAATTCAGTCAGACTTGAGTAAAAAGCTCACTCCCTCTGCATTTAGTAACTACAATATTGCACTACGCAAGTACGAGCAATATCTTGATTGGTGCCAAGAGCCCCCATCAATGAGTAGCAGCCACTAATTGCGCTCAAGAGAGACCTTAAAAGGAGTAGCCTAGCCTGCTCCTTTTTCTTTTCTATTCTATTAATTCTAAATCCTTCCTATTTTTTCTTACTCAATTTCCTTTTTATTTCTAAAACTATCTATCAACGATGAAAAGCAATGTTGTACTGAGCAAATTACATTAATAGGTAAAAAAAAGCGCCCACAGTGGGGCGCAAGTTTCAGGTATTCATAAAGATATAATTAAATCAACTTCTAGGTTGACTTGAACGTAAGTATATTTACTAAAGTAATACGTCGCGAATAGTAAATATAAAAAGAGTGAGAACAGTCACAGCATTCAAAAAAAATAACACTTTTGACTATCTCTTTAGAAATAATAGGGTAATAAAAGAAAAAACCACCTTTAAAAAAATAGACTTTAAAGGTGGTCTCAAAGACAAGGAGAGAAAGAGAAGGGGTAATTAACTGATCGTCATTAAGCTTGCATTACCTCCAGCGGCTGCGGTATTAATGCTCAATGCTCTTTCATGCAATAAGCGCTCTAATAATAGACCTGTCTCACCGCGAGAAAATCCTTGAACAGAAATGATTGCCCCTTTGCGTTGAGCAATTTTATGGCAAGTTTCACGTAATTGATCACCATCACCATGGTAAATCACCGCATTTATTTTCAGTGACTCATCATTCCAATTTTCAGTCAATGTAATGGCTTTTCTGACAATATCAGGTAATTCACGATATGTTTTTTGTGAGAATGGGCTATTAACGACAATGGCATGGCAACCCGAAGCGAGAACAGCGGCAATTTGAGTCAATGCATCTTGCTCGTTATCAGAAATACACAGTACATGGCCGCAAGGAACTAATTGATAAGTATTGCGTTCGCCAGTAGGACCCGGTAATACACGTAATGTTCCAGCTTGGGATGCAAGGGCATATTTCTCTAAAGCTTCATAGTGTGGTTTATCTGTTTTGTTTGATAGCCATTCCATGTACTTATGATAAGTCTGTAATAACGTATTACGCATAGAAGTATCAAGAGGAAGTGTTTCATCTTGGCGTGCTAGTGTTTGCGTTGCGGCATTTTCAGGACGTTTAGATAATAAGCGATACAGATAAACAGGGCCGCCTGCTTTCGGACCTGTACCCGATAATCCTTCACCACCAAAAGGCTGAACCCCCACAACTGCACCAACCATATTGCGGTTAACGTATAAATTTCCGACTTTGGCATTTGAGGCAACATATGCAATAGTTTCATCAATACGCGTATGAACGCCCATTGTTAACCCGTATCCTGTTGCATTAATTTCTTCTAGTAATTCTGGTAAATCTTGGCTTGCATAACGTACAACATGTAACACAGGGCCAAAGATTTCTTTCTTCAATGAACTGACTTTATCTAACTCAATTAAAGTCGGTTGAACAAAAGTACTATTACTTTCAGCGTGTTTTGACAAACTATTGTGTGATGCTTGATAAATCTCGAAGCCAGTTGTACGCATAGATTGAATATGTTTCTCTATGCCTGATTTTGCTTCTTTATCGATAACAGGGCCAATATCTGTAGATAGTAAACTTGGATCACCCATTGTTGCTTGTGCCATTGCTCCTTTAAGCATCTCGATAGTACTCTCAGCCACTTCTTCTTGAATACATAACAGACGTAAAGCAGAGCAACGCTGACCTGCACTATCGTAAGCGGATGCCATTACATCAGTTACCACTTGCTCTGTTAATGCAGAAGAATCGACAATCATGGCATTCAAACCACCGGTTTCTGCCACTAAAGGTACTGGCCGACCTTCGCTGTCTAATCTACCAGCTAAGGTCTTTTGTAAAATATGAGCAACATCCGTAGAACCTGTAAACATCACACCACGAACACGCTCATCAGCTACTAAACGTGCACCAATGGTTTCACCTTGCCCTGGTAGTAGTTGTAGTGCAAAAGGAGGAACGCCAGCTTGATGGAAAAGTGCCACGGCTTTTGCTGCAATTAAAGGTGTCTGCTCTGCGGGTTTTGCTAGAACGGTATTACCTGCTGCTAAAGCTGCCGCAATTTGTCCGCTGAAGATCGCTAATGGGAAGTTCCAAGGGCTGATACAAACCACAGGCCCTAAAGGTCGATGTGTGTTGTTATCAAAGTCTTGGGCGACTTGAGCCGCATAATAGTAGAGAAAATCAATGGCTTCGCGGACTTCAGCAATCGCATTGCTGTAAGTTTTACCTGCTTCGCGCACTAGTATTCCCATAAGAGGACCCATTTGTTGCTCCATTAATTCCGCAGCACGGATCAAAAATGAAGCTCTTTGCGCTGGTGGTGTTGCAAACCAGATTTCACCTTTTTCTTGAGCAATGGTTAAGGCAAAATCGGCCTCTGCTTCTGTGGCTTCTCTTACTGTACCGACAATATCCGCATGATTGGCAGGGTTTAATACAGATTGAGGTTTTTGTGTTTTTTCCGAAGAGCTAAACGTATCACCTAATAAAGGTTCGCAATGTATATTTTCAGTTGCTGATGTTAATAAGGCACTAGAAAGCGATGCCAAGCGATGTTCGTTTGACATATCAATGCCCGGTGAGTTTTTACGTTCATCACCATACAGTTTATGAGGAAGAGGAATTTTAGGGTGAGAAAGTCCAACTTGGCCTTCGGCTTGAGCCATTCTATTCACTTCCTTGACGGGATCTGCCACTAACTCATCGAGAGAAATTGTAGTATCAGCAATTCGGTTTACAAATGATGTATTAGCTCCATTTTCAAGTAAGCGACGCACTAAATAGGCAAGTAATGTTTCATGAGTCCCTACGGGCGCATAAATACGACAAGGGCGGCCTAGTTTTCCGTCTGCAATTTTACCAACAACTTGAGCATAAAGTGGTTCACCCATACCGTGTAAACACTGGAACTCGTATTGTCCGGGGTAATAGTTTTGACCCGCTAAATGATAAATTGCTGACAGAGTATGCGCATTATGTGTAGCAAATTGCGGATAAATAAAATTAGGTGATGCGAGTAGTTTTTTCGCACAGGCAAGGTAAGAGACATCAGTATACACTTTGCGAGTATAAACAGGATAATCTTCAAGGCCATCAATTTGGGCGCGTTTTACTTCGCTATCCCAATAGGCACCTTTCACTAAACGGATCATTAAGCGACGACGGCTACGACGAGCTAAATCAATCACATAATCAATAACTAATGGACAACGCTTTTGGTAAGCCTGAATAACAAAGCCAATACCATTCCAACCGGCTAATTCAGGTTCAAAACAGAGTCTTTCAAGTAGATCGAGTGAAATCTCAAGTCTATCTGCTTCTTCTGCATCAATATTAATACCAATATCATATTGCTTTGCTTGTAATGTTAATGTGAGTAGGCGAGGGTAAAGCTCTGACATAACACGCTCATATTGAGCACGACTATAACGAGGATGTAATGCTGAAAGCTTGATAGATATTCCCGGGCCTTCATAAATACCTCTGCCATTAGAGGCTTTACCAATTGCGTGGATGGCTTGTTGATAAGAGACTAGATAATCTTGTGCATCTTTCTCTGTTAATGCTGCTTCTCCTAACATGTCATAAGAGTAGCTAAAGCCTTTTTCTTCAAGTTTGCGTGCATTTGCGAGTGCTTGAGAAATCGTCTCACCAGTAACAAATTGCTCACCCATTAAACGCATCGCCATATCAACACCTTTACGAACTAATGGTTCGCCACTTTTGGTGAGAATGCGATTTAAAGAGTTAGATAGCTTTTCTTCATTATGTGTAGAAACTAATTTGCCTGTGAATAATAAGCCCCATGTTGCCGCGTTCACAAACATAGATTGGCTTTGTCCTAAGTGTGAGCGCCAGTTTCCATGACTGATTTTATCGCGGATAAGTGCGTCACGAGTGGCTTTATCAGGAATACGCAATAAAGCTTCTGCTAAACACATTAAGGCGACACCTTCTTGTGAAGAAAGTGAGAACTCCTGTAATAGACCTTGAACCAATCCAGAACGACCAATGCCATTTTTCTGTTTACGTAATTTTTCGGCAATGGAATAGGCTAATTTATGCGTAGCTTGGGCTTCATTTTCAGGTAAAGTCGCTTGTTGCAATAACATAGGGACAGCTTGTGTTTCAGGTGTGCGATATGCAGAAGTAATTGCTGAGCGTAAAACAGACTGCGGGTGAATATGTTCAGCAAACTCCAAGAAAGGCTGATAATGGGCGGTTGGTATTTCAGTGCTTTCATCAATATCTTGTTCTACAAATGTTGAATTACCAAGATTAACCTGATCATTTTCGATTTGTTCTAGATAATCGAAAATAGCCTGTTTAATTAACCAATGCGATGTTCTATCTAATTTTTGTGCAGCTTCTTTTAATCTATTGCGGGTTTCTTCATCAAGTCTAACACCCATTGTTGTGCTACTCATGCAGTGCTCCTCATATTCTATTTCTAATTCACAAGTACAGTTACCCGTTATTTTTATTAATATCATTCATGTTGCAACTTTGTGCAACATTGTTAACAATTTATTTATAAATAATGTGAAAGTAGTCAGGTTTTATGAGTGATTAAAAATAGTGTAATTTGTTTTATTTTTAATATTTATTTATAAATCAATAAATTATATTTATTTTATTGATATTTGCATTTATAATACAACCTCGAATTAAGACAAATAGTGTGAAGTCATAAACAAAATTTAAACATTTAAACGTTAATTTCTTGTTAAATGCAGTTAACCTATTCTAGGATTGATGTGAATGCTTTATCTGTTGCTGTAAGAAATTATTTTAATTAAAAACTGAAAAGATCATTAATGCGCAACGAAGTGCAACGTTCCTGTACAAGTCAAAAGCATACCAATGATCGGAAACAGATTTATGGAGAACTGCAATTATGGCCTTAACTTCGCCAATGCTAATTACATTTACGATCTATATCTTGGGTATGCTTTTTATTGGCTACCTTGCTTATCGTTCAACAAAAAACTTTGATGACTATATTCTTGGCGGTCGACGACTGGGCAGTGTTGTTACTGCACTTTCAGCGGGTGCTTCAGATATGAGTGGCTGGTTATTGATGGGATTACCGGGCGTGGTTTTTTTCGCCGGTATTTCAGAAAGTTGGATAGCTATCGGGCTATGTTTAGGCGCGTGGCTAAACTGGCGTTTAGTTGCTGGGCGTTTACGTTTGCAAACTGAAAAAAATAATAATGCATTAACGTTACCCGATTATTTGACATCGCGTTTTGATGATAAAAGCAAAATGCTACGTATCATTTCAGCGTTAGTTATTCTTACCTTCTTTACTATCTATTGTGCTTCTGGTGTGGTTGCGGGTGGCATGCTGTTTGAATCTACGTTCCATATTCCTTATCACGAAGCGATGATTTATGGTGCGCTTGCAACTATTGCATATACCTTTTTAGGTGGCTTTCTGGCAGTAAGTTGGACAGATACGGTTCAAGCGACTTTAATGATTTTTGCTCTGATCCTGACACCTATCATTGTTATTTTATCTGTCGGTGGTATTGATACTTCTGTTGCTATCATTAAAGCAAAAGATCCTTCTTATTTAGATATGTTCAAAGGACTTGATTTTATCGCGATTATTTCGTTATTAGCATGGGGATTAGGTTATTTTGGACAACCTCATATCCTTGCTCGTTTTATGGCTGCTGACTCTAACCAAACTATTCGTAAAGCTCGCCGTATTGGTATGACGTGGATGATCCTCTGTTTAGGAGGAACTGTTGCGGTTGGATTCTTTGGTATTGCTTACTTTGAAATGTATCCTGAACAAGCAGGTGCTGTAACCGCTAAAAATGAGCGTATCTTTATGGAGCTGGCTTCTTTGCTGTTTAATCCATGGATCGCGGGTATTCTATTGTCTGCAATTTTAGCTGCGGTAATGAGCACATTAAGCTGTCAATTATTAGTCTGCGCAAGCGCATTGACTGAAGATTTATACAAGCCATTTATTCGAAAAAGTGCGAGCCAAAAAGAGCTAGTTTGGGTAGGGCGTGGAATGGTGTTGTTAGTGGCGATTATTGCAATCTTCTTAGCGCGTGATCCTAACAATAAGGTGCTTGATTTAGTCAGTAACGCGTGGGCAGGTTTTGGTGCCGCCTTTGGTCCTGTGATCCTCATTTCTGTAATGTGGAAACGTATGACCCGTAATGGTGCTTTTGCTGGGATGCTAATTGGTGCTTTAACCGTGTTGGTGTGGATGCAGTATAAATGGTTTGGGTTATATGAAATTATCCCTGGTTTTATCTTTGCCTCTATCGCTATTGTTGTGATTAGTTTAATGGGTAAAGAGCCAAGTAAAGAGAACCAGCAACGCTTTAATGAAGCTGAAACTCAATATCGTAATACGTAATAAAAGACAGGTATCAGCTAAATAAAAGGTCACTTTTTTTAAAAGTGACCTTTATTGTTTAATATTATTAACTCAAAATAGGTGATTTTTATTAATAATAAGTAAGTTATTCATAATATTCGAATTTATTATATATAATTGCTGTGCTGGTATCGATGATTTTATCATCCTTTCTAACTTCGCTTATCATATCCCATGTTAAGCAATTATTATATTTATCCCATTCTCGGCATGTATTGTTATATTCTCTTATATCATCATATAAGCTGGTGAATATTTGCATTTGGCGCAAAATTTTACCATCTTTTCCATAATGGAATTCTAATGTAACTTCATCATTATCAATTGCTTTGAAAAGACGTCCTTGTTCATCATAAAGATAATGAATTGAATTTCCTTGATTTTCCGCAGTAGACTCAATAATAGCTTCTGCTGAAATTTTATCACCTTTATAATTCAGTTTAGCAAAATCAGTTCCTATCAATGAGCCATCATAATCATAGAAATAAGATGTTTTATCTATCAATTGGTTTTGATTGTTCTTACCATAAAATTCAACTAAATAGAGCGTATGTGTTCTATGACGATTTTTTATCTGGTATTTATATTTTAGATTATAAGGCGTTGACATTCTTAAAAGATTTGTCTCAATATGCTCATGAATATATTCTTGTGTAGAAAAGTTATATTTGGTCAGAATTCCACATTCATCAAATTGAGTTTCGCCTTTAAAGGCTTTAAACCGGCTTTCTTTAGGTAATTCGCTGGTGGTGGTGATTGTTTTTATTGGTCCATAATTGAAATTAATCGTTATGAACATATTGTTAGATGTATTTATTTGTTTTTGTGACTGCTCACAAGATGTTGGTGCCGCAAATGCAGGGAATGAAATAAAAAGTGTGTATAGAGAAAAAATAAAAAAAAGTAGTAATTTCATATAATGAGTCATCTTAAATTTTATTAAAAGAGAGCATGCTATAGCACATATTCATCATTAATTGATTTAAGTAGTTTTACACAAATTGTTTTTTAATGAAAGCATCGTGGATGAGTATTTAATCACAGTTAAGAAGATATGTAATGAATATAAAAATCAGTCTATTTTCGATAGTCTGATTTTTATATTATTGACTTAAATTTGATACGAAAAATATTATATAACTATTATTCGTAGTAAATAAACTCGTTATGAAGCATGGCTTTACTGAAATTAATGACTTCATCATTAAACTTAATCGTACTTTCAAGTTCCTCTTTTGAACAATTAGCAAATTTGTCCCATTTAAGGCAAGTCGTGATAAAGGCTTTATCTTCTCCATTAATGCCTTTGATATAGTTCGATTGTTTGATAGTTTTTCCTTCTAGATCATACTGATACTCTACATTTACTTTCCCGTCTTCTATTACAGATTGTAGTTTTCCTTGAGGATTATAGGCGTACTCTGTCGTGATCGCCTCAGTTGTAGGATCTGATGATTTGCTAGTTTCTTTGATAATACGACCATCTTTATAGTCGAATTGACTGGTGATGGTATCCAGTAAAGCGCCATCATCAGCGTAATATTGAATGATTTTCTTATTGAACCGGTTCTGTTCATCTTTATGATAGATTTCTTGCATGTAGATAGAGTGTGAGCCATAGGCATTTTTTACTTGAAACTGATATCGAATAACAGAAGGGTTATTAGGTGATGTCCTTATTAAATTAGTTTCTACATTTCCTTCAAAGTACTCCTGCATTGATGTGCTATCTTTCAATAATTTTCCACATTCATCAAAGTGAATTTCACCTTTTAATGCTTTAAAACGTCCGTCATGGGGTATGGTGCTTGTCATCGTGACTGATTTAACAGGACCGTTATAAGAACTGAGCAATATAATATCGTTATTGGCAATATTTGTTTGTTTTTCAGTATCAGTACATTGAGTTGAAGCTGCGATTGCTGAAAATGAGGAAACCGCATAAAGGGAAAGGATAAGGAGTAGTTGTGATTTCATAAGACCGTCCATGTATATACTCGTCATACTTCAAGCTACAGCGTTGTTGACTGCGTTCATTCGCACTAGTCACATACTTATGTATGTTCCTAGTGACTCATTCGCTTGTCGCCTAGCTGTAACTTGAATTATTTAGAGTATATGTATGTGTGTATGTATATGTATTCAAGTTATTGCCTAGCTGCATTTTTATTTACAAAGCATAGGTCCTAGTATAGGGAATCGGTTTACTAAATAGTATAGATAAAATCCTATATGATTAACCGGTATATAAAGAGACAAAATATTTTGGTACGTTCAGATCTGCTTTTGGAGCATTAAGATGTCAAACACGTTTTCTTTTATGACTGATACGGCAACGCTGGCCATTTTTGATTTCCAAGCGATCCGACATAGAAAATCAGATACAGCAGACTGGTGGAGTATACCGGATGATGAATTAGATGAAATGAATAAAGGCAATATTGCATTTATTGGGTTAGGGAATGATGGTTTTTACACAATAAATCTATGCGACAACATCGAAGATCCAGATATAAAAATAAATATCAGTTGCCCATCCGGTAAAATTTTTATTGGTGCTGGAGAGGATACAACAGGCGGTGATTTAGAGCCAGATGATCCGCAATATCGCTCCGGTAATATTATCTCGTTACCAATAGGAAATTATGAGATAGCAGTAAAAAAGAAGAGTGATAATTTATTTATTACTTTTAATAAATGCAAAATAGGGACTAATTTATTAAAGAGTATATTCTGCATTTAATCATAAGCATTAATATCCATTTTAAAACACTAAATTAGATTAATATATTGTATTTTTTCATTTTATTTATTTAAAAATATGTGTGAATAATAACCAAGTATCTATTGAATATCATCGTTATTCTAATATAAAAAATAAGACTAAAAATAGTTATTTTTTCGCCACTTATTAATAAAAACAAAAAAGCCACTTATTTCTAAGTGGCCTATTTGCCTGATTTCTCAGCGTAAAATTGGTGGGTCGTGGGAGGCTCGAACTCCCGACCAATTGATTAAGAGTCAACTGCTCTACCGACTGAGCTAACAACCCGATGCGCTGATTATTCTCCTCTCAAATGCGATGGTCAAGCCCTTATTTTGATTTTTTTTCAAATGGATAAAATATCGCCAAATAAATTAAAGAAAGGATCTTATCTGGTTATCAAAGCATCATTCATTTTACTAAAAGTGATCTTTTCATTACTTATACTGAGATTTGTGTCACAATAATTTCGCAAACATATTACCGCGTCAAAAAATAAAATAGCGGTGAAAACAACATCGAAAATATGAAAACACTTCAGGTATTGTATGGAAGATCAAACAGAAATTTCTCCTCCCGTTAGAGTGAAAAATGCGACTCTACAGCGCGGGCTAACAAATCGTCATATTCAATTAATTGCTATTGGTGGTGCTATCGGTACTGGTCTATTTATGGGATCAGGAAAAACCATTTCGTTAGCTGGGCCATCAATTATTTTTGTCTATATGATAATTGGCTTTGTCTTGTTCTTTGTGATGAGAGCGATGGGCGAGCTGTTATTGTCGAATTTAGAATATAAGTCATTTAGTGATTTTGCTGGTGATTTATTAGGGCCATGGGCTGGTTTCTTTGTCGGTTGGACATATTGGTTTTGCTGGGTCATTACGGGTATTGCCGATATTGTGGCTATAACGTCTTATATTAGTTATTGGGCACCCAATTTTCCTGAATGGGGCACATCCTTTATTTGTGTGCTGACATTACTTATTTTAAATTTAGCGACAGTCAAACTCTTCGGAGAAATGGAATTCTGGTTCTCCATGATAAAAATAACCGCAATTGTCTCTTTAATTATTGTAGGTATTGTTCTTATCAGTATTGGGTTTGAATCTCCAGCAGGGCACACAGCAGCACTAGAAAATATTTGGAATGATGGAGGAATGTTCCCCAAAGGACTAAGTGGTTTTTTTGCTGGATTCCAAATTGCTATTTTTGCTTTTGTTGGGATTGAATTAGTCGGTACCGCAGCGGCAGAAACGCGTAACCCAGAAAAATCTTTGCCAAAAGCTATTAACGCTATTCCTATCCGTATTATTACTTTTTACGTATTAGCATTAGCTATTATTATGTCGGTAACTCCGTGGCGCTCTATTTTGGCGGATAAAAGCCCATTTGTTGAGCTATTCGTTATGATAGGAATACCTGCAGCCGCAAGTTTAGTAAACTTTGTTGTATTAACAGCCGCTGCTTCTTCTGCGAATAGTGGAATATTTTCCACAAGCCGAATGTTATTCGGTTTATCTAAAGAAGGAGAAGCACCAAAACAGTTTAGCCAATTATCTAAGCGTGCAGTACCTGCAAATGGATTGTTATTTACTAGCTTATGTCTGTCATGTGGAATTATATTAATTTATTTTATTCCTGATGTTATGCATGTATTTACCTTGGTAACAACAGTCTCTGCGTTATTATTTATGTTTATTTGGAGTATGATTTTATGCTCTTATTTGGCATATCGTAAAAAACGTCCACAATTGCATGAGAAGTCTATCTATAAAATGCCTTTGGGAATTATTATGTCGTGGTTATGTCTTGCATTTTTTGCATTTATGACAGTGCTATTAGCTTTTGAACATGATACTCGCCAAGCATTAAGTGTGACTCCATTGTGGTTTATTGCATTAGCAGTTGGTTATCAATACGTTAAGAAGAACAAACAGAAAAATATTGTTCAAAAATAACACAGTATCGATATAATAAAAATAGAATACCATTCCTAATAAAATAATTAAAATTAATTAAAAACAAAAATATTTTAAATAAAGTTTAGATCTGTCTTTATTTTTTTTTATTCGTTTTTATTGTTATTTTTTTGAGTGAAAACTAGACGTTACTCTTCTGAAATAAAATATTTTTAAAATATGTTAACTGCATCCGGTATTTTTCTAAAAATACACTATCCTACAATTAAAATAAAAGGAGGCGGTATGTATAAGAATATTTTGGTTCCCATTGATATTGATGAAGATAACCTGATGAACAAAGCAATTCCGTTGGTGGAAAATATTGCAAAAAATGAAGATCCTTATGTTCACTTTTTGTATGTACTTCCTAAACTTCCACAATCTTCTTATTATCGACTTGTTATGAATGGTGATCAATTAGATCAAGGATGCTTAAAAACGTCTGCGGAAAAAGAACTTAAAAAAATAATCGAACGTTTTGATTTACCTGACGATAGAATGCAAACTCACATTTGTATTGGTACACCTAGAGATGCAATATTGCAGGTTGCTGATGAAGTGAATGCGGATTTAATTGTGATTGGTTCGCATAATCCAGAAGATGATTCATATCATATAGGTTCAACGGCAGCAGATATTACACGTTATGCAAAACGTTCTGTTATGGTAGTAAGAAAATAGGGTAGTAAGATAAGCCTAATGTGCTTATAAACAATAAATAAGAAAATTTGCAGATTTAGTGATATCGCTGTTATGTTCCGTTCGCACATAACAGCGATTATACAACTCAAAAGGTAAAGCAATCGCACAGAACGGTAGCTTTTATATTTGGAACAAAGTCTTTTTTTAATTACTATAAGTTATCTCCTGATAATAATTAAAAACCCCTATGTTAACGATCACCGCATTACTAGAAAATAAAACGATTAATCCTGAACTTAACCATTATCCTGGTTTGTCATTATTGTTAGAAGATGATGAGTGCCAAACTAAAATTCTCTTTGATACTGGAAAAGACCTTACTTTTATTTCAAATGCCAAAAAAATGGGTATTGATTTAACCACATTGAAAACAATTATTGTGTCTCATGGGCATTATGATCATTTTGGTGGACTCACACATTTGCCAACAGATTTTTTCACGTATAAACCACGTATTATCGCTCATCCTCATTTATTTTCTGTACGTTATTCGGCACTTTTTTTAGGCAATAAAAATATTAAATTTAAACGGTTAGCGCCTTTATTTGATCGTGCAAAACTCGAAGCGCAGTTCTCTTTTGAATTAACGCAAGCACCGTTATCAATTGAAGAAAACTTTATCTATTCGGGGCAAGTGACTCAACGTCAAGTGAATAAACGCTACGGTGTTATTATTCATGAATCAGGTGAAGAAGATGACTATGTTCTTGATGATAGCTTTGTTGTTTGGCAAGGAAAAAAAGGCTTAGTGATTATTACTGGTTGTAGTCATTCAGGTATTGAATCCATCATAGGGCACGCGAAAAAAATAACAGGAAATAATCAAATTCAAGCGATTGTAGGAGGATTGCATTTACGTTGTGCAACACCATCAGCATTACAGCGCGCGAAAAAAGCCATAGATAAAAATATTGATGTCTATGGGTGTCATTGTACTGGCATGTTAGGGCGAAAATATCTTAATGCGAAAGATTTTAATGCAGGACAATCTTTATCTTTTGAATAAAAATAAACAATAAATTTTATATCCTCACTTCAGGAATTGCGTGAGGATATGAAATAAAAAAGAGAAAAGGTTGTTTAAAGTGAATCAAAAATTCGCTGATAAATAGCTTTTACAACGTGATCTTTTTTCTGGTTATATTGATGTACATTTTCAACATCTTCTTTTGCACTAAGTTTTGCATCGATATACAGTTCTCTATCTTCTTTATGGTTAATTAACCAATCTCTAAATAGAATATGTCTAAGATGTTCAGGGCAATTAGGCGCAAAAACATGTAAATTCACCTTGGGTGTTTCTAGTTTCAACATACGATGTTGATACCACGAAGGTTCTCTTACTGTAAGTTCATAGCCTAACTGATTTAACCAAGGAATATAGCTTGATTCATCAGCGGGATCTGCAACAATTAAATCAATATCAATGATCGGCTTTGCATCTAACTCAGGTACTGCTGTTGAGCCAATATGCTCAATACCTAAACATTTATCTTTTAATTTTTGGATAATATTTTCTTTTTGTTGATTAAATAATGTTACCCATAATGCATTATACGGCTCAATCTTTATTACACTTGGTGTTGGTTTTCCATTTACCCACGGATTTTCATCAGGAGAACCTTCTTCAAATGTACAGATTTTCTGTTTTAGTTCTTGATTCATAAGTATCTCATTTAAGGTTTGGAAGACAGAGAATGAAAATAAATGTATTGGAATTAAATTTAGGATAAAAGCAGAAATAGCGATAAAAAAGACCTGAAATTTTAGTTTTTTGGTGAGCATTCTAACAAGTTAACTATTTGAAGTGAAAAAATTAAGGCGCATTTAGTGCTATTTATAACGAAGATAATTGCAGAGTTCTTTTGGCAATAAATAAACTAGTATTATTGCCAAAAAGAAAGAGGGCTAGTGATTTTATTTGCGAATAACCATTACTGAACGTGACGTATTGTTTACAATATAATCCGCTGTTGAGCCTAGTAATATATTGCGTTGGTTACGTGAACTGGAACCTATAATAATGGTATCCGCATCAATTTTTTCTGCTAACTCTAGAATATTATAATTAGGCGTGCCAATAATGGCATGACATTGGTATTGTTCTTTGGGTAAGTTAAATTGTTGTTTTACACATTGCTCTAATTTTTCGGTTAATAAAACTAAAGCTTGTTGCTTTTTCTCAATGACAGGCATGCTATCACAATTAAGTCCATAAGCTTCTAAAGAGCGTAAATTAGGCATAACGGTAATGAAATGGAAATAATTTTCTGGTTTCCTAGCTAGGAAGTGAATATCTTCGATCATGCGCTGAATTCTGCTATCTTCTAATAAATCAATTGCAACGAGGTATGTGTTAGCCATAGTGTGCCTTTTCAATAAATTAGCTCTTAAATTAAGTATAAGTAAACTGGCTTACAAGTTGAAATTTAAAAGTAAATATTGCGATTATTGCATCATTATTCTTGGCTTTTTGGCTCTAAAAGATAAAAAATAGTGTGATGAATGCATAAATCCATTAAAATTTAGCAAAATTGCCTAATAGGCCTTTTATTATTTTTTACACATCATGGAATGATCCCACTAGGTTATAGTTTATATGAGAAAATCAAGCGAAGACTTACTGAAATGTATTGCCACTATATTACAGTGGGTACTTAATATTGGATTACTTATTTTAGCGATTGTTTTGGTCAGTTTTCTTATCAAAGAAACGTATGTAATTGCTTCATTATTATTTAATTTAGGTGCAGAAGAGTCGTCTTATCAATTGCTAGAAGGTATTTTGATCTACTTTCTTTATTTTGAGTTTATTGCACTTATTGTTAAGTATTTTTTATCTGGCGGGCATTTCCCTCTTAGATATTTTATTTATATTGGAATAACGGCAATCGTGCGTTTAATTATTGTTGAGCATAAAGACTCTGTTGATACGCTAATTCAATCAGGTGCAATTTTGCTGTTAGTTATTGCATTATTTATCGCTAACACTGAAAAACTTAAACGAACTTGATTCGCCTATAGGTTGTAGCTGTTAAGCGATTTAGTATAGAAAGCATAGTTTAAGACTAAAAATAAAGAGTAAGGTTTTCCGCAAGATTAGGAGAGGTATGTTATTATCTCTCCTAATTTTATTCTGGGTTATACAAAAAATATTACTATGTCCTATCAATGTCCATTATGTTATCAGGCGCTTTCTCTTCAGGCTCACAGTTGGATCTGTGATAATAATCATCAGTTTGATTGCGCTAAAGAAGGGTATGTAAATCTGTTACCAGTGCAATTTAAGCGCTCAAAAGAGCCTGGTGATAGCGCTGAAATGATCAACGCACGCCGTGAGTTTTTAGATGCAGGTTTTTACCAGCCAATGCGAGATAAAGTGGCTGAGTTAATACAAACATTATTGCCTGAAGATAACAGTGTTGTATTGGATATTGGTTGTGGTGAAGGTTATTACACCAATCAGTTTTATCAAAATCTAAAATCACATAACCCACAAGTGTATGGTTTAGATGTTTCTAAAGTTGCGATTAAGTATGCTGCTAAACGTTATTCATCAATTCACTTTTGTGTAGCTTCAAGTCAACGTTTACCTTTTTGTGATGCCTCTTTAAATGTAGTTGTGCGTATTTACGCCCCTTGTAATAGTGATGAGTTAGCAAGAGTTATTGTCCACAATGGTTATATCATTACTGTTACACCAGCACCTCGTCATCTCTATCAGTTAAAAGCACTGATTTATTCAGAAGTACATCTTCATCCATTAAAAGAAGAATATTTTGATGGATTTAATAAAGTATCTGAACATCAAGTTGCTTATATGATGAATTTAAACGGTAAGCAGGCTTTTGATTTATTGCAAATGACACCATTTGCATGGCGTGCAAGTGAAGAAGTAAAACAATCATTAGCGGAAAGTAAAAGTTTTGAATGCGAAACCGATTTTTTAATTCGTGTTTACCAACGTCATGCTTAATCACGCGAAATAAAAAATATTTTATTAAGTTAATAAAAAAGCTTAGGCTGTGATATTTCAAACCTAAGCTTTTAATATACTTTATTAGCGATTATTTAGCGTACATAAATAATTCTAAGTGTTCGAAGACAATATTAAAGCCGATTGCAATTAATACAATCCCACCGATAATCTCTGCTTTTTTTCCCAGTACTGGACCAATATAACGGCCAATTAGCATACCCAGAGTTGCCATAATCATAGTCATCATACCAATCGTCATCGCGGTATGAACAATATTGACTTGAAGGAACGCTAAACCGACACCAATTGCCATTGCATCAAGGCTTGTTGCAATACCTGTTGCGATTAAAGACAGTGAGCCGTGGCGTTGTGGGGCATCTTCTTCACAAGGGCAATCATCACCACGTTTTAAGCTTTGGTAAATCATTCGGCTACCAAGAACAAACAGTAATCCAAAGGCAACCCAGTGATCCCATTGAATAATATATTGGCTAGTATATAAACCTAGTGCCCAACCAATAACAGGAGTGCTGGCTTCAATAATACCAAATATAAATCCAGTGCGGAGTGCTTCTCGAAAACGAGGTTTGTGTAATGTGGCACCTTTACAGACTGCAACAGCAAATGCGTCCATAGAAAGGGCTAGGGCGAGAATGATAGTAGCGTAGAAACTCATAATAAAGCCTCGGTTGGGGTATTTCCATATACACACAATTGACCCCCAACCAAAGAAGTACAATCATGTGTCTATGGTCTTGCCAACCGTATTACGGCATCTGCACCACGCTAGATGAAAATAAGCGAGTATGTTGATACAGATTTCTTAAAATAATGTTTTTTATTTTAAGACAGGCTACTCCCCAATGACTTGGTGCAGAAGATAACATATTATTTTCGAAAGGCAACATATTATTTATTATATTTCAACTCAATATTGATAATAATTATCATTATTGAGTTGAGTGTTTTTAAATATATTATAAATAATAGTCAGATGTTAAAATAATGATAAATTTCAATATGATGAATAATTAACCATATAATAAACAATGGGTTTTAATTATTTTTATAATAAGAAATTAATTTTTTATGGAAATAAATACACCTGAAAATTATAAGCTTTATTCTTTATAAAATTAAATGAATACTAAATGAGCCTATATTTAATGCGTATATTTAATACTTATGTTTAATATAGAAAAATAAGAAAATTTTAAATTATAGAAAGATATACTACTTAATTTTAAATGGTTACTTTATGATTATTATCTTTAGTTATCTAAGGGTTAAGCGATGATTAAAAATAAAGTAGCTAAAATAAAAAAGCCATTCATTTTGAATGGCTTTTTCCGTCTAAATAATGCTAATTAGTCACACTGGACTTTGATTGCAAGACCACCGCGAGATGTTTCACGGTATTTAGCATTCATGTCTTTACCTGTTTCATACATAGTTTCAATGACTTTATCGAGAGAAACACGAGGTTCACTGGTACGACGGATTGCCATACGTGCGGCATTAACAGCTTTAACTGAAGCAATAGCATTACGTTCAATACAAGGAACTTGAACTTGACCTGCAACTGGGTCACAAGTTAAACCAAGATTGTGTTCCATACCGATTTCAGCAGCAATACAGACTTGCTCAGGACTTCCACCTAATAATTCAGCAAGACCCGCAGCCGCCATTGAACAAGCTACACCAACTTCGCCTTGGCAACCTACTTCAGCACCTGAAATAGAAGCATTCATTTTGTAAAGAATACCAATTGCACCAGAGGCTAAGAAATAACGTAAGTAGGTTTCTTGTGTAACAGGTTCGATACAACGATCGTAGTAAGCCAATACAGCAGGAACGATACCACATGCACCATTTGTTGGTGCAGTGACAACGCGTCCGCCTGCTGCGTTTTCTTCATTAACTGCCAGTGCAAACATATTGATCAGGTCAACGACTTTCATTGGATCGTTTGACAGGCTGTTGCTTGATGTTAATAAGCGATTTAATGCAGCAGCACGACGAGGTACACGTAATGGCCCTGGTAATACGCCTTCTGTATTTAAACCGTGTTCAATACACTCTTGCATTGTTTTATAAACATCAGCGAAATAAGCATTAATTTCTGCTTGAGTATGCAGATCTAGCTCATTTTTCATCATTAAGCTAGAAATGGATAAACCCGTTTCTTTACAGTGTTTTAATAACTCTTCTGCACTTGCATAAGGGTATGAAACTGGCTTGCTATTTAATGTTGATTTACCAAAATTTTCTTCATCAACGATAAAACCACCACCAATAGAGTAGTAGGTTTTTCTATAGACTTCTTTGTCACCTGCTAATGCATGGATTGTCATACCATTTTCATGTAATGACAGATTATCATTGCTGAAATGCATACTTTCTGCTGGAAAATCGACCACCTTTAGGCCGTTTGCTAATGATAGTTTGCCAGTTTCTTCAACTTCACGAATAAAACCGGGAATGCTGTCAATATCGACAGTAGCTGGTGCGTTACCTGCTAACCCCATAATAATTGCGATATCAGTATGGTGACCTTTGCCTGTCAAAGACAAGGAGCCGTAAACATCAACAGCTACGCGAGTGACAGACGCAATCAATTCCTGGCTGACTAAATCATCGACAAATTCTTTACCCGCTTTCATTGGCCCTACGGTGTGAGAGCTAGAGGGGCCGATGCCCACTTTAAACATGTCGAAAACGCTAATCACGTCAGACTCCTTAATAATAAGAGAGAGGGTTAAAAAGAATAAAATATAGTTATTTATAGTAAAGGGATCGTTTTTACGATTATATCGTCCCGTTAATGATGTAGTTTACAACATTTTTTTAAAATAGCTAAGTAGAGTTGTGAAGGCGGTGATAAAAAGCACAGTCTGAATATAAAATAGCGTATTAAGTAATATGCAAAGCGAGTCTATGTAAAATAGCGGCGGTTAACCCCCAAACAAGATGTCCATTATAGGGATAAAAGTAGATACGATGATTTTCACCAGCACGATGAAAATCTAATGGTTGATAATGTTGGGCATTAAGTACATGGCTTAATGGCATTTCAAAGATAGAGGCGACTTCAGCCGGATTATGGCGTAAAGGTAAACCCGCAGGAATAACGCCCACAATCGGAGTGACTAAATATCCGCTAGAACTTTGTAAAGGAGCTAACTGGCCAATAACGGATACAGCATTAGGTGGAATAGCCACTTCTTCATGTGCTTCCCTGAGAGCAGTTGCAATAAGGTTGCTATCTTCAGGATCGCGTTTACCACCGGGTAAAGCGACTTGCCCTGCATGAGAGCGTAACGTTGATGCACGCTCAGTTAATAATAACGTTGGGTTAGGTTTATTGATAATCGGCAGCAAGACGGCTGCCGATTTTTGGGTATGAAGAGGCTGATTTACCTTGTCATCTGGTAATGTGAGTTGAAAACGATTGATAAAAGTATCAATGGGTGTCATCGACAGTAGACTCACTTAAAACAGTTAATATTTGCCCAAGTTTATCGAATGTTTCTTGGTACTCTTTTTCAGCTATGCTATCAGCAACAATACCACCACCTGCCCAGCAGTAAATTTTATTTTTTTCAGTTAATAAAGTGCGAATACTGATGTTGGTGTCCATTGTGCCACAAAAACTGATATAACCAATTGCACCACAATACCCATGGCGACGATGAGGTTCAAGCTCCTCAATGATCTCCATCGCTCTGATTTTCGGTGCTCCAGTGATAGAACCACCGGGGAAAGCCGCTCTTAATAAATCAGTTGCTGCTAGATGAGAAGGTAACTGCGCTGTAATCGTACTGACCAAATGATGCACTGCTGGGAAGCGTTCAACAACAAATAACTCTGGCACTTTTACTGAGCCTGTTACTGCAACTTTGCCAATATCATTACGCATTAAATCAACAATCATTAAGTTTTCAGCGCGATCTTTACGCGAATTTGCTAATAGTTGTGCTTGTTCATTATCTTCTTCTGGCAATGCTTTACGAGGTAGCGTTCCCTTTATTGGATGTGTTTCTATTTTATTATCAGCTAAATGAATAAAGCGCTCTGGTGAAACACTAATCACAAAATTGTTGGGTAAACACATAAATGAAGAGAATGGCGCTTTATTGGCTTGATTTAATGTTAAGAATGCATTCCATTCACTACCTGTATAATTTGCACAAAAACGTTGAGCTAAATTAACTTGATAGCAGTCACCCGAAAGTAAGTATTGATGGATTTTAGCAATTTTCTCGTTATATTCATCACTACTAATGTTTGATTGCCAATCGGTTGTTAAAGCAAATGTAGTATCAATAGATGTAGACGTTTGACTTTCTAGCCACTGTAAGCGCTCATCAATATTGTGATAACTAATTAAAGTGGCCTTTTTTAAGTGATGATCGACAATAAGCGCCCAATCATAAATACCTATTGCCATATCTGCGAAATTAAGTTCACTTTTCGCTATTTCAGGTAAAGTTTCAAAACGACGACCTAAGTCATAACTCCAAATACCTAAAGCGCCCCCCAAAAAAGGCAACGATTCATTATGCTCTGGGTGGAAATTGAATTGTTCTAGCGTAGATTGAATAAGTGTAAAGGGATCTTTTTTAGAACGTTTCACCGTACCCTTTTTTTCTTTAATGGTTGTTGTTTGCTTACGCGTTTCCAAAGTGACAGCCGGATCGGAGACAACAATATCAAAACGGTTATGAGGATGTTCGGCAAAGCCAGAATGAAGTAAACTAGACCAAGGCAATGACGCAATAGGAGAAAATACCCGTAATGCTAGATCAGGGGTATAAGTTAATTCACGTTGTTGTAATTGCATATCCATCTTATGACCATATAAACAAAGTGTATTATTCGCACATTAAATTGTAATCAAAAAGATTACATTCATGTAAATACAAAATAGACGTTAATAAAGATAAGAGTAACATTATGTTTCTAGGAATGCCTACATTAACACATGAAGAACAACAAAAAGCAGTAGAAAAAATTCAATCTCTTATGGCTGAGGGAATGAGCAGCGGAGAGGCAATTCAGTTAATCGCCCAAGAATTAAGAGAGAAACATACAACCCGTGAATCTGTTTCCATCATATTTGATGATGAGAATGAATAAAACATTTTTTTAACAAATGTCACAATTGTGTTATTGACCATGTGCTATGCTTAATGAAAACACATCCTGTTTTAAAGGATATTTTCGGGAGGTTATATGAAATTAAGCAAGTTTATTGGTCAAACAGGGATACTTGGAGCAGGTCTTTTACTTGCTGTTTCCTTTGGAGCATCTGCAGAAAGTATCGAAAAGGTTAATAAAGATATTGTGCGTTCTGCTCCCTTTGCGAGTTGCGTTAATTTAGATAACAATCAACTTGTTACAAGAGTAAAAAATGATTATCTACAAAATCGTTTACCTCGCTGGCAAGATGATAAAAATGCATTAGGATCAAAACCTGTTGCTAGTATTAATGCCAATGAAGTTATTAAGATGGATAATAACTATCAGATGGTATTGAATGTAAGAGGGGCGAGAACAGATCTTCGTTACAATGTTCAAGTCAATTGTGATGACAATACTATTACTTATGTTTCTCCTAAATAATAGATAGGCGATAGTAAGTTTTAGTTAATCTATTGAAAGAAAAAGAGATAAACCTAGGTTTATCTCTTTTTTTTACCATTATCAAAATAACGAAGAGTATCTGACTATTTTTTTACCTGTGGTTCATAAGGTAAACGAGAATAGTGTTGGCTTCTTGCGCGATAAAATACCAGCCTTTCTTGAAAGTAAGCATGAAAAGCTTGAGGTTGCTCTCTTAAAACAGCATCTGCTACAACGGGCATGTTATAGCGTTCTTTAAAAGCGACGCCTGAAGCAGCTAAACATATATTTAGCTTATCTTTTTCTTCTTGTGTCAATTCTGAAAGGTTATAACCCATTATTTATCCCTCTAAAACGATATAAGTAAGGTAAAAGAGCATGCTTATTAATGCAAGCAAATAAAGATATTAGTCATAAATGTGTAGTAAAAATGATGTATTTTATTTGGAGTGATTTTTAATCAAGGCTATTAAGTATAACAATAAAATCTTATTCCTCTTTAATTGTTATACCACTTTATGGGTAATTCAAATAAGGTTAATGATAAAACAAACATTTTCAATCCTTATTAAATAGATTTTAAAATAGAGAAAAAAGCAATTTACCTATGAAAAGAGTAAATAATATGAATATTTAATTTGATTTAGATCAATGAAAAGAACGAAGGATTTTGCATTAAAAATAGGTAAATAATGTTAATTTATCAATTAGGTGTTTTATGTGTTTTTATTTTGCATTATTTGACAGAGGGTTACGATAAGGCGCTGAAATATTGGGATAAAAAAATGCCCTGTTGGGGAAACAGGGCGAAAATTAATACAACACCAGGGAAAAATATAGTATAAATAAAATTAACTAAATGGTTAATAGGTAAACTTACGTGATTCTGCATTTTTTTATTAATATGAAATAAAGTGTTATTAAACTTTAATTAATGTTCAAAAAATAATGAGACTATTAATGAATAGCAAGTGAATAAAAAAGAGAAGAAAAATCAATCAATACTATTCATTAAAAATGAAAGATAAGCGATCATGTTAGAATTAATACATTAGGAAAGTATGAACAAATAAAAATGTAAAGTTATTTTTTATCACACCTTAATATCTTATTAATATTAAAGCAATTTTATCGATAAAACAATATAAAATATTTATTGTTAATTGTTGTAAAAATCTTTATTTCTTAAATGTTAATTATCGAAATGTTGAGTCAGATATTAAAGAATGTCTTAATTAACCACTTTAATAATTTATTTAAACTTTATTTTAGATAAATAGAGAAGATTATTAATTGATGTTTTTTTAATCTGTTTATTCTTTTTTCTAAAATGACTGATTAACTTAATGACTAAAGTATTTACTTTACTTTTATGAGTTAATGAAATAAATAAATAATTATTTATCTTAATGATATGTATGGTTTTTTTATTTTGTAATATTGTTTATTTTAGTTAACGAGATAATTAAATTAAAATAATAACATGTAAAAAAATAAACAAAAAATATACATCCAGTGCGATGTTGTGTTACATTTGGTTCGCTTTTCACACAGTAATTTTTGATATTACTTTAAGACGGATTCGAATCAGTAATTGACTTAATTACACGATATCTGCTTACTTTTTTATTTCAATAGCGATGTAAGGATAGGTTATATACGTTATTATATAAGGGGATTAATTTGACAGGGCTAATAAACTTTGCGAATAACATTTTATGGGGATATGTTCTTATCTACTTACTTCTTGGAGTAGGTATTTACTTTACTATCCGTACTGGATTTATACAAATCCGACATTTTAGTCATATGTTCTCTATTTTAAAAAATAGCCACAAGTCAGATAAATCAGGGATCTCTTCCTTTCAGGCATTATGCACTAGTTTAGCTGCGCGTGTAGGTACTGGAAACTTGACGGGAGTCGCAATTGCTTTAACAGCAGGTGGCCCTGGCGCTATTTTTTGGATGTGGGTAGTTGCTTTAATTGGTATGGCGACATCATTAATAGAAAGTACGCTCGCGCAACTTTATAAAACAAAAGATGATGATGGTAATTACCGTGGTGGTCCTGCTTATTATATGACTAAAGGATTGAAAATGCGCTGGATGGGTGTTCTCTTCGCCATTTTCTTGATTATCGCCTTCGGTTTAGTTTTTAATGCTGTTCAAGCCAATTCTATTGCTCAAGCCACAGCATCTGCCTTTAATTTTGATCCACTCTATGTGGGGATCTTTTTAGTACTAACCAGCGGATTTATTATCTTTGGTGGCCTGCGTTGGATTGCACGAGTTGCTGAATTAGTTGTTCCTATTATGGCAACGGCTTATTTATTATTGGCTTTTTGGGTTGTTGCAGATCATATTGAGCGCTTACCTGAAGTTTTTATTTTAATTTTTAAAAGTGCCTTTGGATTACAAGAAGCTGCTGCGGGCGCAATTGCTTACGGTATTAGCCAAGCGATGACACAAGGTATTCAGCGCGGTCTATTTTCTAATGAAGCAGGTATGGGGTCAGCACCTAATGCCGCGGCTTCAGCAACACCTTATCCACCACACCCTGCATCTCAAGGTTATATCCAAATGCTAGGTGTTTTTATGGATACCTTGGTTATTTGTAGTGCTACTGCGGTGATTATTTTATCATCAGGCGTACTCGATAGTTATCCAGAAGGCATTAACGGTATCCAATTAACACAATTGGCATTGTCATCGAGTGTGGGAGGTTGGGGAAGTACGTTTATTGCGATTGCCATTTTCTTCTTCGCTTTTACCTCTATTATTGCTAATTATGCTTATGCAGAAAGTAATATGATTTTCCTTGGGCGTAATCACACAACAGGGTTATTTCTTTTACGTTCAGCGGCTTTAGCTATGGTGATGTTTGGTGCTTTAGCGGATATGCCTCTTGTTTGGAAAATGGCCGATCTCTCAATGGGATTAATGGCAATGACTAATTTAATCGCAATCATCTTGCTTTCTGGTGTCGCTTTAAAATTAGTTAAAGATTATAACCAGCAACGACAAGCCGGTTTACTGCCTACATTTGATATTCGCCAATATCCAGAGTTGCAAGATGATATTGAAGAAGGGATTTGGGATGAGAATATTGTTCCTGATGAGCCTTTAGTTCGATGTGAAAAAGTGGGCAATAACTAAAGTAATAATAAAAAAGCGTCAAAACACATAACCCATATTTTTTAATATGGGTTTTTTTATTACAATTTAACTTTGGGAATATTAAATCAAGGATCAGAAATGAGGTCTAGTCGGTATTACATAGGATTACTTATTGCAATAAGTCTCTTAACCAGTTGTGCCAAGCAATCAGAATTTATTGATAGAGGTGAATATATAGTTAAAGTTATTCCTAATAAGCAGGAAGCTAATGACTGTGTAAAATATCTGGTGATGCACTATACCGCGCTAGATGATGAACGCTCACTGAAAGTTCTTACTGGGGGGCGAGTCAGTAGCCATTATTTGATCCCTACACATCCTTCATCTATTGACGGAAAGCCAGTGATCACTTCATTAGTGGATGAAAGACAAATCGCATGGCATGCGGGTATTAGCCAGTGGGGAGATGCAACTAGCTTGAATAATTGCTCCATTGGAATTGAGATAGTCAATCTGGGTTACCGTGATAATGGTAAGTTTAGGTATTGGTATTCTTATACCGCAGATCAAATTGTGACTATGTCAGTAGTGATGAAAGATATTATTGAACGTTATGATATCGAGCCTCAAAACGTTTTAGGTCACAGTGATATCGCACCTCAAAGAAAAGTGGATCCGGGGCCTTTATTCCCTTGGGAAAGATTAGCAAACCAAGGAATAGGTGCTTGGCCTGATAAGGAGTTAGTGCAAACTTATTTAGCAGGTAGAGATCCTTCAGAGCCTGTTGATGTGGCAAATTTCCAAAAATTATTACAGCAATATGGTTATCAAACACCAACAAATGGTGTGTTAGATAATAAAGCACAAAAAGTCGTGAAGGCCTTCCAAATGCATTTTAGATCGACAAAAGCCAATGGGATCCCTGATGCTCAATCAGAAGCGATTTTAAGGGCATTGATTGAAAAATACCGGATTTAAAATTTTATGTGATAATTAGACAAGAAAAAAGCGTCTCCAATATGAAATTTGGCAGACGCTTTTTTTATCAACTTATAATCAGTATTACAAATTAGGTATTATATGCTGATTATTTTGCTGTATTTCCTACTGGAAGGTTTTCTTCTTTAAGGTTTAAGCTAACAACCAGCGAAATTACAAATGCAATCACACCGGGTAATACCCAACCTAAACCATAATCAGAAAGTGGAATATAGCTAAATAATTGTAGTAAATCAGCATTTAACCACTTCAATTGTTTCAATGTGTCGAAAAGGCTCATCAAAACAATGATTGCAATGGTAAAGCGATAGGTAAAGCGGGGTGCTTTTAATTTATTACGAATAAATTGTAGCAATACCAATGTGACTGATGTTGGATAAATCATTAATAACGCAGGAATGGTCACACGCAATAAAGTATCAAGGCCGAACGTTGATACAATTGTGGTCATTAAGGTAAAGACAACAACCCAAAAGCGATAGCCTAAGCGATGATGGAATGTCGCAAAGTAGTCCGCAGCAGCACTTGTTACACCCACAAGAGTTGTCATACTGGCTAATAAAACAATACCGCCCATCAACCAAGTACCCACAGAGCCAAATAGTGCATCAACATAACGTGAGAAAATTTGACCACCGTTAGTGGCATTGAGTGCAGGATCTGCAAAAACAGAAACAGAATGGCTAGTGGCGCCTAAATAGAAAAGGCATAGATAAAGTGCAGCTAATAGTAAAACTGAAATCATGCCAGCTTTTACGGTAATAAAGCCTATCTGACGCGGTTCAGTAATACCTTTGGTATATAAAGCACGAGCAACGATACCACCAAATGCCATGGCAGAAAGGACATCCATGGTTTGGTAACCATCAATAAAGCCAGAGAAGAAACCATTTACCGCATAAAGACCTGTTGGTTCACCAATTGGGGAAATCGGTTTAGCTACAACAGCAATGCCCACAACTACCAGCAGGACTAACAGTGCCGGAGTCATAAACTTACCAATGGCGCTGATCATGGTGCCTTGTTTTAGCATGAAGAACATACTAGTGATATTGAAAATAAGTGCAAAAGTAAGGTGTGTTGCCGTATTTTTCTCAACAAGCCCTAAAGGTAAGAAACCCATTTCATAAGCGGTATTGGTGACACGAGGCATTGCAAAAGTAGAGCCTACGATAAGGTACAGCGCTACCCAGAAAATAACGGCAACCCATGAAGGCAAATCAACAGAAAGGCGCTCACCACGTCCACGAATTGCTACAATAACCAAAGTAAGGAAAGGGAGTAAGACACCCGTAACAAGAAAACCTAAGGATGTACTAAACCAGAGGTTTCCTGATTGAAAACCCGCCATAGGGGGGAAAATAATATTACCAGCACCGAGGAAGAGTGCAAAAACCATCATTCCAAGAACGAGCATATCTTTTGTAGAAAGCATAACTAAAACTACCTGTCTGTGAAGAAAATATATAAATGATTTATATTTGTTATTCTACATTTAGCTTACTTAAGAGCTTAATATGTTGTGAAAATGCAGTTTGAATAACGAAAAGTGAATTGATAGTAACAAATTCTGAAGGATATGTAAGAAGAAAGGCAGGTTTAACGTTTATCTAACAATAATTATAGAATAATAAAAGGCTATTTTTTTAGTCAAAAAGCAGTGTGATCCTCTGCTAAGGATCACAATTGCTATATAATTTTGTAAACATTCGCGATAAAACACAAAAAAGATCGTGTTTAAATAAATTTATTGATAGCGACTGCAACACCATGCTCTTCATTAGAAAGTGTGACGAATTTAGCAACTTTCTTCACTTTTTCAGGCGCATTTCCCATCGCAACACCTAATCCTGCATATTTTAGCATTGCTAAGTCGTTACCTTGATCACCAATACACATAATTTTTTCTTGTGTGATTTTTAAATGTTCCGCCACTTTCTGAATAGCACTTCCTTTATTAACATTGGTATTCAACACTTCAATAAAATAAGGAGCACTACGTAGTATGCTATATTGTTCATAAATATTAGCAGGAAGATATTGAATGGCATTATCTAAAACGGTAGGTGCATCAACAATCATAAACTTACTAAAACGCATATCAGATTGCATTTCATTAAGAGGGCGATAATAAAGCGGTGTCCAAGATAAGAAAGCTTCTTGGCAGGTGAAATGGCTAATATGGCGATTAGTGGTATAAATTTTATTGTCACTAATGACGTGAAAATGAACGCCTATCTCACGAGCGAGATTTTCAAAATAGAGGTAGTCTTCAAAATTGAGTAAATCCTGAATAATGACTTCACCATTATCTGCTTGATGAATTTGGCTACCATTATTACTAATACAGTAACAATCCGAAGTATCAAGACCGAGTATCTTTAAATAAGGGGAGATGCCATTAAAAGAGCGCCCTGAAGCCAGTACAATCTTAACACCCGCTTCTTTGGCTCGTTGAACAGCCTCTTGTACTTCGGGTGTGATTTCGTGTTGTTTGTTGAGTAAGGTTCCATCTAAATCAATAGCGATAAGCTTAATACTCATTAGCATCCCCATATAAAATAAAAGCAATCATGATAAAGGAAGGACGAAGCGGTCTATCATCACATAGCTTGAGTATTATTTATGTGACATTTAAGGCTATCTGCATAATGTCACATAAATGGAAGGGTTAATCACAACAAGGTGATTGTAAATGTAAAGGCTGTTTGGTTTCTAAAATGATCTCTTGATTTTGCCGAAAATCGAAAGGCGTGATGCCATACTCTTTACGGAACATATAAGTAAAGTGAGATTGTGAACCAAAGCCGAAATCAAGGGCGATATCGAAGATAGAGCGTTCACTGGTACGTAATAAATGAATAGCGCCAGCTAATCTACGCTGACGGATATACTTTCCTAAAGAGGTGCCTGTGACTTCTTTAAAGATTTTCTGCATGTGCCAAAGAGAATACCCAGAATAAGCCGCCAACTCTTCAAGATGGATAACCCGGCCTAAATGCTCCTCAATCCATTTACTTAGCGCGCAAACCAATGCGAGATGATTATCTTGTGGCATTACAGTTCCATTCTATCAATGAAGTTAAGGTAAAAATCAAAATTAACTCCCTAATCTTATACAAAAAATGGCAGACAGAGAAATCCATATTAATGGATAGCTATCTCTAATCGTTGGCAAAATGTGTAATTAAATAATATAAGGTCATTTTGCATACAGTTTAGAGCGAAATAATGCAAATTATCTGAAGTCTGTCGAGGAAGCGTTTACCTTTCATAATGAAAGTTATGCTAAATTTACTCATAGAGATAATTGATTGCGGATTTTATAACAACAACTCCCTGTCTTGTTATCGTATTTAAGCGAATGCTTATAATGTGATAAGCCATATTAACAAAATGTATTTAAAGGATTTTAAATTGAACGCAAAGAAAATAATTATTAGCTTAATTATTGCATTGGCCATTACCTTTGGCCTCTATCTTGTGGCTTTAGATAATTTTTGCGATCGAGGAGAGGATTTCCAACAAGGTCTTTGCCGCTTTACCACATTATTCCCCTCTAAACATCACTAAAAGATAGCTTTTCTTATTATTTTTCGCCTAGCATAAAATGTATTTGTTATTCAAGTCGGAATAGTGTTTTAATGGTGGCTTGAAATAAACAAAATCGTAAACATTAGTTTACACTTTAAGTTGATAAGATAATAAAGAGAAGAGGATGTATGGCGAGAGAGTCGCAACAGACAGAACTTAAGCGCGGTCTGAAAAATCGACATATCCAGCTAATTGCGCTGGGTGGTGCTGTCGGCGCTGGTCTGTTTCTTGGTATAGCGCAAACAATTAATATGACAGGTCCATCAGTTATCTTAGGATATGCTATTGGTGGTTTTATTGCGTTTATGATCATGCGCCAATTAGGCGAAATGGTTGCCGAAGAGCCAGTTGCGGGTTCGTTTAGTCACTTTGCTAATAAATATTGGAGCCCATTTGCAGGCTTCTTATCTGGTTGGAACTACTGGGTAATGTTTATTCTTGTCGGCATGGCAGAATTAACTGCGGCAGGTAAATACATTAACTATTGGTTACCCGATATTCCTGTTTGGGTTTCTGTTGCTATCTTCTTTGTAGCAATCAATTTAATTAATCTGATTAACGTGAAAATGTATGGTGAAACAGAGTTCTGGTTTGCCATTATTAAAGTATTGGCGATTGTCGGAATGATTTTGTTTGGAAGCTACTTACTGGCGAGTGGTAATGGTGGCCCTCAAGCTTCTGTCAGCAATTTATGGGAGTTAGGCTTTTTCCCTCATGGTTTTACGGGATTTATGTCTGCATTAGCCATTGTAATGTTCTCTTTTGGTGGACTTGAGCTGGTGGGGATCACTGCCGCTGAAGCTGAAAATCCAAAAGTCAGTATCCCGAAAGCGACTAACCAAGTTGTTTATCGTATTTTAATTTTCTATATCGGTTCGTTATTAGTGTTACTTTCACTTTATCCTTGGACTCAAGTTGTTAAAGGTGAAAGCCCATTCGTTCTAATTTTCCATAACTTGGATAATTTTCTAATTGCGAATATTTTAAATGCGGTGGTATTAACAGCTGCACTGTCTGTTTATAACAGTGGTGTTTATTCTAATAGCCGCATGCTTTATGGTTTGGCAAAACAAGGTAATGCGCCACAAGCACTTTCTCGCATTAATAAACGCGGTGTGCCAGTTGTGTCGTTATTATTGTCGGCAATTGCGACGTCATTAGGTATTTTAGTTAACTATTTATTACCTGATCAGGCGTTAGAGCTATTGATGGCGTTAGTTGTTACTACGTTAGTGCTTAACTGGATCATGATCTGTTTGGCGAATTTAAAATTCAGAGCTGCAAAAAACAAAGAGGGTGTAGAGCCTTTCTTTAAAGCACTTTGGTATCCATATGGTAACTACATCTGTCTTGCTTTCTTATGCATGATTTTAGTGATTATCTTATTTATGCCACAAGTGAATATTTCGGTGATTTTAATGCCATTCTGGATTGCATTCTTATGGGTTGGATTTAAGATTTCCCGTATGAAGAAAACACCTAATAGTACTCAAGCAAGCCAAGATATTTAAGTTATTACAGATTGATTGAGTCATTTTGTTGAATAAGAAAAACGCATCTAAATGATGCGTTTTTTTTATGTTCTATTTTTATTGCTTACATTTATTCTGATAGACAAAATAAGGAAACTACTGCCAACGTAACCAAGCAAATAACACATTACCGTTGTTATAAGTTCCTGGTACATAGGTCGCTTGTAGTGAAAGATGCCCGTAGCCGACGGAAACTAACGGTAAAGGAAGTGGCATAGGAATATAGTCATATTCATGGCGCGCTGTAATACTTAGCGTAAATCCTGCGCCCATACGGAACCCGTCTCTATCACCGGGATACCACATTTTCTCAAAACCATAGCCCATAATAGGCTGTACTCGGTTATTTGAATCCATAAATGCCATTGCATAAAGAGAGTGCCAATCACCATCATTATCATAACGATATTTACCCATACCAAAGCCCCAAGGTGTTTCGTTATAGCGATCAGTTTTTTCTTTATCGTAAGTAAAACGGTTATGCCAAGTCCATACTGGTAAATAGTAATTATATTGGTCGTTATCCCAAGTTTGATTAATATTACGCTTAAATTTTCCCCAGTAGCTCTCTTCATTATTAGGTTGAGACGCATTACTGGTGATTGGTTGGTTTTCTGTCGTAATAATCTGATGGGTATTTGTATTATTTTCAGAAGCGAAAGCAGAAGTAGTTAACGCAAGTGAAAACAGCGTTGTAGCTAATACGCTAGAGTGAAAATAGGATGATGACATAATATAACTCCGAGTACGGCATAAACAGTGATTCTGGTGATGACAAATAAACATTACTAATAGTGTTATTTAATCGACAAGTATTTAAGATAAGAGGTATCTGAAACTTTACTTCTTAAATAAAATCTTAAGAGATTAGAATCGGTTAAGAAGAAAATGAGTAGATTTATTGTACTTATAAACGTAATTTTGTCTGATATTAAATGCTGTTATTTTTTTATGGTAATATATTGTTTTTAATAAAAAATTAATTTTTTATTAGATTTAAAATAAATAACTGATAAATAAGGCCTTCAAGATATAATTTAGACTTAGTCATTTTCAACAGAAAAAATCTACAAAATATCTATTTTTATGACTTAATTGAAATATTGATATCAATTCGAGATAAATTTAATATCAATAACATCAATTTATCAAAAGAGATAAATTTCCAGCAGGATAATAGAGTAACGAATAAGAAGAGTTAAATAAAAAAAAGAAAAACTCTGTGTTGGTTTATAAATCGTTTAAGTGGTATAAGTTTTTTTAGCGTAATGCCGATTTTTTGTGCAGATTATCCCGCAACAAAAATATGTGGATAATGTTTATTCACACATTTTTAGGAAATATATTGTTTATTATTGAGATAATTTTTCTTGGCTAATGATAAGTAGCCGATGGGTATCGTGATCTTTACTCCAGTAATAATTTTCCCATTTTTCATAAAGTTCATCTAAACAGTTTATCGTAGTTAGTGAATGAATACCTTTTGTTCTATTTGAAAGAGATATAAAATATTTTTTGCTAAAAGCCCATGAAATCATTATGTCCCAAAATCGTTTATTTATCCCTAGTTGGTCTTCTAAAGTGATCATAATGTGATAATCATTTAGGATGTGATGGACTATAGATCGTGGAAAATCATTATTTGCATCACGATGTTTAGAAAGACGGGAACGCCAAACTTTTATTTGAGTACACGTTGTTTTTCCATAAACAATATCTTGCCGAAGTCTAAGTTCAACAAGGTAGGCTGTTTCACTTTCTTTATCTGCGGTGATAAGTCTGTATTGATCTTTACGTAATGATTTAACTAAACGGTATCCGATTGGAATTTCAAAATAATTTATTGAAATATCGTTAACTCCTTCATTTAAAAAGTGAATTGTATTTTCAACATTGGCGTTATTTATTCTTAATAATTTATCAAGATTTATATTATAGTCTTTATAATTCATTGATTTTATTATGTTATTTCATTTGATGATCTATCATATTCACTTCTTCTGATAATTAATATATCGATTATCGTTAAAACGGATAAAAATATACAAGGCGATCCTCGCTGGTTACTAGCATCTTTATCTTGAGCATGCGATACTCTTTATCGCCTGAATTTACAGGCTTTGGCTCGGGGCGCCTTATGGCTGAGATGAACCCGTATAACCTGATCTGGATAATGCCAGCGTAGGGAAGTCAAGGTAACTCTGCTGATTAACAGAGCCCGACTTTTCTGTAACTGGTGAAAGGAGGAGTTAATCAGTGAGATTCAATGCATTGTCTATCGCAGGCACCGATCCTAGTGGTGGTGCTGGTATTCAGGCTGATCTGAAAACATTTTCCGCACTGGGTGTTTACGGCACAACAGTAATGACAGCACTTGTTGCTCAAAATACCTGTGGTGTTCGTCGTGTCTATGATTTATCCCCCGATTTTGTTGCCGCTCAATTAGATGCTGTCTTGTCTGATGTTCGAATTGATAGTGCCAAAATTGGTATGCTCTCTAATGCCGCGATTATTGATGTGGTTTGTGACAAACTTCAGCAATACGCCATTCCTTTTGTTGTACTTGATACCGTGATGATTGCAAAAAGTGGTGATCCGCTATTGCAACCAGATGCGGTTAATAAAATGGTTAATCAGCTGTTGCCTCTGGTTGATTTGATCACGCCTAATTTACCTGAAGCGGCAGCACTGTTAGGTTGTGAAGTCGCTCAAGATGAAACAACGATGAAGCAACAAGGTTATGCTTTGCTAAAACAAGGATGCAAAGCGGTGTTGATGAAAGGGGGACATTTAACTGAAAATGAAAGCCCTGATTGGTTATTTACTCAAGATGGTGAGTGGCGATTTACTTCAAAACGCGTTAATACAAAAAATACCCACGGTACAGGATGTACTCTTTCAGCCGCTTTGGCTGCTATTCGTCCTCAAGTCTCTGATTGGCAAACTTGTGTTGAACAAGCAAAAGCCTATTTACAACAAGCATTAGAACATGCCGACAGTTTAGAAGTTGGGCAAGGTTTTGGTCCAGTACACCATTTTCATCGCTGGTGGTAATGTGGCTTACAACAACACTTATCTTAAATAGAGTCTTTATGGCTCTATTTTCATTTTTATGATCAAACTCTCTAGATAATTAACACTGTCCTCAATATAAACAGCCTGTATATTGAGGAACTAAGGTAAGATATATTTTATTTTCAATAAGGGATGATATGAATACTGCTTTTCAAAAGCCACGCTGGTTACGTGATTTACTTCGCTTTATTCCATTGAAAAGCCAGTTTGTGTTATTCGGTAATGTGCGCGACTTACAAGCTAGTGAAGTTGCACCCAATGTAATAACACCACTGCCTTTTAACCAGTCACTTTATAACAGTTTGTATGAAGTGGGTTACGTTCATATCATCACTTACACGCCGTTAGCTGGGTTTCAATGGGTCGCTAATCCTACGCAATCTTTACTAGATGGCGCAATGTTAATGCAACAATTAGGATTAACTGTCACGGGCGATCGCGCATCAGGCAATATCGATAGCTTAAATAGCGTATTAGAAAAGTGGCAAACAATAACGGGTCAGCCGATTGCGTTATGCATTGATTTCGCCTCTTGTTTGCTGTCTCATCGTGATAATCTTACGCCTGCCGAACATAGCTTATTTACACGAGCATTAGTGACTTCTCACCAAGCTAAAGCAAGACCGGCTGGTGAACATAATCAACCTTTCTTTAATAGTGTTTTTTGGGTAGTGGAAAAAGAAACTGATCTACCGGATTGGTTTACCGTTAATAATCCTCGAATTCGAGCCATTCCTGTTGCAAAACCTGATAGTCAGATCCGCAGAGCGTTAGCACCTAATTTATTGGTGTCATTAGCTGGTTTTTCATCGCTTATAGAGAGTGAAAAAGAGTCGCTTCTTAATGATTTTATCGATGAAACAGAAGGGCTATTACTGCTGGATTTAGTGGCGATAGTGCAATTGGCGCGTATTGAAGAAGTGGAAATAACGCGAATTAGTGATGCGGTAAGACGTTACAAAGTCGGTATTACGGAAGATCCTTGGCAAAAAATTGATAAACAAAAAATTCGTAATGCACCACAAGTTATACAACGTCGTGTTAAAGGACAACAACACGCGGTTACGCATTTATTAGATATTATTAAGCGTGCAATGACAGGCGTAGGTAGCAATAAAGGCGGAAGACCTCGGGGCGTATTGTTTTTAGCAGGGCCAACGGGGGTAGGTAAAACTGAGTTAGCGAAAACGGTGACACAACTGCTGTTTGGCGATGAAAGTGCTTATATTCGTTTTGATATGTCTGAATTTAGTGCCGAACACGCAGATCAACGTTTAATTGGTGCGCCTCCGGGTTATGTTGGTTATGACTCTGGCGGTGAATTAACCAATGCTATTCGCGAAAAGCCTTTTAGTGTTGTGTTATTTGATGAAATAGAAAAAGCACATCCTCATTTAATGGATAAATTTCTACAAATTATTGATGATGGGGTATTAACCTCGGGGCGTGGTGATCGCGTCTATTTTTCTGAAGCTTTAATTATATTTACCTCAAATCTTGGGATTTATCGCGTTGATAATAATGGCGAAAGAGTGGCGAATGTTCTGCCTCATGAACCTTTTGAAAATGTCAGCCGTAAAGTGAAAAGTGAAATAGAGCGTCATTTTAAATTGGTTTTAAATCGACCTGAATTATTAAACCGTATTGGTGAAAACATTATTGTCTTTGATTTTATTCGAGAAGATGTTGCAGAGCTGATATTTGAACAAATGGTCGCAAATATCTTATCTGGCCTTGATAAACAATCCCTCACATTGTCGATATCAGAAACGGCTAAATCGACTTTAAAATCCTACTGCTTATCTGACTTATCAAATGGTGGTCGTGGTATTCGTAACCAATTAGAGGTTTATTTAATTAATCCGCTCTCAAGAGCTATTTTTGACAGTGATTTGGCAGTCGGAAAAGCCTATCAAATTGCTGACATTCAAATAGGTGAAATGACCAATATTATTTTGGTGCCACAGGCAAATTAATGCAGATCAGTTTATCTCGAATTCACTTTCCAGTGACAACATTGGGGCCAGGAAAACGAATTGGTATCTGGTTTCAAGGATGCTCTTTACGCTGTAAAGGCTGTTTATCGCCAGATACATGGGAAAGCAAAGCCGAAAGCACCTCAGTTGACATGCTTATTCAACAAATTCAACCTTGGTTTGCATTTGCTGATGGTATTACGATTTCTGGTGGTGAACCTTTTGAACAACCAGAGGCGCTGTATGTGTTATTAATTGCATTACGTCAGCAATTTGCAGGGGATATTTTTATTTACAGTGGTTATCACTGGGATGAGATAGAACCTCAAGTTACTAAAATGTCAGGCTTAATTGATGCGTTAATGAGTGGTCGATATCAAGTGGAAACTACGCAAAGTTTGATGTTACGAGGTAGTGATGATCAGCAACTCCATTGTTTAACAGCGATGGGGAGCGCGCGTTTCAATGTTTTTGATAGAAATGTGAACGAAGAAGATAAAGTGCTTGATCTCTCAATGGATAACCAAGGACGTATTTATCTTACAGGTATTCCTCAAAAAGGCGATATGGCTCGTTTGCGTGAAGTATTAGCACAACAAGATATTCAATTAAAACAGATAAAAAGATAAGAGAGATGGAATAAAGGATGACCATGATACGTTTTTGTCCTCACTGCCAAACTGAGCGTCAGTTAACCGAGATTTTCTGTGCAGGACAAGTGAATGATAAACCCTGTGGATGGGATCTAACGATTGAACCTATTCATGAGTCAGGGTGGCGTCCATCTCCTCCAATATCTTCTATTGAGACATCTACGATAATTCCCGACCTTACTGATATTCAGCCTAGAAAGTGTGTTAACGGACACTTGATGGGAGAAGATGATTTTATCTGTTTTGAATGTGGTGCTGATCCGGTTGATGAGATTGAAAATAACGACGTTAGCGATAATGAAACGTTTAGATTGATTGGCGATTGGCGTCTTGAGCAACGTATCAATTCTATTAATAGTGAAAGAGAGCGCTATAACGTAAGTAATATCAAAACAGATCAAGAAGGCGTATTAACACTCTATCTTAAAGGCGAAGAGCCTGATCCGGCTATTTATCAAGTTTTAAATCTGATTTCTACTGACCATATTCCCGTGTTTTACGAAACAGGTCGATGGGAGAATCGCGCTTGGCATGTTACTGAGCGATTAAATGGTGGTTCACTAGGCCAATTTATTGAGCGCGGTGATTTTTGGCAATCGGATGAAATTAATGTATTAGTCTCCGAATTAGGTACGGCGATTGCGGCATTAACTGAACATGGTGTGCGCCATCGTGCTTTAAAACCCTCAAACTTGATGATCCGCTCTCGTGATCCTCTTGATATTGTGGTGATTGAATATGGTTCAGCATGTTTATCTGAGTTCGATCTCGATATTGTCTCTCCACTTGAAATTTCACGTTATAGTGCGCCAGAAATATTAGCGGGTGGTGTTTCGGCGGCATCAGATTGGTGGAGTTTGGGGATCATTTTACTTGAGCAATTAACGCAAGGCGCCTGTTTTAAACATATCCATGATAATGCGTTTTTAATTCAAGTCATGACCAATGGTGTTGAATTACCGGATAATTTAGCTCCCAACATTCAATTACTTTTACGTGGTTTACTTTGCCGTGATCGCTTTCAACGCTGGCAATGGAATGAAGTTAATGCGTGGTTACAAGGTTTAGCGGTACAAGCGCCTGATATTAATCACAACAATGGAAGCCAGCAATATTATCAATTTCAATTTGCAGATCATCAATTCAATCAACCTGATGCATTTGCGATGGTGGCTGCACAAGCACAATATTGGGATCAAGCAACGGAATTACTTATTCATGGTGAAATCACGACTTGGTTAAGCCAATTTGATAATAGTGAAAAACAAGCTGCCCAATTGCAGTCATTAGTTGAAAAACAAGATATTGAGCCAAGTCTACGTTTTACTCTCGCGTTACGAATTTTAAATCCTAATATGCCATTGATTTACCGTGGCGAGATCATTACACCTTCATGGCTTTTAGAGTATCCCTTATTAGGTTATCAATTAATTTGTCAGCCTCTTACCACTGAACTGCAATCTATTGATGAGACACATTGGCTTGTTCAGCTCTATTATCGTCAATGCGCTGTTCGTGAGAGGGCACAGCAACAACGTATTCCATTAAATGAAGAAAGCTTACGGCTTTATTTGTTAATCACCTCTTTAAGCCAATTAGTGGCTCGTTGGGAGATTATTCGTGCCGAATTTCCTGATGCCTATAATGAAAATCTACGAGTATTAATCGATCGTAAAAACATGCATGAAAATGACTATATTTTGTTATTAAGTGCAGAGATTGGGCAATATATTACGTTAGATTCACTGGTGAATAATGCGGCTAAATTAGCCAGTAATCTTGCGATTAAGACGTTTGATAAACAACAAGCAAAAATATTATTAGCCACACCTCGATATCAACTTATTGAACAACTAAGTGAAAGAATAGGGGATTTTAAGCGTGTTAATATCGATGCTATTGATAGATGGGCTGATGATTTTCTTTTAACTCGTAGATTGCCTCTTGAGCATATTATTGTGATGCTCTGTATTCCTATCGAGCAATGGCAAGTACCTGAATCGCAAAAATATATTTTAGAGGTATTGCATTTTTTTGCTAAGAAACTAGTTTCCACAAGCCAACGCGGTAATTTAGTCAGAATGCGTTTAACGCCAAATGCGGGGCGTGTTGATTTAACTGAATGCTGTTTTGATAATGAAAAAGCGACAAACTTACTTGAGCATTTAATTAACCGTAAGAAAAGGCTGTTTTCATTAGAAGGGGAAGTATTACGTCAACGTGAAAAATTAAATAATCGCTTGTGGCTATTACAACAGAATACTCAGTCTTACCAACGAGATACGGGTATTAATGGCATGTATTTAGGCTTTCCTTTTTTAGTGCTAAATACGCAACCCAATAAAATAAAACCACGTATTGCACCGCTTTTCTTGTGGCCTATTTCAATGAATATTTTAGGTGGTACCCAAGGTGCTGTGCAAATTGGGTTTGATACAGAGCGTGCATCAGTACGTTTAAATCCTGCTCTGGCGAATTTTGTTGGTATTCCTGCGGTTAATGAATGGCAAAAAGTACTCGATAGTTTAATGTCACAAACAGGCCTGAGTGTCAGTGAAATGATGAGCACACTTTCGTCGTTATTAATCACAACTGAACATTCACTAAGCCCATTACCTTCATTAACTGAAGAAATACCAGAAAACAGTGCTTACATTCATTGTTCTGCGGTGTTGTTTCACACCTCTTTTATTGGGCAAATGATAAGTGCTGATTTACAACAAATTGCCAATTTACCTATCAACGGCACAGCTCTTGCCACCATGTTGCAAGTCAATACACAGGCACAAACGTTAGAAACACAAGATCTATTGGTAGATAACTATTTACTGTCGTTGGCAGATCCTTCTCAAAATACCATTATTCAAGCTGCAAGAAAGCAAACAGGGTTGTTAATAGAAGGGCCTCCAGGAACAGGTAAAAGCCAAACTATTGTTAACTTAATTGCTGATGCGATAGGGCGACAAAAAACAGCACTGGTGCTTTGCCAAAAGCCTGCTGCACTGGATGTAGTGTATAAACGATTAGTTGCAAATGGCTTACAAGATAGAGTGTTGATTATTCATCAAAACCCTAAAGGGCGAGAGATTATCTCAGCAATTAGAGAACAACTACAATTAGAGCGTAAACGGCAGTTGATCGCAGATGTTAAGCAAGATAGGCCTTTTAATCGTGATAGAACGCTTAACTTAATTCAATTTTATGAAACAACATTAGATGCCTACTATAAAGCGCTATATCTAACGGATAAACAATACGATTATTCATATCGAGAAGTGTTATCTGCATTACTTGAGTTAGAGTCGCAACAAAAGCTAGCAACAAGTTCGGATGAATTAGCCACACTGCTTTCTCAATATAATAAAACAACGTTTGTTCAGCTTGTCGATAACTTAACGTTATATGGTTTAGATTGGTATGCGATTAATTATGAAAACACACCATTAAATGGTGTTACATTGTTTTTGCCTGAAAGTACGTTATATCGCCAATTTAATGAAAGTATTACGCTATTTATTGACGCAGAAAAACAGCGTGATACGGCATATAGCTCGCCTTATCAACAAATCACAATCGATAAATTAACGACTCACGAAACTGCACTTAAACAATGCAAACAGCAGTTAAAAAATCGCAATGACCAACAATGGGATAATTTATCACGTTGGTTAACCTTGTTTTTAAATGAGCAAGGTAAGCAAAATAAAGGGGAGCAGTTGATCACTCAATTGGCGCAATTGGAAACACGTTTGCAGCAAATTGATAGTGAAGGTTGTGATCCTTTAATTTTCCGCTTACTGGCTCCGTTAGATAATGCAACATTAGCGACGTTATCAAGAGCGGCAGTTGATAAGATTAACCCTTCATTTTTACGCTTCTTAAATCCCTATTATTATAGTAGAAACAGTAAGCTAAAAGACTTTATGGCACAAAGTGGTATAGAAGATAAAGCTGAACAGTATATTACGCTACATAAAACCATCACCACAGAACAACAATGGCGTTTGTTGCACCAAGAGTTGCAACCTATTTATCAACAATTAGGACTAGAACAGCACCTCGATCGACAAAATGCACAGTGGCAGAACACAATAAATACGGTGATTACTGAGCTTAAAGCCAGTGACAATGATATTGCGATATTAGCGTTATATCCTCAACCTGAACATATTGTTGAGTCCATTCAATCAGCGAAAAAACAGGGCTTTGAACAGCAATGTTTAGAAATTGAAAATGCCATTTTTCGTGCTAAAGCACAGCAAACTAGCCTCGCTAAATTAGCTGCCTTACAAGAAACTCTCACCGAACTCTGTTATCAGCAATTTTATGATGCGATTAATCAAGGTGAGTTGCTGACAGCCAGATTGCAGCAATTAGCTCAAAGCTTACCTTCTTTAAGTCAATTTCAGCTATTTCGAGAAAGAACAACGCATTTTACGCACAATGATTGGCAAGTTTTAGCATTATCACGCCAGTTACTTGATGAAAGTTCATCTTCTAACCCTGTGGAACTTTTAAAAGCAACATTGAGTCATTTGTTTTATGTTGCTGTTAAAACTGAAATTGAAATAAAAAACACAGTATTAAAAACGCATACTGCTCAAAAAATGCGGGAATATATTGAAAAGCTGACAGAAAACTATCAGCGATTACAACAAGTTAATCGTGAGCTATTAACTGAAAATATCGAATTATCAAGGATTGAAAGTGCGCGTCATTGGGAAAGAATAACACGCTTAACTGGGCCTAGAGCATTACGGTTACGCGAGTTTATTGACGAAGCGACTCAAATGGGATTGTTAAGATTGCGCCCTATTTGGTTGATGACGCCAGATGTGGCAAGCCAAATATTGCCTTTAAAAGCAGGGCTTTTTGACAGCGTTATTTATGATGAAGCTTCACAAATGCCTATTGAATTTGCATTACCGACGCTATATCGCGGTAAACAAGCGATTGTGAGTGGTGATGAGAAACAGATGCCTCCTTCATCTTTCTTCAGTGGTAAATTTAGTGAAAATGAAGACGACGAAGATAACGAGGAAGATGAACAACAAGAGAAAAGCAGTGAGCAATGGGATCCAAGCCAGATTTGCCATTGTCCTGATTTACTTCATCTCGCACGAACTGTATTGCCTATTCATACCTTAGATATTCACTATCGCTCGGCATTTAGAGAATTAATTAATTTCTCAAATTATGCTTTTTACGAGAATCGATTAAATATTCCGGCTCAACACTCAGCGAAAACCATTAGTACAGTAAAACCACTGCACTTTATGGCGATTAATGGCACTTATATCAATCAAACCAATGAAAAAGAGGCATTAGCAATTGTTGAGCATTTAGCGACATTATGGCAGGTGCCTTTTGATAAACGTCCTTCTGTGGGAGTGGTGACGTTTAACCAAAAACAAGCTCAATTAATTAACCAATTTATTCGTGATCGTAATGACTATGATGTGGATTTTTTAAGGGCTTACACCGAAGAATGTGCGCGGTTGGATAACGATGAAGATATGTCGTTTTTTGTGAAAAACGTCGAAAATGTGCAGGGTGACGAGCGAGATGTTATTTTGTTTTCAACGACGTTTGGTCGTAATGCACAAGGTACGTTTAGGCGTAATTTTGGTGTGTTAGGGCAAACAGGGGGAGAGCGCCGCTTAAATGTCGCGATCACCAGAGCGAAAAAGCAAGTGGTGATCATGTCATCAATGCCGATAGATGAAATCTCTGACTTATTAAGTACCAATAAACACCCTGAGATCCCTCGTGATTACTTACAAGGCTATTTAACTTACGCGAGTCATTGCCATCAGATTAATAAACAAGAGGAAAATAAACGTTTATTAGCCCGTTTATGCCGAACTCAAGCCAGCGTGGCACTGCAAGATCAGGTAAACGATCAGTTTGTTATTGATGTGAAACGCTTTATTGCGTCTCAGGGATATCATATTGCACCATCACAACAAGCGGGTATTTTTTCTTTTGACTGTTTAATTGAAGATAAGCATCAAGGCAAATTATTGATGGGAATTGAGTGTGATATGCCACAACATGAGTGGTTATCTCAGGCTTGTGCGCGTGAGTTATGGCGAAAAGATATTTTGCGCAAAGTTGTGCCTTATCATTATCGTATTTTATTGACACAATGGTTTTATCATCGCCAAGAAGCGCAACAACAACTTCTTGAAGCCTTACAATATGCCTCTTTACTGAATGAAAAAGTGAGTGAATGATGAGTTCATCAGTACATTATATCTCTATCAAAGAAACTACTGTTATCCGCTATCATCGACAATTAGCGAATAGCAAAAAACAATTCAAGCAATGGAAGGCATTAGTTGAACAACTTACATATCAAGACGAACGTGTGAGCCAAATTGAATCGACTTTTAACGCATTGGTTAAAGATAATCAGCAATTGGATGCATTAGATGCTCATTCAGTGAGTCGATTAACAGAAAAATTAGGCCAGTTTATTGCACCGTTACGACAGGATATGAAAAACCTACGCGAACAAGTGATTGAAGAAAAAGCGCTTGCACGTCATATTCAACAGGGCAAACAAAAATCATCGGGACTGTTAAGACAATTAAAATCACAATTAGCATCCTACAGTGTTTTGAACGCTGAAATTGAACTGAGCGAAAACATGAGCGAGAAGGAAATTAGCTTATTACTATTTCGTGTAACGGGTGAAATAGAGGCGCAACAAGCACAACTTAGCCCTATTCAATCTGAATTATTGACGCAATTAAAAGCGCAATCTACATATAGCCAACAGTTATGGCAAAGTGGTGAGTCTCAAAGCCCATTTACACAACAATGTCATCAAATTGAATTGATGATTGAAAAGTTACGGCTGGTAGGGAATGAAGTAGAAGCCAATCACCATGCAAATCAGCTTATTGAAATACAGAAAATTTCTGATAGCAAGAAACAGCGGTTACTGGCAGATTCAATGATAATGAATATGGCTGAAAGCTTGCGTAATAGCATAAGACGCATTGATTTAATGGAAGAATTAATACGTCTATGTGCAGAGCTTGAAAGCTTTGATGATAAAGAGATGTTGACTCTGAGTCGTGATACAGAAGCGATAGCATCATTAGCAACAGTCGAACAACTTGATGTGATGATCGCTAAGCTGAAACACGCAATTGAAACTCACGAGCAACAACTTTCGATGAGACAGCAATGCGAAGCCGTATTAGCTGGCTTAAGTGAGTTAGGTTATGTGGTGCATGAAAATGCAGTAAATTCATGGCTTGATAATGGGCAGGTTGTTGTGTCTCATGCCACTATTCCTGATTATGGCTTAGAGTTAGGTGGAAAACAGGCGCGTTTTCAAGCAAGAACGGTGGCGTTAACACATCAACGTGATACGACGCGTGATAAAGATGTTGATGCTATTTGGTGTAGTCAGCAACAGCAATTACAAACGATTTTGGCGAAGTCCCACGCAGAGTTATTGATTGAGCGAGCATTGCCTGCAGGGCAAAGTGCAATGAAAGTGATAGAGAGTGAAGATATTGCTCATCAACATACAGTAACACAAGTGCAAAAACCAAAAACGTTTAGCCGCTAAACAATAAGCAATAAAAGCCACTCAGTTGAGTGGCTTTCACATTTAAATCGTTCAATTAAGCAATAGTGACAGATTTATTCAAATAAACATCTTGTACTGCATTAATTAGGGCAACACCATCTTTCATTGATTTCTTGAACGCTTTGCGCCCTAAGATCAAGCCCATACCACCAGCTCGTTTATTAATAACGGCGGTACGAACCGCATCTTCAAGATCATTATTACCTGAAGCACCACCAGAGTTAATTAATCCCGCACGACCCATATAGCAGTTTGCTAATTGGTAACGAACTAAATCAATTGGGTTTTCTGTGGTGAGTTTCGTGTAAACACGCTCATCAGTATGACCAAAACCAATCGCTTTAAAGCCACCGTTATTTTCAGCCATTTTTTGTTTAACGATATCAGCACCAATTGTTGCAGCTAAGTGGTTTGCTTGACCAGTTAAATCTGCACTTGCATGGTAATCTACGCCGTCTTTCTTAAAGGCGGGGTTGCGTAAATACGCCCATAATACAGTGACCATACCTAATTCATGAGCACGTTCAAAGGCCATTGATATCTCTTCAATTTGGCGACGGCTTTCCTGTGAACCAAAGTAAATGGTCGCACCCACTGCAACAGCACCCATTTCAAATGCTTGTTCTACACTGGCATACAGTGTTTGGTCATATTGCGCTGGGTAGCTTAGGGTTTCATTGTGATTTAATTTCACAAGAAAAGGGATTTTGTGTGCATAGCGACGAGAAACAGAAGCAAGAACACCATAAGTAGAGGCAACACAGTTGCAACCTGCTTCAATAGCTAACTCAACAATATTTTTTGGATCAAAATAGAGTGGGTTTGCTGCAAAAGAGGCAGCGGCAGAGTGCTCAACACCTTGGTCAACAGGTAGAATAGACAGATAACCCGTTCCTGCTAAACGCCCATGATTTAACAGGGTTTGCATTGAACGTAATACGCTATTAGGGCGATTGTTATCAATCATAACACGATCAACAAAGTCAGAACCTGGCAGGTAGAGATTTTCGCTCGGGATGGTTTGGCAACGATGTTCTAATAATGATTTTGCATCAGCACCTAACAAACTTACTATATCAGTCATTACATACTCCAGTTCATGATGAGATGAGAGTGATTGTCATTTATCTACATTAAGATAACAAGTCACATTGAGGCGGTAACCGGCAGTGGATCGCTTCAGGTAACACAATAAATTCAAATTTATCCCCTAAAAGGGGTTCTCCATCTAAATTAAATACCATTTCATGAGAAGCACTAATGTTTACCCAGCGACTTTCTCGCTCGATTATCTTGTCATTCTTTTTGCTATCAAACATGCTACTTAAAATTGAAGGAAGAAGTTCATGAGCTTCAACGATGGTGAGGTTAAGTTTATTGTCATTAATTAAGGCTTCAGAACACAATTTTTGTCCGCCACCGGCTTGACGGCCATTGCCGATAGCTAAAATAAGAGCCTCACCTTCCCAGTGGAAATTTTCCGCTTCAATTTTGCAGTGATCCGCTTTTAAAGAATCGATACTTAAAAGGCCATTAATAAAATAGGCGGCTCCGCCCAATGCAGATTTTAACGCTTCAGGCGTTTCTGTTGTGATTTTGGTTCCAAAGCCCCCTGATGCCATATTGATAAAATAGTGGGTCTTATTCACGGCGATTATATCAATAGGTATTGATCGGCCTTTAACGGCTAAGTTAAGTGCATTTTCCATATCACGAGGAATTTGTGCGCTGGTGGCAAAATCATTTGCTGTACCTAAGGGAATAATACCAAGTGTCGGTAAAAATGAGGGTGAGAGGTGAATTAATTCAGAAACAACGCTATTAATCGTACCATCACCTCCTGCTGCAATCACCGTTTCAGCCTGTATATCGATAGCTTCTTGTACAAAACGACGTATATCACTGGATTCCCAAGTCACTCTTACTTGGAGATTAAAACCTTCGTTACGTAGTTGGTAAACGGCTTTTCTCAATGCACCATTGCTAGCGCTTTTTCCATTAATGATTAGCAAACTAATTTTACTCATTGATGAGTCCCTTTAATTGAATCACTCTTTTAAAGGTAATGGATATCGAGAAAATTACTATTTTTTTTACAAATGATAACGAAAAAGGGAGTGGGCTTTATGTAAAGGAGACTTGCTAAGAAGGATATAAAAAGAAAAGGCAAATCCAAGGGAGATTGGATTTGCCAAGGAGGTGGTTCCTAGTCTTACTGTATTCATTCTAGTTCTTTATTTTTCGGAACTGATGATACGGTAAACAAATTATTATTGATGTGATCTGTATTTGAAATTGACCACTTTAAATCAGATTATGACGCTTTACTTCACTTCTACTGCATCAATTTTATGCGGTTGACGTGTTGTTGTACCTTGTAGATTACGGATCAGCAGTGCGAAATCTAAATCAACATCTTCAGGAACAGATAAATAAACCATGTGACCATTACCTGGTGCAACATCGGTTGGCTGTTGTTTTTTGTTAAACAGCTCTTCTAACGTGAATTGAATATTTCCAGTTGGTGTCATTAATTCTAGGCTATCACCTAAAACAAATTTATTTTTAACATCAACTTCGGCTAAACCGTTTACACGTTTACCTGTAAATTCACCGACAAATTGTTGAGTGTCAGAGACAGAGTAACCATATTCATACGTTTGGTACGAATCATGAGTGTGACGACGTAAGAAGCCTTCTGTATAACCGCGGTGAGCTAAGCCTTCTAAAGTCGTTAGTAACGTTGGATCGAAGGGTTTGCCTGCAACCGCATCATCAATCGCGCGACGATACATTTGAGCTGTACGGGCACAGTAATAGAAGGATTTAGTACGACCTTCAATTTTCAGTGAATGCACACCCATTTGAGTTAATTGCTCAACGTGTTCAATCGCACGTAAGTCTTTAGAGTTCATGATATAAGTACCGTGTTCATCTTCGAACGCAGTCATATATTCACCAGGACGTTTTGCTTCTTCAATTAAGTAGACTTTATCTGTTGGCGCGCCAACACCTAAAGTAGGCTCAACATTTTTAACTGGGATTGGCGTGTATTTTTCAACGATATTACCTACATCGTCTTCTTTGCCTTCTTCGACTTTATATTCCCAACGGCAAGCATTAGTGCAAGTGCCTTGGTTAGGGTCACGCTTATTGATATAGCCAGATAACAGGCAGCGACCTGAGTAAGCCATACATAATGCACCGTGAACGAAAACTTCTAATTCCATATCAGGAACTTGCTTACGAATTTCAGCAATTTCATCAATAGAGAGTTCACGGGACAGGATCACACGCGTTAATCCCATCTGACGCCAGAATTTTACGGTTGCCCAGTTAACGGCATTGGCTTGCACTGAAAGGTGAATATCCATTTCAGGGAAAGCTTCACGCACCATCATGATCAAACCCGGATCAGACATAATCAGCGCATCAGGGCCCATATCAATGACGGGTTTTAAGTCACGGATAAAGGTTTTTAATTTAGCATTATGGGGTGCGATATTAACCACAACATAGAAGCGCTTACCTAATTCGTGGGCTTCTTGAATACCTTTAGCAAGGTTTTCGTGGTTAAACTCATTATTACGCACACGTAAGCTATAACGTGGCTGACCTGCATAAACGGCGTCTGCGCCATAAGCAAATGCATAGCGCATATTTTTTAATGAGCCAGCAGGAGAGAGCAATTCGGGTGTAAACATGGTTAAATTTCCTGGTTCTGATTTCAAGTCAGTCCCCCACACATTGGGTAGGGGTATATCATAAAGGGGTGGATTCTAGCGCTTAAGTGTAGCGAGGTTCAATGTATTCCTGAAAAAATATCATCGAAAACGGTAAGCTTGAGTTTCCCAACGATAGCCTTGACCATAAATTGAGCGAATAAATTCAATTTGATCGTTAAGTTGCTCAAGTTTGCGTCGTAAGTTTTTAATATGGCTATCAATGGTTCTATCCGTCACAATGCGGTAGTCATCATAAAGGTGATCCATTAGCTGATCACGGGTTAATATTTTGCCGGGTTGAGTGGCTAAGGCTTTTAGTAAACGAAATTCAGCAGTCGTTAAATCGAGAATTTTATTGTTGTATTGGATTTGATAAGCCTGTTCATCAATAACGACTAATTTATCGCTTTGAACAATATCTTGTGGTCGATAAAAACGACGCAATAAGGTTTTGACTCGGGCTACCACTTCTCTTGGACTATAGGGCTTACAAATATAATCATCAGCACCAATTTCAAGCCCAAGTAATCGATCAACTTCTTCTGTTTTAGCTGTCACCATAATGATGGGAATATCTGAAAACTGACGTAATTCTTTACAGACTGTAATACCATCTTTAACTGGCAACATGAGATCTAACAAGATTAAATCGTAATGTTGCTGTTTTACATAATGGCTCACTTCAGCACCATCCGCTAACCAATGCGTTTGATAACCAGATGCTTGAAGGTAATCAATAAGCAATTGGGCAAGTTTAGGTTCGTCTTCAACAATCAGAATTGAATAGGGTGATTCAGATACTGTCATTTATTGGCTCAATGGTTATAGGCTTAAAGATCATCAGAATATGCGGGCAATTCTATAAGGATTTTCACGCCACCTAAAGAGGATGGCATGGCACTTATCTTACCATTATGAGCTTCAACGATATTTTCGCAAATCGCAAGACCTAAACCTGAACCGCCACTTGCACGATTTCGTGAGTTTTCTGCACGATAAAAACGTTGGAAAACAACTTCGTATTGCGCACTATCAAGCCCCGGAGCACTATCTTCTAATAAAATAATGACACGGTTTTGTCCTTTTTGGGTACTGATATGTAATTGACCACCTGAATAAGTATAGCGCACGCTATTCTCTAGCAGATTATGGAAAAGCTGGATCAACCTATCAGGATCAGCTTGTACAATGAGTGGCGATAAATCATCTAATTCGGTGAGCAGAGTAATATCTTTAGTTTGATATGTGTGGCGATAAGAAGCCACAGCTAACAAAATCACCTCATTAATATCAATAAAATCTTTACGATAAGTTAGAGAGCCTCTATCTGATAATGAAAGCTGGTGGAGATCATTAACCAGTTTTGTCAGGTTTGTGACTTCAAATAAAAGGGAGTTGAGCGTTTCTGTTGTGGGTTTTCTGACACCATCTTGTAACGCTTCAAGTTCGCCTTTTAAAATGGCGAGAGGGGTTCGCAATTCATGTGAGATATCAGCCATATAATCGCGCCGAATTTGCTCATTTTTTTCTAGTGTGCTGGCAAGTTGATTAAAGTCGATAGCGAGTTGGCTGATTTCATCTTTGCTTGTGGGCGTTACTCGCACAGAAAAGTCACCAGCTGCTAATTTATGTGTCGCCTCAACCAGTCGTTTAACTGGGCGTATCATATTGCGAGAAAGAATAAGAGTGATCAATAAAGCAAAAAGAACCGTTAAACCTGCAATTATCCAACTGGTGCGCAGTTGCTGTTTATCAAAACTTATATCTGCTTCATTACTGATTTTATCGGCAGCGCTTACAATTACCCATCCTACAATTTCATCATGAAAAGTAATGGGTTTTCTGAAAGTTTCTTCTGGAAATTGATTATCATGACCAAATAAGCGTTTCATGTCTTTATCAACAATCCAAAATTGTGTCCGCCATCCCCTTGGCGGAGGGCCTTCGCTGCTTTGGCTTATTTGGTCAATACTTCGCAATATTTGATAAAGAGAACGATCATCTCTATTAAGGAAACGCCAATCCCCCGTTAAGGTATATTGATCTGTTAAGGCCTCTGCTAAAAGAGTTGCACGCTGTTCACTGTTTTTCTTGATATAGCCAATAAATCCCTGTTGAAAACTACCGCGAATACCGATATGCATGGCGAGAACAACCACCATACAAGTAGCGAAAACCACTAAGAACAGCTTGCTTCTCAATTTCATGCATTTGCCTCTTTTTTGCTGATACGTCGTTGTTGCCAACGTTCACGCAATCCATCAAAAAATAGATAAATAACAGGGGTGGTATAAAGGGTCAGTAGTTGGCTCATTAATAAACCACCTACAATTGTTATCCCTAAAGGTTGTCTTAACTCGGCACCATCTCCACTGCCTAACATTAATGGCAATGCCCCAAATAATGCGGCAAGCGTTGTCATAATAATAGGGCGAAAACGCAGTAGACTAGCCTGAATTATTGCCTCTTTAGCCGACAATTTACCTTCACGTTGCGCAGTAATTGCAAAATCCACCATAATAATGGCGTTTTTCTTCACAATACCAATCAGCAACATAATGCCAATAAGTGCAATCAGACTAAAAGGTGTATTAAAAAGCTGTAATGCTAATAAGGCACCGACACCTGCAGATGGCAGGGTAGATAAAATGGTTAGCGGATGAATATAACTTTCATATAGCACACCTAATACCAAGTAGACCGTGACAATCGCCGCTAGGATAAGAATAAGCTGTGATTTGATGGTTTCTTGGAAAATCTGTGCCGTACCTGCAAAGGTGCCTCTGACAGTATTAGGTACACCTAACTCTGTCATTGTACGTTCAATCGCATTAATGGCATCTGCTAATGTGTAGCCTTCAGGAATATTAAAGGCAATGGTTGAAGATGCAGATAATCCTTGGTGATTAACACTTAATGGCGCATTCGCTGGATACCAACTTGCAAATGCGGATAATGGAACACGCTCGCCTTGATTATTGACCACATACATTTTATCTAATGCAGAGACATCTTGTGTATATTGTTCAGAGACTTCCATCACGACTTTATACTGGTTTAACGGCGCATAAATGGTAGAAATCTGACGTTGACCAAAAGCATTGTTCAGCAGATTATTGGCATCACTGACATTAATACCTAATTGCGACATAGTATCGCGATCGTAAGTCAGAGCCATTTCGGCGCCTTTATCTTCTTTATCAGAGTTAACATCGACAAGCTGAGGCAGTTCTCCTAATGCTTTACGAACAATCGGCTCCCATTTACGTAACTCGCTTAAATCATCGGCTAATAATGTAAATTGATAACTGGCATTGGCTTGACGTCCACCAGCTCTCACATCTTGCACTGGCATTAAAAAGAGATTAGCTCCGGGTTCATCAGCGAGTTTGGCGCGTAAACGATTGATCACTTGGTTGGCACTATCGGTACGCTCTGACAGCGGATTGAGAGAAATAAACATAAATCCACTGTTAATGCGACCTCCACCCGTAAAACCCGTAACGCTATCAACGTCTTTATCTGCATTAATTTCCTGCATAAAACGGGTCATTTTTTCTTTCATCGATTGGAATGAAATACTTTGGTCTGCACGCACAAATCCCATTAAACGCCCCGTATCTTGATCGGGGAAAAACGTTTTTGGTGCGCTGATATATAAATAAGCATTTAAGCCCAAAGTGGCGAGAAAAATAGCCATAACCCAGCGTCGATGACGCAAAGCAGCTTGCAATGTGACACTGTAACCTTGCTGAGCGCGGAAAAGTAATTTACCAAAACCGCGTAAATGCAATTGCGCTTTGGGTTTCATCCCTTTGAGTAAATGCGCGCACATCATGGGTGTTAGCGTCAGAGAAACAAATAGCGAGATAGCAATAGCTGTTGTTAAGGTGATGGCAAACTCTTTAAATAATCGCCCAACAAGACCATCCATTAACAGTAATGGAATAAAAACAGCAACAAGAGAAATACTCATTGAAAGGACAGTAAAACCGACTTCTCCAACCCCTTTTAAGGCGGCTTCTTTAGGTTTTAAACCATTCTCAATATGGCGGGAAACATTTTCAAGCACCACAATGGCATCATCAACCACAAAGCCTGTCGCCACAGTTAATGCCATCAATGAAAGGTTGTTTAAACTAAAGCCACAAAGATACATGGCTGAAAAGGTACCAATTAATGAAACAGGTACAGCAACCGCAGGGATCAGTGTGGCGCGGCCGGAGCGTAAAAATAAGAACACAACTAAAATAACCAGTGCTACAGCAATGGCTAACGCACGTTCAACTTCTGCTAATGATGCGCGAATAGTGGGTGTTCTATCTTGTGCGACTTTTAAGTCAACGCTTGCGGGAATAAGCTCACGTAATTCTGGAAGCTCATCACGAATGCGATTTACAGTTTCAATAATATTGGCACCCGCTTCACGACGAATAACCAGCAAAATTGCAGGCTCTCCACCGCTCATTCCAGCCGCTCGTGAGTTTTGTACTGAGTCGGTAACTTGTGCTACATCACTTAAACGCACTACTGCATCTTGATTGTAATGGACGATCACTGGGCGATATTCAGCCGCTTTACTGAGCTCGTCGTTAGTTTGGATCTGCCAACGTCCTTCGTCATTATTGACAAAGCCTTGAGGCCGTCGCACATTCGCTTGGCTAATCGCCTTTCTAACATCATCGAGGCTGACATTTTGGTTAAATAACGCGTCAGGATTGAGGGCGACACGTATCGCAGGCAATGAACCGCCACCAACCGAAACTTCACTGACACCTTCAATTTGTGAGATTTTTTGTGCTAACCGTGTTGAAGCGAGATCGTAAAGCTCCCCTGTATTCTGAGTATCAGAGGTGAGCGTTAAGATCATAATTGGGGCATCAGAAGGATTCGATTTATAATAACGCGGACGGCTTGGCATACCTGAAGGCAACAAACTTTGTGAGGCATTTAACGCAGCCTGTACATCACGAGCTGCGGTATTGATATCTTTGTTTAAATCGAACACCAGCGTAATGCTGGTACTTCCAAGCGAACTGCTTGATGTCATTTCATCAATACCCGCAATTCGCCCTAAGGAGCGTTCAAGTGGTGTTGCCACAGATGACGCCATCGTTTCTGGCGACGCCCCAGGTAAGGAGGCGTAAATATTAATAACTGGATAATCCACTTGGGGCAATGGAGCAACAGGGAGCAACATAAACCCTAATGCACCACATAGCGAAATCGCCAAACTGAGCAACGTAGTTGCTACAGGTCGTTGAATAAAGAGGGCGAAGAACTTCATGATACAGCCCCGTTATTATTCTCAACGTGTTTATTACGGTTGATGTAGAGCGATAATTTATCAAATAACAGATAAATCACTGGTGTCGTAAACAGGGTTAAGATCTGGCTCATAATTAAGCCACCGACCATACAAACACCTAATGGCTGACGCAACTCTGCCCCTACACCTGTACTTAACATTAAAGGTAAAGCACCTAAAAGGGCTGCCATTGTGGTCATTAAGATTGGGCGGAAACGCAATAAACACGCTTGATAAATCGCTTCATAAGGCGTTAAACCTTGCTCTCGTTCGGCAGCAAGGGCAAAGTCTATCATCATGATCGCATTTTTCTTTACGATCCCGATAAGCAAGATGATCCCAATGATTGCAATAATATCAAGCTCATTGCCTGCGGCGATTAACGCCAATAATGCGCCGACACCTGCTGTTGGCAGTGTGGATAAAATAGTAATAGGGTGAATAAAGCTCTCATATAGCACACCTAATACAATATACATTGCGACAATTGCCGCGATAATCAGCCACAAAGTACTTGAAAGTGCACTTTCAAACGCCAACGTAGCACCTTGGAATTGAGTGGTGATATCTCTTGGCATCGAAATTTGCTCTTCAGCCAATTTCACTGCTTTCACCGCTTCTTCAAGAGAAGATTGTTCTGCGACATTAAATGAGAAGGTTGCCGAAGGAAATTGCTCTTGATGATTAATAGAAAGTGGCGCTAAGCGTTGCTCGACGGATGCAATAGATAATAAAGGTACCATCGCACCATCTTTACCCGTTAAATGCACAGCTGAAAGTGCCTGCAATCCATCACCATTACGAATATCTTGTTCTAATACCACGCGATACTGATTGGCTTGAGTGTAGATAGTTGAAATTAAACGCTGACCAAAAGCATTATAAAGTGCGTTATCGATTTCACTCATTGAAATGCCTAAACGGCTTGCAGAGTCTCTATCCACTTTAATATACGCCATCATGCCGTTATCTTGCCAATCACTGCTGATGTCAGTTAATTCAGGGCTATCTTTTAGTGCTTGAGAGAGTTTTGGTACCCAATAAGCTAATTCATCTAATGATGTTGCTTGTAGTGTAAATTGATACTGAGTACGGGAAACTTGCGTATCAATCGTTAAATCTTGAGTAGGTTGCAGATAGAGAGTCATTCCTGAAATAGAAGCAATCCGTTCTTGTAAACGAGGAATAATCACATCAATACGGGAATCCCGCTGATCAAGAGGCTTCAACGTAATTTGCAAACGACCAGTGTTTAAGGTTGCGTTGCTTCCATCAATTCCCACAAAACTAGCAATATTATCAATAGCAGGATCATCAATTAATTTATCAACAACCTGTTGCTGTTTTTCTACCATTGCCTGATAAGAGATGGATTGTGAGGTTTCAATGGTTCCTTGTAACAACCCGTTATCTTGTAATGGGAAGAAGCCTTTTGGAATAAACATATAGAGCAGTACAGTCAGCACCAATGTGCTAAGTGCTACGCCAAGGGTTATCCATTGGTGGTTTAAAACACGCTTTAACCAAACGGCATACACTGCAATCATTTTTTCAAAGAAACGCTCGCACGCCATTTCAAAACGGTTGTGTTTGATTTCATTTTCAGGTTTTAGCAATCGAGCACACATCATTGGTGTTAATGTGAGTGACACCACCGCAGAGATGAGAATGGCGACAGCAAGGGTGATTGCAAACTCTCTAAATAAGCGACCTACAATGTCTCCCATAAATAACAGAGGGATCAGTACAGCAATCAGAGAGAAGGTAAGCGAAATAATGGTGAAACCAATCTCACCAGCGCCTTTTAAGGCGGCTGTTAGTGGTTTATCCCCACGTTCAAGGTAACGGGAGATATTTTCAATGACAACAATGGCGTCATCGACAACAAAGCCTGTGGCAATGGTTAATGCCATTAAGGTGAGGTTGTTGACGGAGAATCCACAAAAATACATCACGGCAAACGTACCCACTAATGAAAGTGGTACGGCAATACTTGGGATTAAGGTTGCGACACCATTACGTAAAAAGAGATAAATCACCATCACCACAAGAGCGATAGCTAAGCCAAGTTCAAACTGCACATCTTTAACTGAAGCGCGGATCGTTGTGGTTCTGTCTGTCAAGATCTCAACATTAACAGATTTTGGTAAATTAGAGACTAAATCAGGTAATAAATTACGAATATTATCAGTGGTATCAATAACGTTAACGCCGGGTTGACGTTGAACATTTATGATAATCGCCTGTTCATTATTCGCCCATGCTCCTAGCTGATTGTTTTCAGGTGCTTGTTCAATAGTTGCAATATCAGATAGACGAATGGGCGCGCCATTTTTATAAGTAACGATTAATTGGCGGTAATCTTCTAATGATTTCATCTGATCATTAGCGGATAACGTCACAGAGCGAGTTGGCCCATCAAGGCTACCTTTCGCTGAGTTAACGTTCGCATTATTGATTGCTACACGAATTTTTTCGCTATCTAAACCGTAAGATGCTGCGGCTTGTGCATTGAGTTTGACTCTAACAGCAGGGCGCTGACCACCAGCTAAAGCCACTAAACCTACGCCATTAACTTGTGAAATCTTTTGCGAGATACGAGTTTCAACCATATCTTGCAGTTGTGTCATCGGTAAGGTTGAGCTAGTCACCGCTAAGGTTAAAATTGGCGGATCGGCTGGGTTTACTTTGCTGTAAATTGGTGGATAGGGCAAATCTGATGGGAGCAGATTAGTTGCCGCATTTATCGCAGCTTGTACTTCTTGCTCTGCAACATCTAAGGGTAATGTTAATTGGAACATCAGTGTGATCACTGAAGCACCACCAGAGCTTTGTGACGACATCTGTTTTAATCCAGACATCTGTCCAAATTGACGCTCTAATGGAGCCGTAACCGCTGATGTCATTACATCAGGGCTTGCGCCGGGATAGAGAGTAACGACCTGAATAGTTGGATAATCAACTTCAGGTAATGCAGAAACGGGCAACATACGATAGCCGACAATCCCGGCTAAGAGTATGGCGACCATAAAAAGGGTTGTTGCAACAGGGCGCAGAATAAATAAGCGAGATGGTCCTCCGCCTGTACCGTGTGTTTTTTCGGTCATTACGCTTTCTCCGCAACAACACGGTTATTTTCTTTAGTCTTTGGCGCGGTTGGTGTCACGATATCGACCTTCGCACCCTGTGTTAATCTATCCACACCATCGGTGACAACGCGCTGATCTGCCGATAAACCGGAAGCTATTACGACTTTTTCCGCGTTTTGTAAGGCAACTTCAACACGTAATTTACTCACTTTATTTTCGCTATCCACAACCCAAACAAAGTGACCTTCATTACCCATTTGTAGCGCAGCATTAGGAATAACAACGGCTTTTTCTAATGTGGTGACATAAAGACGGACATTGACAAATTGGTTAGGAAATAACGTTGTTTCTTGCTGAGGGAAGCGTGCTTTTAATTTAATGGTGCCAGTAGTTGCATCAATTTGGTTATCAACACTAAATAATTTTCCTTTAGCTAATTCAAATTGATTATTTCTATCTAATGCGGTGACAGGTAAATCTGCATTATTTTTACGTGCTTGAATAACATTCGCGAGATCTTGTTCTGGCAATGTAAAAAGTACATCAACAGGATCCATTTGATTGATAACGACGATAGGTGTAGATGAGCCACCAGAAATATAATTACCGACATCAACTTGTTTTAAACCCACTCGACCTGAAATAGGTGCTGTGATTTTGCTGTAAGTGAGTTGCAGTTGTGCATTACTGATAGAGGCTTCATCAATACGAATACTTGCTTCAGACTGTTTTACTAAAGCTTGCTGATTATCTAGCTCTTGTTGTGAGACTAAATTAGTTTTTGCTAATTTTTGATAACGCGCTAAATCAAGACGCGCATTCGCTAATGTAGCCTGATCTTTTGCAAGTTGTCCTTTAGCTTGAGCCAATTGAACTTCAAATGGACGAGAGTCAATTTCAGCTAATAAATCACCTTTCTGAACGTGTTGTCCTTCTGTGAAATGTAATGCCATTAATTGACCTTCAACACGGCTAGTGACGGTTACGCTGTTCGTGGCTTTTACCGTACCTAAAGCAGATAAAAATTGCGGCACATCTTCTTGTGTTGATGTTGCAACTTGAACGGGTGGTAAAGGTGGGCGACGAGATCCGGATGTACCTCGATTTTGTGAGTTGGTTGCTTGAGCCCCTTTATTTTCAGGCGACACTGTTTTTGCTGCATTAAATTGCCAATAGGCGTAACCCCCTGCGATTACGACGATTAAAGCGATAATGAGAGAAACTCTTTTTTTAGCATTTTTGTTTTTATTCATTACTTTTGTGATCCCACTGGCAACTAGCTAATCAGAAATACTGAAATGAAAATTTGGAATGGTGACATTCTACCTGTTTCTTCACAGTTAAAAATGGAGGAAATATGGAAATTAAGTCAAGGAATGTGTTTTATTGGTGTTATTTTAATCAATTAAAACAAATTGCTACTGGCATTATTTTATCATTGTTATTCAATAAGCACTCATTTAGCAAAATATAGGCAAACAGTAGCGTAGCTTAATTGTTTATATAGGGATAATTAAGTGGAAAATAATTTATTGATAATCAGTAAGTTATTTTGCTTGGCGTTTTTTTAATCGCATAACTATTTTGTACAAATGGCTGTAACTATGATAAAACGCAATAGTTAGTTATAATTCTTAGATAATTATGCTTTCTAGTGATAGAATGCCAACCTTGTTTTTCTCTGCGTTGAACTCTTTTCAAAGAATAACAATCCAGTATGAAATTCACCGAGCTTTAACTCTGTCTTAAATAAAGAAATTTTTGTAAAAAATTAGCCTAAATATAAAGGCGTAATAGAATAATTAGAGGTTTTTAGTGTCAACTGCAAACACACCTGACGATGGACAAAAACCGAGCCTGAATGCATTTAAACAGCCTCGTGCGTTTTATCTCATCTTCTCAATCGAATTATGGGAACGTTTCGGCTATTACGGTCTGCAAGGGATCATGGCCGTTTACTTGGTTAAAATGCTGGGCATGGGTGAAGCAGAAGCTATCACTGTTTTTGCTGCATTTACCGCATTAGTTTATGGTTTTGTTGCTATCGGTGGATGGCTTGGGGATAAAGTCCTTGGTACTAAAAGGGTAATTATTCTTGGGGCAATCGTACTGGCAATTGGTTATGCAATGGTGGCATTCTCTGATCACGATAAAGATGTGATTTATTGGGGACTTGCAACAATTGCAGTAGGTAATGGTTTATTTAAAGCTAACCCATCTTCATTATTAGCCACATGCTATGAGAAAGACGATCCGCAATTAGACGGTGCATTTACTATGTACTATATGTCTATTAACGTAGGTTCGTTCTTATCTATGTTAGCAACTCCGTGGTTAGCCGCTAATTATGGTTGGGATGTTGCGTTTGCATTGAGCGTTGTAGGTATGCTGATCACCTTAGCAAACTTTATGGTTTGCCGTGGTTGGATCAAAGATAAAGGTTCTAGACCTGACTTTGAACCGCTTAACTATTCAAAATTATTATTAACGCTGGTGGGTATTGTTGCTTTAACAGCAGTATCAACTTGGCTGTTACATAATAATGAAGTGGCAAGTTGGTCTTTAGCGGTCATCTCATTAGGTATCATCCTGATTTTTGCGCGTGAAACCTTTATGATGAAAGGTGCTGCACGTCGCAAGATGATTGTTGCTTTCTTATTGATGGTTGAAGCCGTGGTTTTCTTTGTTCTTTACGATCAAATGCCAACGTCTTTAAACTTCTTCGCAATCCATAACGTAGAACACTCACTGTTAGGTTTCAGTGTTCAACCAGAACAATTCCAATCACTTAATCCATTCTGGATCATGTTAGCAAGCCCACTGTTAGCAGCTGTGTATAACTTTATGGGTGATAAACTGCCAATGCCATATAAGTTCACCGTAGGGATGTTCTTAAGTGCAACTGCATTCTTAGTGTTACCACTGGGTGCAAGTATGGCAAATGAAGCGGGTATTGTGTCTTCATGGTGGTTAGTCGCAAGTTATGGTTTCCAAAGTATCGGTGAGCTGATGATTTCAGGACTTGGTCTTGCAATGGTTGCTCAACTTGTACCACAGCGTTTAATGGGCTTTATCATGGGCGCTTGGTTCTTAACTTCGGCAGCCGCAGCAATTATTGCAGGTAAAGTTGCGAGTTTAATGGCAGTACCTGAAGATGTGCAAAGTGCTCATGCTTCATTAGAAATTTACAGCAGTGTTTTCTTACAAATCGGTATTGTAACAGGTGTTATCGCAGTTCTAATGCTGCTTACAGCACCTATGCTGAGCAAAATGACACAGTAATTTTTGCCATTAAAAAACAAAAGTTTAAGAAGAATAAAGGATGCCATAAGGCATCCTTTTTTGCATTTCTTGCCATAAAATTCAATTCAAAAAAATACCACCCTTGTTGAGGGCGGTATTGTATAAGGGGATACTTATAGAACATATTTATACATGATAAAGGCTTAACCAATTACTTTATCAATCTGCAATGCAACATCTTTCTCTCTTGTTGTGGGTTTTACTGCCGCCCAACCTTTATACGCTAAAGGTAAGAAAGCGACTGCAATAGCTAATAATGATACGCCAGCGACATAATAGGCACCTGCCATTGCGGTTTTTTCTAACCATATACCTGTTAACATTGGTGTTAATCCACCGAATAAGGCATAAGCCATATTGTAAGCAAAAGACAAGCCAGAAAAACGAATTGATGGTGGAAATGCTCTTGTGCTAACGATAGGTGTAGTTGCAATCGCTCCTACAAAAAAGCCCATCAAACCATAGTTAAACGCTAACTGAAAACCTGACATTGCTGCATCTAAACTGCCATAGAAATGGAATGCGGTAACAATTAAACCACCCCATGATAATGTCATTGAAGCACGTGTTCCTAATTTGTCACCAATCCAACCCCAGAATATACAACCTAAGGTTAACGTTAATGTTGCAACACAGTTCGCTTCTAATGACGTTGTTCTATCAATTTTATAGATCCCTTCAACAATCACGCCCGGTGTCATTAAAATAGTGACAACGATAGCCGTTGATAAAGACCATGTTAATGCAGCCGTAATTAAGCATGCTTGTTTGTGATTCTTAATGACTGAAACTACAGGCATTTCTTGTGCTAACGCTTTTTTCGCTGCCATCTCTTTAAAGATAGGAGTTTCTTGTAAAAAACGACGTAAGTAAACAGAGATTAAGCCAAATACGCCCCCTAAGATAAAGGGAATACGCCATGCAAAATCATTCACTTCTTGGCTGGTATAGCTACGTTGAACGATAATCGCAACGATTGAACCTAATAAGATACCGCCTGTAATACCAGAGGTTAAGGTTCCTACACCTAAGCCATAACGTTGTTTTGGTGTGTGCTCTGCGATAAATACCCAAGCACCTGGCATTTCACCACCAATAGCCGCACCTTGCATAATACGCATTAATAACAACAATAATGGTGCAGCAACACCAATGCTGGCATAAGTTGGTAATAAACCAATCACTAATGTTGGAACCGCCATTAAGAAGATACTTAAGGTGAACATACGTTTACGACCAATAATATCTCCGTAGTGTGCCATAATAATGCCACCTAGAGGGCGAGCAAGATAACCGGCTGCAAAAATACCTAATGTCTGCATTTGTGCAATAAAGGCGTTATCACCGGGAAAGAATAAGTGGCTCAATGTTTTCGTAAAGAACACGAAGATCACGAAATCATAGAACTCCAAAGTTCCCCCTAGTGAGGATAAACCCAACGTTTTATAGTCGCTGCGGTTCAATGGTCTTGCCGTAGGTTGACTCAACGGCTGAGTGGAGTGTGATTGTGATGTCATAATAACAACCTATAATAATCATCGTGATAAAAATAATAAGTAATAAGTTCACAATTAAATTCTTTTTAAATTAGCGAATAAAATAGAGTGAAAATAAATAACAGCAAAAGGTTATTTAAAGGCTATTTATGCGAGAAAGAATAATGTTGTGATGATGATTTAAGTTATAACAGGAAGCTATTAATAATGTAAATAGATGAAATTAAAACAACAGGATGTGCTGTTTTGTTAAGGGTGTTTTATCTTTTTTGTTTTAGGTTTTGTTATTTATTGGATTTAAATTTTGGCATTGTGATTATTATCAATATAAAATAAAAGTATTATATAGCTTACAAGTAAGTAAGAACTCTGTATTTTTTAAATAAAAAATATTTAATACAGAATATATATATTCTAATTTAAATAACTGTAAAAATAATAAAATAAGAGATGCGTTAATTTATTATTTTCCAGAAATAAAGTTATTATTAGATAATTAAGAAGGCTAATGGTCTTAATAATGAAAGATATGATCTGATAGTAAATGAATTATTAGAATATTCCACTGTGTGTTAAATATCGAATTATTAGCACTGGATTCCATGATTTATTTATTTGTTGAAATTAAAATTCAATAAAATTTGCAATGATAACTTTAATTTTGTGTTTTTATGCACAATGTGGTTTTTCTTTGTTTTGTTGTTAGGTTGAAAATAAAAACAAAAAAAGGCATCAAAAAAACTATTCTTGGTTATAATTACATCAGGAAGTCAATTGATATGTCGGAGGATTTATGGTCTCTATCTCAATGAGTGCTGTTCTCTTAGCTGCAATTGTTCTGTTTGCATCACTTTCTATTGTTGCATTAGGTGGTGGTTTAGTATTAAAAACCATGCTTAATAATACCAATCAAAATGACAGCTATTTACTAAGTGCCTCTGTTAAAAAGACTTTTATTACTTCGTTGATTATTGCATTGTTGCTTGTCTATTATTACCTTTCAACAACCGCTTAATTATTTATCGATATAAAAAACGCCACTGTATTTTATTAGCAGTGGCGTTAGTGTCATTGGGACTTTTGTTAGACTAAGAAGATAGTTGCTAAACCTAAGAAGATAAAGAAACCACCAGTATCTGTAATTGCGGTTATCATAACGCTTGAACCAATTGCAGGATCTTTACCTAATTTAATCATTGTCATTGGTATTAATACACCCATCATGGCCGCCATTAAAAGGTTTAGTACCATCGCCATTGTCATTACCGCACCCATAGCAAGGTCGCCATAGAGAAGGAAGGTGACAATTCCCATTATTCCTCCCCAAACCACACCGTTAATAAAGGCAACGCCAAGCTCTCTTAAAATTAAGAAAGAAAAGCTTCCGGTTTGAATTTGGTGTAGCGCTAATGCGCGAACAATCATTGTGATGGTCTGATTACCTGTATTTCCCCCAATACCTGCAACAATCGGCATCAATGTAGCAAGAGCAACTAATTGGGAAATGGTATCTTCAAAGACACCGATAACACGAGAGGCAACGAAAGCTGTACATAAGTTGATAGCCAGCCAAGTCCAACGTGTTTTAACCGCTTGTCCAACGGGTGCAAAGACGTCCTCTTCTGGGCTCAAACCCCCCATACGACGAATATTGGTATCACTCTCTTCATGCATGTTATCAACGATATCTTCAACGGTTAATCGCCCCATTAGAAGACCGTTACTATCAACAACAGCTGCTGAAATTAAGTCATAACGTTCGAACGCACCTGCCGCATCTTCGCCTTTTTCTTCAGGCATAAAGCTAACGGTGTCTGTTTTCATTACATCAGAAACAAGCTTATCAGGAGATTGGGTTAAAACGGTGGTTAATGGAAGCTCGCCCAGCAGATGATTTTTATTATCAATAACGAAAATTTTATCCGTTGCTTCAGGAATAGAGCCTCGCTGGCGTAGATAGCGTTGTACCGTTTTTAACGTGACATTGCCTCGGACAGTGACGAACTCAAAATCCATCATCTGACCGACACTGTCTTTTGGATATTGAAGAACTTCTCTTATCCTATTACGCAGGCTTGGTTCTAAATAGGTAAGAAGGCGACGCATTGTATCGCGAGGTAAGTGCTCTGCGATGTACGCTTGCTCATCCACATGTAATGTGGCGACCGATCGTAATAATTCACGGTCAGTCATATCTTTAATTAAGCTGTCCCAAACGGCGACAGAAGCTTCGACTAAAACAGCACCACGTTCATTATTATCAACCAAGTGCCACAGGGCTAGACGTTCGTCATAGGGAAGGGCTTCAAGAATATCTGCAATATCTGCCGCGTGTAGATCTTGTAGTAATTCTCTAACTGTGGTGATTTTTTCATGAAGTTCATGGTGGCTCAGCCTATCATTTTCACTTGCTTCACCTAAAACGGTTTCAACAAAATGATCATCTTCGAGAAAGATGCTCAAAATTTGCTGACGCAGGTGTGCCACTTTTTGTGAATACGGATTGATGGCAGCCGCAGTATCATTGTTGATAGCTGTTTGAGACATGTTATTCCTTTTTAATTCTTACGAGGGAGATAACCATTGACACTAATTATTCCATTTTAGGATGATTATCGGTCTTCTCCGTATAAAAAATATGAATCTTGAACAATATTGCGTTGGTGATGTTCATATTATGGTCACAAATCAAACCTATGTTGTTATGTGATAGTTGTTATATGATAGATGCAACAAAAGACGCATTGACTAGCGCCTTTTTCTGTATAATATCATATTGTTAAGCAGATTCCTCTTTTATATCCAGTTTCCAACCCAGAACCGACTGCCAATGCTCTTGTTCTTTTTCTAAATCCAATTCCATCAATGTGTTATCGGAAAGATATTTTTTAGGAAAATAAAGCGTCCAATGATTTTCATCTGTAACTAAACGCAAAGATGCGGGTTTTGTCGTCGATTGTCGCTGATTATTAAGTAAAGTTGCTAATCTTAGTATTTGTACGAGTGGGAAATACTGTTTCTTTTTATAAAGATTAAATTTTGGCAACTCATCTAGCTTGATCCCTTTTCGGTGATAGCGAACTAGGGTTGTTAATAACAGTTGTTGCTCTTGATTAAATCCGGGTAAATCAGTATTTGAAAGAATATAGGCAGAATGGCGATGTAATCCGCTTAAATTAATACTTAATCCTACTTCATGTAACATGACAGCCCAGACTAAAATGGCTTCTAAATCAGGGCGAACCAATTTAGGATTTTGCTGTGCCCACTGAGCGTAGAGAGATTGCATTGTTTCAAGAACACGCTTTGCTTGCTCTCTATCGATATTATAGTGCTCTGCAAGGCTTTTCGCAGTGCGTTGACGAATATCTTGATGGCGGAATCTGCCTTCCATTTCATAAAGCACACCTTCGCGTAATGCACCATCAGATAGGTGTAGAGCTTTTAATCCTAAAGAATCAAAAATACCACATAAAATCGCCAAACCCGGTACAAAAACATGTTTACGTTCATCGGATAAACCTGGTAGGGCAATATCTTTAAATTTCTTAAATCGTAAAACTTGTTTAGTGAGCATAAGCAGGCGTTCCGGTGTGATAACACCGTCTTTTTCACCAAACTCAACTAAGATCTCATGAGCCGCCTTAATCGTTCCTGAAGCCCCTAAAGCCACATCCCAACCAGTCATTTTGTATTGCCATGCAATTTTTTCCATTTTACGCGCTGCTTTTTCTCGTGCTTTACGAAAAGCAGATTCGCTGATCTTCTGTTCTGGGAAAAATTGACGACTAAAACTGACACACCCCATGCGTTGGCTTTCGATTAAGATTGGCTCAAAGTTTTCACCAATAACCAATTCTGTTGAGCCACCACCGATATCAATAACGAGCTTTCGACCTTTTTCAGATTGAGTGTGTTCAACACCCATAAAAATAAGTCGGGCTTCTTCGTGCCCTGAAATAATTTCGATAGGATAAGGAATAACTTCTTTGGCGCGTTGAAGAAAAGCTTTTGCATTAGTGGCGACACGCAAAGTATGTGTTCCCACAACGGTGACATTTTCCGCAGGAAAGCCCTGTAACCTTTCAGCAAAAAGAGAAAGGGCTGAAAGTCCACGTAACATAGCCTCTTCGCTTAATTCGTTATCATCATCAAGGCCATCAGCAAGATAAACTCGCTGTTTTAAACGGCTTAATACTTGTAATGCGCCATTAACAACCCGCGCAATAATCATATGAAAACTATTAGAACCGAGGTCAATAGCCGCAATTTCTAAAGGACGTGGTGAAGAGTCATCGTGTGATAAAGGCATAGAATTACGCTCGTGGATCTGGTTGTTCTAACAATTTAATGTACTCATAGACAGCAAGCTGGGAACGGATCTTACGTTTATTTCCACGAGGAACATAGCTATTTGTTAAATCTTTATCGATATAACGTGCTTTTACGGTGTCATTAAATTGAATATCCAGAATATCAAGAACGCGCTGTTTAAGTTGGGGATCAAGCAAAGCCACTGCAACTTCAATACGATAGTCAAGATTTCGCGTCATCCAATCCGCAGAAGAGAGAAAGATTTTTTCATCACCTTTATTAGTAAACACATAAACACGATCGTGTTCTAAAAAGCGGTCAACAATGCTGGTTACTTGAATATTTTCACTAAATCCAGGTTGATTAGGGACTAAAGAACACATTCCGCGTACTAATAATCGTACTTTTACGCCAGCTTCTGATGCGTCATAAAGACGATTAACCAGCTCTTCATCAACTAAGTTATTCACTTTTAATGTGATCCCCGCGGGATGTCCGGCTTGGGCACTGTGAATTTCGTTTGTGATTAATTGATTTAATAAGGTACGTGAGTTTTGTGGTGAAACCATCAAATGTTCAAAAGTCACTGGACGATAAGGGTTCTCAATAAAACTAAAGACGCGACGCACTTCATTAGTAATTTCGGTATTCGCCGTTAATAGTGAATAGTCAGTATAAAGACGCGCTGTTTTTTCGTTGAAATTCCCCGTACCGATATGAGCATAACGAATGATTTCGCCATTTTCTAAACGTGAAATGATAAATAATTTCGCGTGAATTTTCAGGCCCGGAGCAGAGAAAATAACGTGTACACCTGCTTCTGTCAGGCGTTTTGCCCAGTGAATATTTGCAGCTTCATCAAAGCGTGCTTGTAACTCAACAACGACAGTGACGCGTTTGCCGTTATGTGCTGCGTGGATCATCGAATCAATAATTCGAGAATCTTTAGCAACACGGTAAATATTGATTTTTATTGAGATAACACTTGGGTCAAAAGAGGCTTGGCGCAACAATTCCAGAACATGCTCAAAGGTATGATAAGGATAATAGAGCAAGACATCGCGTTCACGTATTGCATCAAAGCCATTACGGAAATTATCAAACCATACATGGCGTAAGCGAGGGATCACTTTATTTAAAAGAAACTTACTCCCTTCATTTGGGAAGTTAATAAAATCTTTAAAATTATGATAACGACCACCGGCTATTACGGAGTCATTATTCGATAAACCTAATTTACTGCGCAGTAGTGCCACCATTTCATCAGGCATATCTCGTTGATAAACAAAACGGACAGGCTCAGCAGTAAGGCGTTGTTTCAATGTCGATGACATCATTTCAAGTAAGCTTGACTCCATTTCTGTCGCTAGATCGTACTCTGCATCTCGCGTCATTTTCATGGAGTAGGCACTTAATGAATCATAATTAAAAAAGCCTTTAAATACCTCATCAAGACAGTAGCGTAAAATATTATCCAATAAAATCATGGATTTTTTCTTACTGCGCCCTTGGTCTGTAGGCAGAATAACAAAGCGAGGTACTTTATCTGATGGAATTTCTAGTAAGGCATAATGAATAATTTGCCCTTGCACAATTTCAACAGCCAAATAGGTATAGTCATCTTTAAGAAACTCGACTAAGTCTGTTTCAGGATTAATCAAAATAGGCGTGATGTGCTTTCTTAAATTTTGGCGGAAGTATTGGCGTAACCAGATTTGTTGATTAGGTGAGATTTGGCGCTCGTTAATTAAAAAGATTTGATTTCGCGCCATTTCAAGTAACAAGTCATTATATAAGGCATCAAACTCTTGGTCAGCTTTAGCCACTTTTGATTGAATTTTCTTTATAAGATGGCGAGCATGACTGGATGCAGAGCGTGAGCCACGCTCTTCATTAATTAAAATACGGCGTTTTACATCGGCAAAACGAACCTTGTAGAACTCATCAAGATTATTTGAATAGATCCCCAGAAACCTGACTCTTTCAATTAACGGGTTTCGTTTATCAGCCGCCTCTTGTAATACACGTTCGTTAAACGCAAGCCAACTGATCTCTTTATCAATATAGAGTCGTTCCTGGGACATCTGAACTCCAACAAGGGTTAAAGTTAAAACTTAATATCTGAATAAATCAGACGTGTTGCTTAATGGTCGCACCCGGTTTAACAAAATTTTCGGGTTTCGCCTCTTTGGCTTTTTGTTCAAAATAAGGCGCTTGGAAAGTACACATTCTAATCGCAGAACGGTAGGCACCGTTAACAAAAAACTCATCTATTAAATCACCTTCTTTTTTAAAACCAAGCTTTTCATAAATATGAATCGCTTTAGCATTCTCTTTATCGACGATCAAATAGAGTTTGTATAAATTAAGCACAGAAAAAGCATAATCCATCGCCAACCTTGCGGCTCGTGCAGCATATCCGTGGCCTTGATGTGCAGGTGCGATGATGATTTGGAATTCAGCACGACGGTGAACATAATCAATTTCAACCAACTCGACAAGCCCAACTTTAGTGCCATCACTTTCGGCAATAAAACGGCGTTCACTTTGGTCGTGAATATGTTTTTCGTAAAGGTCGCTTAACTCGATAAAAGCCTCATAAGGTTCTTCGAACCAATAGCGCATAACGCTGGCATTATTATCAAGTTGATGGACAAAAGAGAGATCTTCTCGCTCGAGAGGACGTAATTTTATAGGTGGAACTTTCTTACCACCGGACATAAGCACCTCGGTGAATGCATTGAATAAAAAGAGAAAAGGGTGACACAAAAAAAGTCACGCGAGCTACAGTGTAGCACAATGTGACTTTTTATCTTAAACGAAATAGTTAACCAAGATTGTCGAAAAGCGCAATATCATCGAGAAAGGCTTGATTATTCTGCATTTTTAATCGCTCGTCAGCTAACCAACCGATCGCTAATGGATAAATACGATACTCTTCAGTTTGTATTCTTGTTTGTAATGATTGTTCAGTATCATTGGGCAAAACGGGAATACGCGCCTGAATAATCATGGGACCACCATCAAGCTCTTCTGTAACAAAATGGACGGTAACGCCATGAAAAGAGTCTTTATTCGCTAAAACTTGGCGATGAGTGTGTAATCCGGGATATTTAGGAAGCAAAGAAGGATGAATATTTAATAATTTATGCTGATAGTGAGTGACAAAATCAGGCGATAAAATACGCATAAAACCTGCTAATACCACAATGTCAGGCTGATAAGCGTCGATTTGTTCAATTAACGCTTTATCGTAATCCGCTCTGTCATTATATAGAGTAGGATCAACAAAATAAGCTGGGATATCAGCCAGTTTTGCTCGTTCAAGACCATATGCATCAGCTTTATTACTTAAGACAGCAACCACATTACCTGCGATTTTATTTGCCCTACAGGCGTCGATAACCGCCTGTAGGTTGCTGCCGTTTCCTGAGATAAGGACGACAATATTTTTCATTCACATGCTTTCATTAGTTAATAATAACTTGTGCTTCACCCGCAGTTTGTGGCGCAACTTCACCAATTAACCATGCGTTTTCACCACATTCAGCCAGATGCGCTAATGTTTTTTCAACGTCATTTGGGTTAACGGCAATTAACAATCCAACGCCACAGTTAAAGGTGCGATACATTTCATGTGTACTGACTTGTCCTGCATCTTGTAGCCATTTGAAAACCGGTGGCCATTCCCAACTTTTACTTTCAATACGCGCTTGCGTGTTTTCAGGTAATACGCGAGGAATATTTTCCCAAAATCCGCCACCTGTAATATGTGCTACAGCATGGATGTCCACACTTTCAATTAATGAAAGCAGTGACTTCACATAAATACGCGTAGGGGCTAATAGGTGATCGGCTAATGATTTATCACCTAATGATGTGCTTTCAGCTTGCGTATTGCTGACTTCAAGAATTTTTCTGACTAATGAATAGCCATTAGAATGAGGACCACTTGATGCTAAAGCGATTAGCGCATCGCCAGCCTTAACTTTGCTACCATCGATAATTTCTGATTTCTCAACCACACCGACACAAAAGCCTGCGATATCATAATCGTTACCGTGGTACATTCCTGGCATTTCAGCAGTTTCACCACCGACTAGCGCACAACCAGATTGCTTACAACCTTCTGCAATACCCGTTACTACGCGTGCTGCGGTATCGACATCTAATTTTCCTGTGGCATAGTAGTCAAGGAAGAAAAGGGGTTCTGCACCTTGAACAATCAAATCGTTGACACACATTGCGACTAAATCAATACCGATGTCATCATGGCGATTTAAATCCATCGCAAGGCGAAGTTTAGTTCCTACGCCATCAGTGCCTGAAACTAAAATAGGTTCGCGGTATTTAGATGGAATTGCACAAAGTGCGCCAAAACCACCTAAACCTCCCATAACTTCAGGACGGCGGGTTTCTTTTACTACACCTTTGATACGATCGACTAAAGCATTACCTGCATCAATATCGACACCGGCATCTTTATAGCTGAGAGAGGATTTGTTAGTCACGTAGAGCCCTCACGGCAAGTTGCTGTTAAGAAAAAATGTGTGCGGACGCTATTCTAACAGGCAAAGCAAACGTTTGCGAGGATCTTCTTTATAGGTCACAATTATTCATGTTGGTGTGGTTAAAAGCTGTGCGTTTGATCAATATCAATAGAAAAACGATGGAATGTTGGCAAAAAAGCGGTATAATCTCGCGATTTTTTTGTCAGGCTGCGTCGTACATTAGGAGAAATTATGAAGATCGTTGAGGTAAAACACCCACTCATTCAACATAAATTGGGGCTGATGCGAGATCATGATATAAGCACTAAACGCTTTCGTGAACTGGCTTCAGAAGTTTCCAGTCTACTGACGTATGAAGCTACCGCCGATTTAGCAACAGAGACGGTAACAATAGAAGGTTGGTGTGGTCCGGTAGAGATAGAACAGATTAAAGGAAAAAAAATCACAGTAGTTCCTATCCTCCGTGCAGGTATCGGGATGATGGATGGAGTATTAGAAAATATTCCTAGTGCCCGAATCAGTGTAGTTGGCGTTTACCGCGATGAAGAAACATTAAAACCTGTCCCTTATTTCCAGAAATTAGCATCCAATATTGAAGAGCGTATGGCTCTTGTTGTTGACCCTATGTTAGCAACAGGCGGCTCTATGATTGCCACAATTGATTTATTAAAAAATGCGGGCTGTACTTCAATTAAAGTATTAGTACTGGTTGCTGCTCCAGAAGGTATTAAGGCATTAGAAGAAGCTCATCCTGATGTGGAATTATATACTGCATCTGTTGATAGTCATCTTAATGAACACGGGTACATCGTTCCAGGTCTTGGCGATGCTGGTGATAAGATATTTGGTACAAAATAATAATTAAGCCGACTTTGATAGTCGGCTTTTTTTTGGACCACTTATTTGTTCTATACTCTAAATATTTTAAGGTGCTGCTAGATGACTCGTTCGAGTGAGTATAGTTAGCAACGCGGTGGCTTAAAGTAAGACGAGTATAAAGTTAAAAATACAAACCAATTTCACATTCATATTAAAGAGAGGTCGTAAGCATGACTCGTCGTGCAATCGGGGTAGAAGAGCGCCCACCATTATTACAAACAATTCCGTTGAGTCTTCAACATCTGTTTGCAATGTTTGGCGCCACCGTACTTGTGCCAATTTTATTTAAAGTTAATCCGGCAACAATATTGTTATTTAACGGGATCGGAACCCTGCTTTATCTCTTTATTTGTAAAGGACGCATTCCTGCTTATTTAGGTTCAAGTTTCGCGTTTATCTCACCAGTACTTTTACTGTTACCTTTAGGGTATGAATTAGCACTCGGGGGATTCATCGTTTGTGGTGTGTTATTTTGTATCGTTGCAGGTATTGTTAAAATAGCAGGGCGGGGCTGGATCAATGTGATGTTTCCGCCTGCGGCAATGGGCGCAATCGTTGCCGTCATCGGGCTTGAATTAGCAGGAACCGCTGCAGGAATGGCAGGATTATTACCAAGTGCTGATGCACCAGTTGATAATCAAACACTGCTTATTTCTATGGTGACTTTAGGTGTAACAATCTTAGGCTCTGTGATGTTTAGAGGATTCCTTGCTATTATTCCTATTCTTATTGGGGTATTAACAGGTTATGCACTCTCTTTCTTCTTGGGCGTTGTTGATATTACTCCAATTAAAGAAGCTAACTGGTTTGCACTGCCGACATTCTATTCTCCACGTTTTGAATGGAGTGCCATCTTTATTATTCTACCTGCTGCATTAGTGGTTATTGCAGAGCACGTTGGACACCTTGTTGTTACAGCAAATATTGTGCAACGCGATTTAATGAAAAATCCAGGCTTACATCGTTCTATGTTCGCAAACGGTTTCTCTACCATTATTTCGGGTTTCTTTGGTTCAACACCAAATACCACTTACGGTGAAAACATTGGTGTTATGGCTATTACTAAAGTTTACAGCTCATGGGTTATTGGTGGTGCGGCAATTCTCGCTATCTTATTATCTTGTGTTGGTAAACTTGCTGCAGCTATTGCTGCTGTACCTGTTCCAGTGATGGGTGGGGTTTCATTACTACTTTACGGTGTTATTGGTGCGTCAGGTATTCGTGTTTTGTTAGATTCAAAAGTGGATTACAACAAACCGCAAAACTTGATATTAACTGCAATTATTCTGATTGTCGGTGTGAGTGGTGCATCCATTCAGATTGGTGCAGCTGAATTAAAAGGTATGGCATTAGCAACTATCGTAGGTATTGTTTTAAGCTTAATCTTTAAATTAGTCAGTATTGTTCGCCCTGAAACAGAATTAGTGGATAACACTATCGAGTCTGTTAGTGGTACAGCAAACAAAAAGTAATCGATTAAGAAAATCTAAAGCAATATGCTGAAATTAATAACAAAGGTGGATGATCTCCGCCTTTTTTTATTGTGCTTTATTTTTATGTCATATTAAAAACTAAGATTTTTGATATTTTAAGTGTTTAAAACTTAGAAAAGCATGATTAATTCAATCATGATGTTTATTTAAATAAAATAAATGAGACAATGGGTATCTGTTCTTATGCGAAATAGGCAATTTGTCTGCGGTTTGAGTGATATTCGTTTTAAGGTTGGAAGCGTCTCAAAAAAGGTATAGCGTAATTTATGGAAAAGCTGATTGAAATTTATGATTTCATTACATCAAAGCAGATTTTTACCACAATATTTTTAGTTATTGTGTTACTGGTGGTGTGGTTTCTCGCCAAAATGATTTTCCGCCGAATAGCAAAGCGTTTACTTTTTTTATTTACTGAGCTTTCAGATGAAGAAACGATAGAAGATATAGCTAAAAAGAGTGCATCTATTGTTGCTGTTACACTTGTTCTCTATATTAATCAGCTATTACCGTCTTTTTCAGCCGAAATGAATATTATCTTTGAGACGGTTGCTCGCGCCTTTATTATCATCAATATTGCTTCATTGCTAAATAATGCGCTTGATATTTTCAATATTAGGCACGCTAAAAAAGCGTGGCATCGAAATAACTCTATCAAAGGCTATATTGAGATTGCCAAAATTGTGGTTTGGATTATCTCTTTTATCCTGATCATTGCGTTATTTACTGAACAATCACCACTTATTATTATCTCAAGCTTTGGTGCTATTGCTGCGGTATTAATGTTTGTTTTTCAGCATACACTTATCTCTTTTGTTGCCAATATTCTTATCTCTAACGGAAAAGTATTAAAGCTTTATGATTGGATTGAATTACCCAGTAGCAATATCAGCGGTGAGGTTATTGATATTGCATTACATACGATCACTGTACGTAATTGGGATAATACAATTTCGCGTATTCCAACCAAGGATTTTTTGACTGAAAAATATACTAACTGGCAGCCGATGTTTTCATCTGGAGGGCGTCGGATTAAGCGCAGTTTTTATATTGACCAATCTTCGATTTCATTTGCAACGCAAGAGTTAGTATTAGAATTAAAAAATACCGCACCGCTTCGTAAGAGCATAGAAACGATGCTTGAAGGAAAGGATGAAGAGATTGGCGATATTAATGAGTGGTTAGAAACAAAAGGGGTGACGAACCTGCAATTGTTTCGTAAGTACATGCTAAATTGGATAAAAATGCGTGGTGATGTTCGACCTGATATGTATTTAGTGATCAGAACAATGCCACCTACACCGATGGGATTACCTGTAGAGCTATATTGTTTTACTCGCGCAACGACGTGGGTTGAATATGAAGAGACTCAATCTGAAATCTTTGAGTATATAAATGCATCAGCTAAATATTTTAAGCTCGATATTTATCAGCAACCTTCAGGCAATGATGTTGCGAAATTAAAATTTAGATAATAAAGATGATTAATTAAACAAGAAATGTTTTTTGATTTTGCACTAAACAATCCATGATACAGCTAGGCGATAAATAAGCTACTAAGAGTCTATAAAATAGACTTGTCACGATAACCTTGCTGTTATCTTAATCAGTGCAATATGCTTTTTTAATATTGATTCTGACCTTGTGAGAATTTGTGTTAGAATCACCACGTTTATTAAACTATTCAGGTGAGGTGCTTCTGAATACGCCGTCACAGCTATCATTACCACTATCTCTGCCCGATGATGAGACATTCGATAGCTTTTATGCAGGGGAAAACGCGTCGTTAGTCGCGGCAATTCGAACCGCCATTCATCAATCTCATGGCAGTTATATCTATTTCTGGTCTCGTGACGGAGGTGGAAAGAGCCATCTATTACATGCCGCTTGTGCTGAACTTTCATTAAAAGGTGATGCTGTTGGGTATGTTCCTCTTGATAAACGAGCCTATTTTGTCCCTGATGTTCTCGAAGGTATGGAACATTTATCCCTAGTTTGTATTGATAATGTGCAATGCATTGCAGGTGATGAAGAGTGGGAACTCGCCTTATTTAATCTTTATAACCGCGTTTTAGAGCATGGGCGAACTTGTTTATTAATTACAGGGGATAGGCCGCCTCGGCAAATAGAGCTACAACTTCCTGATTTAGCATCTCGACTTGATTGGGGACAAATCTACCGCCTGCAACCTTTAAGTGATGAAGAGAAAATTCAAGCGCTACAATTAAGAGCAAAACTTCGCGGGTTTGAATTACCTGAAGATGTCGGTCGTTTTGTATTAAAACGTTTGGATAGAAAAATGCGTACCTTATTTGAAATGCTTGATGAACTTGATCACGCCTCTATTGTTGCTCAACGTAAACTGACCATCCCATTTGTGAAAGATATCCTCAAACTTTAAATCGCCTCACTCATCTTATTCGGTGAGGCTAATAATCTAGATCCTATCTCTATTTCCCAAATCTAATATCTATTGAAGATAACAATTCTTGGTTTTTTTAAACTGTGGTATTTCTATTATCTCTGATAAAAAAGATAAAAAAACCGCTTGTCTTTATACAAGGCAAGCGGTGAGAGACACAAACAATAAAGGAGGAGGGTTAAATAATTAGTTTGCTTCTACTACTTTGGTTTTCTTCTGAGGAACCAGTAAGAAAATCAGATAAAGTGCAGTGATTGCAACAGTGTAGCCAGTGAAGATTAACCAGAATGATTTCCAATCAACCGCACCATTGGTGGTGTATAAATCAATGACCCAACCACTTAACATTGCACCTAAATAAGTACCGAAACCGTTCACTAAGGTCATAAACATACCTTGTGCTGTTGAACGATATTGTAATGGGATCTCTTTTTCTAAGAATAGTGAACCAGAGATATTAAAGAAGTCGAATGCACAACCATACACAATCATTGATAATAATAAGACGATTTGACCTAATGATGTGTAGTCACCGTAAGCAAAGAAACCAAAACGTAAGATCCAAGCAATCATACTAAATAAAACGATAGTTTCGATTCTTACACGTTTTAATAACAGTGGTAGGAACAGAATAAATACGACTTCTGAAATCTGTGAAATAGATAAGAACACAGAAGGATAACGAGCAAAGAATGAATCATCTGCATTTGGAGATTGTGCAATATCTTGCAGGAATGGCACACCAAATGTATTCGTAATCTGCAGTACTGATCCTAATAATGTTGCGAAGAATAAGAAAACAACGACATTTTTCTTTTTAAATACTTGCAAGATATTAGTGATACTAAATGCCACTTCTTCGACTTTAGCTTCATTTTTATCAACTGCTTTAGTGGCAGGTAAAAACATTGCAAATACAGCTAAAACAATAGAGGCGATCGCTGCAACAAAGAGCTGGTGGTAGCTATTACCTAAACCTAAGAAGCTAATCACCCACATGGCTGCAATAAAACCAACAGTGCCGTAAACACGAATTTTAGGGAAGTAGTTATTAGGCTCTAAATGTTTTTGTTCTAATAGTTCGAAAATGATGCTGTTTGCCATTGAGATACTTGGCATAAAGAACAATAAATGTAATAGAGTTGCAAAAAATAGTGTAGTTACTGTCGTCATTTGCGACATTAACACTAATGCTAATGCGGAAAAAATATGCAGGGTAATAAACACTAATTTACGGTTATTTATTTTATCTGCAATAAAACCCATGATGACGGGTGCGATAAGTGAGGCAAGTCCAAGAGCACTGAAAATAAGCCCAACATCACTACCTTTAAAATGCAGTTCTCCAAAGAGATACGAGGCAAATGTTACAAGCCAAGATCCCCATATAAAGAACTGGAGGAATGAGACAAGTTTTAATCTAAGTACGATATTCATCTGTTTTCCTATTAGCCTAGCAATCACCTGACACCAATAATGGCGATTGGTTAGTTTTAATTGCCCATAATGTTGGCTATAACGTTGTTTATTTCATATACATCTACAACTTCATTTCACACTGATTAATTGTCATCAAGTTAAAAACAACAATAAAAGAAGAGGTAGAGTAAATAACAAATTGAAAACTTATTGCTGTGTTGCAGTATTGTTTTAAATGTGTATTTCTTGTTAATTTCTTTCTTGGATGATAATGAAAAAATATTTTGGCAAGAATTTATTACTTATCAATTCTGCTATCATATTTTCTGATGTCCATGATATGTAGGAATGCATTTGTGTAAAGAGACTTGAGTCACAATATAAATGAAACGCATGATTATTTTTTTCTTATAATCGTGAGTTTATACGGCGTAGTGTGATCTAAATAAAAGTTTTCAAAAATGTCGATTTCTTACTCATAAAAAATATGAAATTGAGATGAAAATTTTTGAAAGCATAAAGCGATTAGTTTTTTTCTATTGTGGAAATAAGAAACACTTTGCTAATTGTAATTTTTACAATTTAACAACATTTGATGATTGGCTTCTGATTTGATAAAAGAGAGTAAACGATTGCGAGATTAATAATGAAGTAGATAGAGAGAAGCCCATATATGTAAGAACATAAATATGGGCTTTAAATTTTGAAGATTAATTAAACAGTTCTTTCACTTGTTCTGGTGGGCGACCTAAACGGGCTTTATTACCGACAACCACAATAGGGCGTTCAATAAGTTTAGGGTTTTCATGCATTGCTTGAATTAATGCATCTTGCGATGTTTCATCAGCCAGTTTTAGCGTTTTATAAATTTCTTCTTTTGTACGCATTAACGCTCTAGCATCATTAAAACCTAATGCTTTAAGCAGTGTTTTAAGCTCTGCTACTGAAGGGGGGATATCTAGATAGTGAATAACATTCGGTGTTATTTGCATTTCTTCTAGTAAGTGTAAGGTTTCACGGCTTTTTGAACAGCGTGGATTATGATAAATCGTCACTTTCTTGGTCATGTTGTCCCTTATTTAAATTGACTGTCTCTTTGCTGAATTTTTCTTAATTGGTCTATGCGAGCATCAAAACGCGCTTGATCATTACTGCCTAATTTAACTTGTCGGCTTGCATCACCTAAATAACGAATTGCGGTTTCAAAGTCACCTCTTAGGGCCAAGTCTTCAGCATAAGCGGCTAATTCATGAGCTCTATCACCTTGTTTAGCTGAGTTTTCTGCCATTAATTGCCAACCGATAGGATCGTTTGGATTATCAAAGGTATAACGATAAAGCAGGCGGTTAGCTTCGTTATATTGCTTATTATGCATATATGAATTAGCTAAATTGGCAATAAGAACATTATTATTGGGCCTTTGTTTCAATGCCTGTTGTAATCTTGCAACCGCATTACCAGCACGGTTTTGTTCTAAATCGATATCCGTCATGGCATCAATAAGCCAAATGTTATTCGGTTCTTTTTCTAACATCGGAGTGAGCAGTTTTCTTGCGTCATCAAATTTACGATCACGAGAATAGATCAGTATTAGCGCATAATTAGCGGCTGATTGTTCAAGAGCGGTGCCTTGCTTAAACTGATCAAGTGTCGTTTGTAATGCATTCTCTGATGTTGGATTTTTTGTCAGCATGGTTAATACACGCATTTTGGCAAACAGAAAATCCGCTGATTGTGGAAGTTGTCGAGCAGGATATTGACTTGCTCGGCTTCTTGCATCGGATAAACGACTATCGGGTAAGGGGTGAGTTAATAACATTTCAGGTGGTTTAGAGCTATACCGTACTTGGTCTGCAAGGATTTGCATAAAATCAGGCATTCCTTTGGGATCAAATCCTGCGCGGTAGAGTGTTTGTATTCCGATACGATCAGCTTCTTGCTCGTTCATTTGCGTGAACGTGATCATATTTTGCTGCATACCCGCCATACTTCCTGTGAAAGTTGCAAGGCCTGCATTAGGGTTTGCCATAAATATCAGGATAGAACCTAATACACCGGCAAGAGCAAGAGGCGTTGTTTTTGCTTGATCTTCCAGCATTCGCGCTAAATGTCGTTGAGTAACGTGAGTGATTTCGTGAGCCATAACAGAGGCTAATTCACTTTCTGTTCGGCTATATCGGAAGAGAGCGGAATGCAAAACAATGTTTCCCCCAAAATAAGCAAAGGCGTTAATATTGGGGTTGTTAACTAAATAAAAGTGAAAAGGAGTTTTCACCGAACTGGCGTTCGAAACAAGTTTTTGCCCTAAATTATTAATATAGTTAGAAAGTAATGGGTCAAAAACTAATGGTGCACTATTTCGCAGTTGGCGAGTATAGTAATCACCCATAGCGATTTCTTGATTGATGCTTAATGTTGAACCTGCGGTGGTTCCCATATCAGGTAAAGAGTCTTCAATATCAATCGCAGCCTGAGCGGGCACTACTGATGTTGATAGCAACGCAGAAACAAGAAGCGCGACTAATGGTTTTTTAAGTCTGAGTTTCATACAACTGTATCCTGATGGCTATCTTAACGAAAAATTAATAATTAATGATGTATGATAGCAAAACCTAACGTAAAATCTGTCAAAAGATTATTGCTTATGTAAATGAATACATACAGCTCTATTATTCTGATTATTATAAAGGATCTTTATTTTCATGCTGGACTTGCTTGTTCAATGGTATAAACGCCGATTTGCTGATCCACAAGTTATCGCCCTTGTGGTCATTTTGATTGCTGGCTTTTCAATTCTGTATTTTTTTAGTGGCATACTTGCTCCTTTATTAGTGGCAATTGTGCTTGCTTATCTTTTAGAGTGGCCAACTCATTTACTTGAGAAATTAGGATGCGCCCGTATATGGGCAGTATCGATAATTCTGACACTCTTTATCGGTATTAGTGCCATTGTAATTTTGATTTTAGCGCCAACGGTGTGGCAACAGGGGATGACACTGATTTCAGATATCCCAAATATGATCAATAAGTTCAATGCTTTTGCGCATGAATTACCGGATCGTTTCCCTGCATTAATGGATGCGGGCATTGTTGATATGATGGCAGAAAACTTACGCAGCAAATTCTCAACGGTAGCTGAATCTGTATTAAAAGTGTCTTTAGCTTCATTAATAGGAATTATTACACTGTCGATTTATCTTATTCTTGTACCTTTAATGACGTTCTTCTTACTTAAAGATAAGCAACAGATGCTTAATGCAGTTCGTCGAGTTTTACCAAAAAACAGAATATTGGCAGCTCAAGTTTGGATTGAAGTTAACCAGCAAATTACCAATTATATTCGGGGTAAAGTAACCGAAATGATAATTGTGGGTGTTTTCACTTATTTTGTATTTGCTTTCTTCGACTTACGCTACTCTGTATTACTTGCTGTTATCGTCGGTGTTTCTGTTTTAGTTCCTTATGTTGGTGCTGTTTTAGCAACAATTCCAGTTATTGTGATTGCACTATCTCAATGGGGATTAGGCTCTGATTTCTGGGCGTTATTTATCGCTTATCTTGTTGTTCAAGGATTAGATAGCAATTTATTAGTGCCAATTTTGTACTCTGAAGCCGTAAATATGCACCCTCTAGTTATTATATTGTCAGTGATTATATTCGGTGGAATGTGGGGATTTTGGGGAGTTTTCTTTGCTATACCATTAGCAACGCTGATAAAAGCAGTATTGCATGCATTACCTGATGAAATTGCGAATGAGCAACATACAAAGAAAAGCTAAGTACCGTCTTGAATGTATTAACAAGAAATAAAAAAACAGACAGTGCAAACTGTCTGTTATCTTATCAATTCGAAGCATTTATTATGGATGCTGAGTGAGATATTCGAGAACGACTTGATGGTGATTACTGGTTTTAAAGTTATCAAATACGTGTTCGATAACACCATTTTTGTCAATTAAGAATGTTGTACGATGAATGCCATCGTAAGTTTTCCCCATAAATTGCTTTTCTCCCCAGATACCAAACTCTTCTGCAATCTTATGATCTTCATCTGAAAGCAACGTGAAATTTAACATCTCTTTTTCAGCGAAGCGGGAAAGTTTTTCTGATTTATCTGTGCTGATACCGAGTACTTCAACTTTGGCTTTTTTTAGTACATCCATTTCATCACGTAAGCCACAAGCTTGAGTTGTACAACCAGGTGTCATTGCTTTAGGGTAAAAATAAACGAGTACACGTTGGCCAGCGAAATCAGATAAATTAATTGTTTCTCCATCTTGGTCGGGCAGACTGAATTGAGGCGCCTTTTCACCGGCTTTTAATGGGTTCATTAGGTCATTCTCCATTTTTACTGTTTCATCATCAGACTATTTACGATACTTATTGTGCCTTGAGCGTTCAGCTCTGTACATAATTGATTAAATTTCTCATTAATAACAAGACCATGATCATCTAATGGATTATGCGCCGTAATTTGTATTTCTAAACGGGCAGGTGAACCATCTTCTGACGGGTGTGTTTTAGATATTAATTCAGCAAGATTAAAATTATGTTGGCTAAATAGATTAGTAAAGCGTTCTACAATACCGGGCGCATCTTCAATATCAACTTTTGCTGCGATTGTTGAAGGATAGGTAATCGGTGCACCATTGGTCGTTCTTTTCATTACGGTCAATAAATCCAGTTCCGCACTTTTAATGGGCAATAACGCTTCTAATTGTGCGATAGCGTTCCAGCCACCTGAAAGTAGCATGATAAACGTAAACTCTTGACCAAACATCGCAAGTCGGCTGTCCTCGATATTACATCCGCATTGGCTGACTAATTGTGTAATGGTATCAACAATACCAGGACGGTCAGCACCTAATGCAGTAATGACGAGAAAATGTTTATCAGGTATGGGCAAAATAAGGTTCCTTTTGACTTTCAGTTTATTCTTAACAGGTAAACACAAATTTCGATTTCTGCCAAGATCTCAGGCTCACTATCTTCAATTATTATATCTCTTTAATTCATATCAAAGAATATTAGCAAATTTCATTAGAAACCTAGAGTTAAGTAGTTTTCAATAGAGCAATGAATGAGTACCATTGAGTATACGTCTATCTCGGAGCAATGATTATGGTGAATAACGAATTTAATTTTACAGGCAGTATGGTGGCATTGGTTACACCAATGGATGCAAAAGGCAATGTTGACCGGGTTAGTTTACGTAAATTAGTTGACTATCATGTTAATGCAGGCAGTGCCGCAATAGTTTCTGTCGGTACAACAGGAGAATCTGCAACATTAAGTCATGACGAGCATGTTGATGTCGTTCTAATGACATTAGATATGGCAGATGGGCGTATTCCTGTGATTGCTGGCACGGGTGCTAATGCAACATCTGAAGCAGTTTGGTTTACACAACAGTTTGAAAATAAAGCTATTGCAGGTTGTTTAAGTGTCACACCTTATTATAATAAACCTTCACAAGAAGGATTGTATCAGCACTTTAAAGCGATTTCTGAAAGCACAGCATTACCACAAATCCTGTATAATGTACCGGGTCGTACTGGATGCGATTTATTGCCTGTAACAGTTGCACGTTTAGCCAAGTTGGATAATATTGTGGCAATTAAAGAGGCGACAGGGAACTTAAGTCGTGTTAGTCAAATCCAAGAGTTGGTTAATGATGATAGTTTTATCTTATTAAGTGGCGATGACGCATCATCATTAGACTTTATGCAACTTGGCGGTCATGGCGTTATTTCGGTTACTGCTAACGTTGCTGCGTCAGAGATGGTAGAATTATGTCGATTAGCAAATGCGGGTGAGTTTGCAAAAGCACGTGAACTTAATCGACGTCTGATGGACTTACATCATCAGTTATTTGTTGAACCTAATCCAATCCCAGCTAAATGGGCGTGTCAACGTATTGGATTGATTGAAGACGCCACATTGCGCTTACCTATGACTCCGTTGACATCATCAGGTCAGCAAATTGTTGAGAAAGCGCTGTTAACAGCGGGAATACTGTAAAACTTAGGGAATTTTAATGGCAACACTATTGCATAAATCAAAGATTATGAAAGTCGCGGGTCTGTCGCTGGTGGTTTTACTGGCAGCCTGTTCAAGTGATCAGCGCTATAAACGTCAGGTCAGTGGTGATGAGTCTTATTTAGAGACGGCAGGGCTAAAAAATTTAGCGATTCCGGCGGGTATGGTGTTGCCTTTGCAAAATGGGGAATATGACATCCCAACCCCTAAAAAAACTGAACCTGTTGGTTTAGCGCTTGATATTCGTCCACCAACTCAAGCACTGAATCTGTTAAGTGGTTCACGCAGTGAAAATAATGCAGATAACAGCCGTTTGTTATTACCAAATTCACCTGAAAATACAACACTGTATGAGCAAGTTAGCTCTATCTTAAAAGAGAAAGGTGTTGCGATTGTCAAAAGTGATGCTGGGCAAAAAGAGATCCACACTGATTGGATCACATGGTTACGCGCAGATGAAAACGTACCTTTCCAAACACGCCAGCGTTTAGCGATTGCTCAGTCAGGTAATGTTATTTCGTTAACAGTGACTAACGAAGGTTTACGCCAAGGCGAAACTGAGATAACTGATCCAGCTGAAGTGAAACGTTACAATATTTTAATGCTAAACGAATTGGTTGATGGCTTAAACCGTATGCGTAATTTAAGCGAAAATACGGCAAGTAGTAGCTTACAAGGTATTATCGATGTTCAAAGTGGCAGTGATAATGCTGGCCTTCCAGTGATTATCGTTCGTGCACCATTTGATGTGGTTTGGGATAGATTACCAATCGCATTAGAAAGTGTTGGTATGAAGATGGGCGATCGCACACGTTCTAAAGGTTCAATTGAAGTAACCTATAAAGGAATGAGCAGTGCAAATTGGAGTGCGTTAGGTGTTGATAGACCAACTGTTGAAGAAGCGGATTATAAATTACAAGTCGGTGATTTAAATAACCGCAGTAGTTTACAATTTATCAGTGATAAAGGTAAACCATTAACACAATCACAAAATGATCAAATGGTTGCTGCACTGAAAGCTGCTTTCAGTAAACCAGTTAAATAAGTATTATTCTTTAAAAATATCAGAAGCCGCACAATAAACATTGTGCGGTTTTTTTATGCTCTTAACTTAATTGTATTAATCTAAATTGAAATTTATTTATAAAAATGCAATTGAAGCTATAAAACTAAACATCATTAATTGAATGCTCTTTTAATGATAGGGTTTAATTTAAATTTATTAATAATATTAATCTTAATGCAATACGCTTAAATTTATGCAATATTGCGTCAATTCTTATTCTTAAATAAAAATAACAAAGCATTCTCTGACTATATGAAGGAGTATTTATGAGTGCAGGTGATATGATTATTCACTTGATATTAAGTGGGATACTTATTGTAGGTGTTTATCAATTTTATTTTTTTACTCAACGATATACATTGAGAGAAGTGAAAGTTATTAATTCACCGATTGATGAAAAAATTCCTTTCTGGCCATGGTGGTCATGGATCTATAGCTTTTTATATTATCCTGCAATTTTATATCTTAACTGGATCATTCAAGACTCAAGACAATTCATTATGATTGTTTTTAGTTATATTGTTTTGTTAGTCATGCAAATGTTTTTCTTTGTTGTATTCCCTGTTGCAACTCCAGCACATTGGCGCACCTTAAACCCAGGAAAAACGGCGTCAGAGAAATTTCTTAAATTTGTTCAGTATTTTGATGACTCCTCAAACTGCTTCCCAAGTATGCACGTTTCCGTTGCAACACTCACCGCATGTCTTGCTTATGCAACCTTAGGACCTTGGGTTTTCTTATTCCCATTATTTATTGCATTATCTTGCATGTTTACGAAACAACATTACTTAATTGATTTACCTGCTGGCGCTTTATTAGGCTGGTTTGCTTATGAGATTTACTGCTACATTATTTAATTAAAGCATGATGTTATTAAGAGATAACATGAGTCTTTTTAAATATAAAATAGATTAGAGATAAATTATTAAAACTTGTTGATGCTAATACTGATAACCAGATTAAATTTTAATAAAAAGAAATTAATCTGGTTTTTTTATTATTAATTACTCAAAATAAATGTAATGTGAAACATGACTAATGCTTACTAAGAATATCACCTGAAAATAGAAAGAATGCAGTGATATAATCTATAATTATTCTTATTCTGACTTTTTGTTTTTTATATATTCTGATTTTATCAAACGATTTTTTATTGGTGATTATAACAAATAGTTATTAACCTCTTTATCCAAGAGAATTAATTGAAATATGACTTCTAATAACAAAGATTATTTTTGATAAAAAAGGTTGTGAGTTCTGCATTAAAGACGAGATTTTTTAGTGATAGTACTCACGTTTTAAAAGCTTTTTTGTCTGATCTAGAGTAGAGTATGGGAAGCAAATTTCTTGTTAAACCTATCACATCTTTGGAGTGTGTCAGATGCAGAAAAAAGCTGAGTTGTATCGTGGAAAAGCCAAAACGGTCTATGCCACTGAATCTTCTGATTTTCTTATTCTTGAATTCAGAAATGATACATCAGCGTTAGATGGCCAACGTATTGAACAGTTTGATCGTAAAGGCATGGTAAATAACAAATTTAACCATTTCATTATGAATAAACTGGAAGAAGCGGGTATCCCAACGCAGATGGAACGTTTGCTTTCTGATAATGAAGTGCTAGTAAAAAAACTCGATATGGTACCTGTTGAATGTGTGATCCGTAATCGCGCTGCGGGATCATTAGTTAAGCGTTTAGGTATCGAAGAAGGTACACTTTTAAATCCACCAATCTTTGATTTATTCTTAAAAGATGATGCTCGTCATGATCCTATGGTGAATGAATCTTACTGCGAAACCTTTGGTTGGGTATCTAAAGAAAACCTCGCAGAAATGAAACGTTTGAGCTATAAAGCAAACGATGTCCTTAGCGAACTCTTTGATAAAGCAGGTCTTATTTTAGTCGATTTTAAACTTGAATTTGGTCTGTTTCACGGCAAAGTGGTATTAGGTGATGAGTTCTCTCCTGATGGTAGCCGTCTATGGGATAAAAATACCTTAGATAAAATGGATAAAGACCGTTTCCGTCAAAGCTTAGGCGGATTAATTGAAGCATACGAAGAAGTTGCACGTCGAATCGGTGTTTCTTTAGACTAAATACGCAAACGATTACGTCAAGTTAAACAAGATGTAATTAGAAAAGGTCAGCTTAAAAGCTGACCTTTTGTCTTAAATAGGCGTACTAAATAGAATGTTATTAAACAAGCAACTATAACGATAGCTTGATTTAATTACATTTAATAATAAGAAAAATTATCGTAATTCTAAGCTTTCTAATAATTGTTTTATTTCTTTATTAAGTGCAAGGCTATCAATATATTGGTTAATCAGTGGTGTAGGTTCAATAAGTGCATATTTACATAAGAAGATAAGAAAATAACCCACATAAACATCAACAGCAGTCAAATTTTTACCACAAAGATAAGGTTTGGCGTGGGCTAAACCGGTTTCTAAACAATGAAATGTGCGTTCAAAAGAACCAAAACCAGATGATTTTTGCTGCTCTTCATTAAGTTCAACACCAAGCTCTTTTACGGTAAATGCAGATTCAATGGGGCCTGCGGTAAAAAAGAACCAACGATAATAAGCAGCACGCTCAGGTGAATTGAGGGCAGGAGCAAATCCTTTTTCAATAAACTTATCTGCCAAATAAGCACAAATAGCTGCTGTCTCTGTAACGACGATTTCGCCATCCACTAATGCAGGAACTTTTGCCATCGGATTAATAGCAAGATATTCAGGAGTATGCATTGGTTCGCCATATTCTAATTCAACGCGCTGATAAGGCACTTCTAATATTTTTAAGAGAAGCTCAGCAGTGTTACCACGAGATATTGTATTAGTATAAAGAATAAGTTCACTCATAATGTTTCCTTACTGTGTTGATTAATAGGATATTATTTAAACCGAGATGGCTAAAGGAAGAACAGTAAGGAAGATATTACGCAAACTGTGTGTCAGTTTTTGTCAGGAGACTCTTTTAAGATCTCTTTTTTCCAGCGTGAGAATAAATAGCTTTTAGGATAAGGTAAATTGTCACTTAATACTTCATAAGAAATAAGCCTGTCGAGTCGAAAGTGACGATAACTTTGGCGTAGTTCGCACCATGCGGCAATAACTTGCGAATCTTGAAAATAACCCACTGCAATAGGCCAAATAACCCGAGTGCTTAATTGTTTTTGAGCGTCTTTATAATTAATTTTTGCTTTCTTTTCTTCGCGTAAACTTAATCGCATATCTTTAGCAATGGTATGATCAACTTCAATAATTCGGTTAGTGGGAACAAATAATGTGTTTTGCTCAAGCAAGGTTTGGTGTTGTGTTGTGACCACCGCATTGATTTTATTTATTGCCCGTAATGCAGAGTGACTTAATTCTTTATCTGTATTACTTTCTACCCAACGTAGACCTAAAATAAGTGCTTCAAGTTCATTAATATCAAAGGTTAATGGAGGAAGTAGGAGGCCTGATTTCAGTTGATAACCTATGCCTGCTTCACCCGTAATTTCAGCACCTTGATTACGTAAAGATTCAATATCACGATAAATAGATCTGACACTGATTTGTAATTTATCTGCCAGTACTTCTGCTGTTATCGGATAGCGATTTTCTTTTAAAATCTGCAATAAAGTGAGTAAACGTTGAGTTCGGGTCATTAAATTATCTATTTATTAGTGAAGAAAAAACGCAAGGATAAAGAGTAAGAATTCTATTATGAAATGACTAGAATGTGTTGAATTATTTTCTCTAATAGTCTCTATTATCTTGCTCTTAAAAAATAGGGAATAGAGATTACAATTTTTTGTTATTATCTCAAATCAAGTGATAAATCTGCTCATAATAAAACTAAAGTCGTCTATTTAAACTGTGGGGATAAGGTATGCGTTGGAATGATCGCCGAAGAAGTGACAATGTTGAAGATAGAAGAGGGCAATCTTCTCCCGTATCAGGTGGTGGTAATCTTCCATTAGGATTAATTGCTCTTTTATTACGCACTAAATACGGGTTTGTGGTTATTATTGTTTTAGTGATAGCCAGTTTTATGGGATTTGATTTTAACTCATTAACGGGCGAAACCAACCAAGCACCACAACGCAACGAACAACAAAGTGCCCTTTATAATGAAGCCGCAGATTTTAGTAGTGTTGTTTTAGCCAGTACGGAAGATTTCTGGCAAACTGTTTTTGCACAAGCGGGCAAACAATATAGCTATCCTAAACTTGTGTTATATACCAATAGCACCACAACGCAATGTGGCACAGGTACGAAAATAATGGGACCTTTTTATTGCCCTGCGGATAGAAAAATTTATCTCGATCTCTCTTTTTATAATGAAATGAAACATAGCCTAGGTGGCGGCGGTGAGTTTGCTCAAGGTTATGTGATTTCACATGAAGTCGGACACCATGTTCAGCATTTATTAGGTATCACTAATCAAATGCGTGAAAAACAACAAATGGCACGCTCAAAAGCAGAAGCAAATCGTTTATCCGTAAAATTAGAACTACAAGCAGACTGTTTTGCTGGAATGTGGGGCCACTTTATTGCAGGTGAAGGTCGTATTGATGAAAGCGATTTATTAACGGCGATTAAAACGGCGCAAGCGATTGGTGATGACAAATTACAGAAACAGCAACAAGGCTATGCCGTACCTGATAGCTTTACACACGGTACTGCAGAGCAACGTAAAACTTGGTTTATGCGTGGCTATAACAGTGGCAGCATCAAATCTTGTGATACATTTGCTTCTTCGTCTTTGAACTAATACCATTCCTCGGTAAATAAAAGACAATTAACGCTATAAAGAGAAAGGCTTAGGAACAAACATGAGTAACGTTGATCCCTCACTATTAATTTTGCTGGTTCTCGCCGGACTTGGCATTATTAGTCATAATATGACTGTAACGTTAGCAATGCTTGCTTTGCTAGTGATTAAAATCACGCCTCTAAATCAATATTTTCCTGTTGTTGAAAAATATGGCATGACCATCGGGATCTTAATTCTGACTATTGGGGTAATGACTCCTATTGCAACAGGGCGTATTTCAGGGCAAGAAGTTCTTAACTCATTTTTAAACTGGAAATCATTGTTAGCGATTGCGATAGGCATTGCGGTTTCTTGGTTAGGTGCACGAGGCGTTTCTTTAATGAATAATCAGCCTTCAACAGTTGCTGGTTTATTAGTGGGAACCGTCATTGGTGTCGCACTTTTCCGAGGTGTACCTGTGGGGCCATTAATTGCAGCTGGCATTCTTTCATTGTTAATCGGCAAATCCTAGCTGTGCCAGTTTCCTATTTACATCAATATCAGCAAAAGTTAACCCAATTAGGGCAACGTCAGTTACTGCTATTAGCGGGTGATCCTACATGGCAAATGACGCAGATCCAGCAAATTACTCAATTATGCCAAGGTGATTGGGTCACTATTTCTTCCAATCCATCTAATGCTATTTTACCTGAACATGCTATTCGTCTGTTAGGGCGTGAGTTTTTACATGCTGTTTTTGATGCCAATGAGGGATTTAATACTGATGCTTTAGCCATGTTAACGGGCACATTAAAAGCAGGTAGTTTATTGATTTTGTGTCTACCTGATATTGAAAGCTGGGATAGTTATATCGATAACGATAGTCAGCGCTGGAATGATGCTCAAGGCGTACTTTCAACACCAAATTTTATGGCATGGCTAAAAAATATCACTTTAGGTGATGATCAAGTGATTGTCTGGCAACAATCAACGCCATTTCAATTCCCCACATTGATTGAAAAAACTAAGCTTTGGGCGCTTCCAGAAGGTAAACCGACCGCAGAGCAGCAAGCGATTTTAGATAGTTTACTCTCATCGACATCCGGCGTTTGGAGTGTTATTGCACCAAGAGGCAGAGGAAAGTCCGCGCTTGCAGGAATGTTTATCGAGCAATATCAAGGAAATGTGCTGGTATGTGCGCCAGCTAAAAATAGTACAGATGTTTTATCTTCACATACCAATAAAGTCATTTCATTTTATTCTCCTGATAATTTATTAGCGCTATGCATAAATAACGAAATTCAAAGTGATTGGCTGATTATTGATGAGGCTGCTTCTCTACCTATTGCACAACTAGAAGTGCTGTGTAGTTATTTTCCTCATGTATTAATGACAACCACAGTGCAAGGTTATGAGGGAACAGGGCGTGGTTTTATGCTGAAGTTAGGAGATAACATCCCTAATTTACGTACACTTCAATTACAAATGCCCATTCGTTGGGCTAAAGATTGTTCATTAGAAAATTGGCTTAATCAATTGCTATTGCTTGATGAGCCTGAGTATGATTTTGCACACCAGCAACAAGGTGAGGTCGATATCCACCAGCTCCAAGGAGATTGGCACAATAACATTTCACAACTACATGATTTTTATCAATTGCTTACTAGTGCGCATTATCGAACAACGCCACTTGATCTGCGACGTTTACTGGATGGTCAAAAACAACATTATTGGGCAGCATCAATTGATAAAAAAATTGTGGGTGCAGTGTGGTGTATCGAAGAAGGAGGATTGCCTTTCGAACTTGCTCATGATGTCTGGCTAGGCACTCGCAGGCCTAGAGGTAATTTGGTTGCTCAATCATTAGTCACTTATGGTCTCACACCTGATGCGATGTGTTTGAATTCATTGCGCATTAGTCGCATTGCTGTTTTACCTCAATATCGACGCCAAAAAATTGCCGCAAATTTAATTGCTAATATTGTCAAAGAGAGTCAAAAACAGGTTATTGATTATCTTTCGGTAAGTTTCGGTTATACCGAAATGTTAGCGCAGTTTTGGATGCAATGTGGCTTTCAAATAGTGCGATTAGGAGTACATAAAGAGGCGAGCAGTGGATGTTATGCCGCAATGGCGATTTATCCATTAACAGAAAAAGGCAAACAGTTATTGCACTCTTCTTTGCGCGCTTTTGCTTTGCAATATCCGCAGATAGAACAGCAAACGAAACTCTGTTTAGCGGATAAGTTAATACCAAGTCATATTGCTACACCACAAGACGACTGGTTAATGATGGCAGGTTTTGCATTTGCTCATCGACCAGTCCTTACTGTTTATGAGAGTGTTGCTAACTTTTTGGTGGGTTATGAGCAACACTATCCGTTATTAGTGGCTTTTTTTATAGACAATAAATCAGTTGAGCAGTGCGTGGCTGAGTTTTCTTTATTAGGAAAAAAAGTTTTAACTAAGCAATTAAGAGAGCAATGCGCGCAATTAATGGCTGAAAAAGATGCTCAGTTAACATCACGTTATCAACAGTGGTTAGCTACTTATTCTCATCCTTCTTGTTTTGATTTTGTTTAGGCCAATCATCTTCATCATCCCATTTATCATTAAAATCACGATGTGGCGGTAACTTTCGCTTATTTTTAAGAAATTGCTTGGGATCGATTTTGTTCATATCTTTAATAGCGTTAATAATAATTCCTACTAAAAGAATTATTATTACCCACCAATAGTCAGCAAGCCAGTGCATAAATAAGCCTTATATTTTAAAATTGTTGTTGAGAATGAGGATCTTTTTTATTTACTCTATAAAATAACGCAATAAAGCATGAGTTGGAAAAGCACAGCATGAAACGGATATTATTGATTATAGCAGGTTGGTTATGTGTGGGATTAGCCACATTAGGGGTTGTTTTACCTGTATTACCTACTACACCTTTCTTATTACTAGCCGCATGGTGTTTTTCTCGTTCGTCAAAGCGCTTTCATTATTGGTTACTATATCGCTCTTGGTTCGGCCCTTATTTACGATATTGGCAAACTTATCGCGCTATGCCTAAAGGGGCAAAACCTAAAGCTATCTTAGTGATCTTAATTACCTTTGCAATTTCACTGTGGTTAGTGTCTATGCTTTGGGTCAGAATATTATTGCTGATAATCTTAGTGTGTTTGTTGATATTTATGTGGAGACTTCCTGTTAACGATCAACAAGAAGCTCCATGTGAAAAATAACGTTATTCAGGCAAAACAATGTAACGTGCAAATATCTCGTCAAGATTAGCTAATAGCCACTGTTTACCATAAATATTCTCTTCTTCTAACACCGATTTTAAAATATCAGGTGTGTAAGCAAGTGACGCTTCATGAGAAAGAGGCCAGTAACTGATATGCCAAGGCTCGTAAGCAATATCACTCTCTTTATGAGTAAAAGGGCGATAAAAGTCATACGCTGACATATTCTCCGTTAACCATTCATTAAGCTCTGCAAAATAGCCACCTTCTTCGTATTCCCAAGGTTCTAATTGTAATGATTGACCTTCAGGTAAGCGAAAAGGATCGTAAATATCAATTTCAGTGCCCCAATGGTGGCGACTTGCGCCGGGCAATGCAGACCATTTTAAAATAGCGAGACAGCGTTCACCTTCTGATAATGCATGAATATCCATTGGCTGGCTTTGGGCATCTAAAACAGGGCGACTACCTTCAAACTTTCCATTCCATATCGCTAATTGGCGATTGAAATCACGAAAAGAGCTAGCTGGCATTAATTTAAAGCCTGCTTTTGTGGCTTGTTGCTGTAACGCTAAAAAAGCCTTCGTGGCATTAAACTGTAAGCGATGCTGACCGGATAAGGTGACTAAATGGTCGGTAGAACGGCCTGTTAGCATTAAAGGCGTTATCATAAAATAAGTTGCTCCATAACTCGCTGATAAATTCGGCTAAGTTGTTGTAAATCGGCCGCATTAACACACTCATTAACTTTATGGATTGTTGCATTAACAGGGCCTAATTCGACAACTTGTGCTCCCATTTGGGCAATAAATCTGCCATCAGAAGTGCCTCCACTGGTGGAGAGTTCTGGCTCTAAATTGGTGTAATGCTTAACGGAGTAGCGTACTGCTTCAAGTAATTTGCCTTGCCCAGTAATAAAAGGCTGACCAGATAACGACCATTCTAATTGGTAGCGAAGTTGGTGCTTTTGTAATAACGCTTCTGTGCGTTGACGAATTTCATCATCCGTAATTGCGGTACTAAAGCGGAAATTAAATTGAATAAACAGCTCACCGGGGATCACATTATTACTGCCTGTACCTGCATGAATATTGGCAATTTGCATAGTGGTGGCTGGGAAAAACTCATTGCCTTCATCCCAAACCGTATTAACAAGTTCTTGGATAAAAGGAGAGGCAAGATGAATAGGATTTTCTGCAAGGTGAGGATAAGCGACATGACCTTGCACACCTTGAATAATTAAATTTGCTGTTATTGAGCCTCGACGACCATTTTTTACCATATCACCTAAATGATGTTGGCTTGAAGGTTCACCCACAAGGCAATAATCAAGGCGTTCGCCACGTGATATTAATGATTGTACAACCTTAACCGTACCATCTGCGGCTTTAGCTTCTTCATCTGATGTAATTAAAAAAGCGAGTCGCCCACGGTGATCAGGATAAGAGCGAACAAAGCGCTCAGCTGCTACAATCATGGCAGCAAGCGAGCCTTTCATGTCTGCCGCTCCGCGCCCATATAGCATACCATCACGAATAGACGGTTCAAAAGGTGGATTATCCCATAAATTAGGATCACCTGTTGGTACAACATCAGTATGGCCAGCAAAAGCCAGTGTTTCACCCTCACCACCACGACAAGCCCAGAGATTTTCAGTTTCACCAAAAGGCATTCTTTCAATAGTAAAACCAAGAGGGGCAAGCCTATCAATAATCAATTGCTGACAACCTTGATCATCAGGGCTGATTGATGGACGCGAAATCAGTTGCTGTGCAAGCTCAATAACAGGACAGGACATAAAAATTAGGCTCCTGTAAAGGTCGAATAATCATTGGTATCAAAACCAACGATAAAACGGTTGTCAGATGACATAAGAATAGGGCGTTTAATAATGGCTGGTTTATCTAACATAAGTGAAATTGCCGAGGTGACATCAGTGATTGCGTTCTTTTCTTCATCGGATAATTGACGCCAAGTTGTTCCTCTTTTATTCACAAGTGTCTGCCAATCTAAATTTTCTGTAAAGGTGCGTAATAATGCTTCCGTCAAACCTTCTTTGCGGTAATCATGAAACGCGTAAGGAATATGATTATCATCTAACCATTTACGCGCTTTTTTGATGGTATCGCAATTTTTTATGCCGTACATGGTATATGTCAGGTTTGTCATGGACATGATATTTTCCTTATATGACAATACGTAATATTAGTATTGATGTGAATGAGTGTTATACAATTCCAAAATAACAGCTTTTGTTGTAGTGAAAAATCCTATTTACATTATAAAATATATCGGATATTAAACTGTCACGTTAGTGTAACGAATTGTGTAGCGTAGAGTAATACAAATACGAATAAAGATTTCCGTTGGTAAAAGAAAATATGAAAAGTATTTCACTGAGTCTTATATTGCTTTTACTCTCTTCTTTTAGCTGGGCTGACGAAGAAAAAGACAGTCCAAAAGTTGATGAGTATAAAATAGCCTTAGAGGCCTTTTTTAACAGTGATTATTTATTGTGTTTGGGCGAAGGGAAATGGCCTGTGTACAGCAATGAAGATGATGCACCATGGGTATTAGAAAGAATGAATGCATTAGTCGAAGCAGGATTGATTGAACAAACCGCAAATGGAGAAGAGTGGGTGTTCAATCTTAGTGAAAAAGGGCGCAAAGCTTGGCAACCTTATCAAGACTTCTGTTATGGTCATCTTTTTATTAGTCAGATAAAAGAAATTCAGCCAATAGGCTCAGGTAAAAGTAAAATTTATTTCTATTATGGAGTGAAAGGTATTCCTTCATGGGCAACGAATGAAGAAATACAATCTGCTTTTAGCGAACTTGATATTGTGATTAATGGGATAAATCGAGAACTGTATCAGTTAAATATCGAAAAATTACCTGATAACCATTTTAAAGTATTGAGTTATCCAGTACCTATTGAGTAATAAATGACTTGATACAGTCTTAAATGGAATATTAAAGCGATATATCTTTTTACCCCGACCTAGTGTCGGGGTAAAACGTTTAGTACTGGTGCTTAATAAGAATAAGACTGGCAGCTAAACGAGAAGTGACTTGCAGTTTCTTTAAAATATTACGAATGTGAACTTTCACTGTTTCTTCAGAAATAAATAAATTCTCAGCAATTTGCTTATTTTTCATTCCAGCAGACACTTCATGAAGAACATCCAACTCTCTTTTAGTCAACGCTGAAAGCGGATCAGAATAGTTTTGCCTAAGCTGAATATATTGCCACACTCGCTCGCTATAAACTGGATGCCCAACAGCAGCTTTGCGTAGGCTAAGTAATAGCATGTCTAACTCACACTCTTTTAAAAGATAACCGTTTGCGCCAGCATCTAATGCAGCGTAAACATCATTACGTGAATCAGAAACAGATAAAACAAGAACATAAGATGTTAAACCAGAGCGACGAAGTGTTCGAATAATATCAATACCTGAACGCCCTTGTAGATTTAAATCCATCATAATTAAGTCTGGATTTAATTGTTTTGCAGCGGTTACAGCCTCTTGAGCATTGCCACTTTCGCTTACTACGACAAAATCCTTGTCTTTTTCTAACAATAGCCGTAATCCATATCTCATGATAGGGTGATCATCCACTATCATAATTGAGTAGCTAGGCATAACCCCTCTCCCTAAAAAAAAATAATAATGTGTGTAATCTTTCCAATAGCAGAAAATAAAAAAGTAAATTCCAAATGAGGAATAAAAATTAGAATCAGACATCTTATTAAAAGAATAAGAAAATAAAATTGACGGTTGGCAATATTACACCAATTATTGTTACGGGTAAAAAAGAAAATAACCAAAAAGACTAACAAAAAATCTAATTCTATAAAATCTTTATAGTTACAATGAGTTGTGCAGGGACGAGGCTATTTTAAAAATAATCAACAAGTGAAAATAGTTATTGTTTTTTTAAACTATATAAAAAATTTAATTATTTTAAATGTTAATTTAATATCTGATAAATAATAAACAACTATTGTCTTTTTTCTGTTCGAGTTTATTACACAGATGAAATTAAATAGGGTTAATAATATACCTATAACTAGGTATTAATTGTTTATAATGAATCTAGTTTACTAATTTGAAAAAAGTGTCGGAGCCGTCATGATTTAACGCCCCATTACCATTATACTAACGAAGCCCTTACCCTATTGATACAAAGGATATGAAGATGGAAGACAAATTAAAACAAAGCGCTCTAGATTTTCATGAATTTCCCGTACCCGGCAAAATCACAGTAACACCGACAAAACCACTCATAACCCAACGTGATTTAGCATTAGCTTATTCACCGGGCGTCGCTGCTCCTTGTTTAGAAATTGCAGCCGATCCTCTTGCCGCTTATCGCTATACAGCCAAAGGTAACCTTGTCGCGGTGATCTCAAATGGTACTGCAGTACTTGGACTTGGAAATATCGGTGCCTTAGCAGGTAAGCCTGTGATGGAAGGTAAAGGCGTTTTGTTTAAGAAGTTTTCTGGCGTTGATGTTTTTGACATTGAAGTTAATGAGACAGATCCTGATAAACTCGTTGATATTATTGCGTCATTAGAGCCAACATTTGGTGGTATTAACCTCGAAGACATTAAAGCACCAGAGTGTTTCTATATTGAGAAAAAACTGCGTGAGAAAATGAACATTCCTGTATTCCATGATGATCAGCATGGTACAGCGATTATTTCTACAGCAGCCATCCTCAATGGCTTACGTATTATTAAAAAAGAGATCAGCAAAGTAAAATTAGTGGTATCAGGAGCTGGTGCCGCATCTATTGCTTGTATGAACTTATTGGTTGCTTTAGGGTTAACACGCGAAAATATCACTGTATGTGACTCTAAAGGGGTTAT